>NZ_JADNKB010000010.1:0-174585 GCF_015555225.1 Clostridium sp. D46t1_190503_E9
GAAATGTGTAAAGATGAAGCTAGACACGGACAAGCATTCAAGGGATTATTAGACAGATATTTCGGACAAAACTAATTTGCCTGATTATTTATAGGGTATCGTTTAAAAAAGAGTGTTGTATTATTACGTTAATACAACACTCTTTTTGTAATGTGAAAATGAGGATGTTTTATATACAAAATACAATATAGAATCTCTTTAAATACTTATAAAAAGTGGATATAATTATAATAAATGATGTATAATGGACAGTGGATAATTGATGAATAAGATTCTTAGGAGTTTAGGAAAATATGTTTTTTATATTTTATAATTCAGCTTTGCTGAATTTTTTCATTAGTTATGCATTATTACTTATCAATTAGAAGTATTCTTGGAGGTGATAAGATGAGCGCATCTATTTTATTTATAATAGCCTATACCATTAATATTTTATCTGCAATATCATTAATATTTATAGAAAGAAAAGAACCTACTACTACATGGGCATGGTTGTTAATATTATTAGTTCTTCCGGGAGTTGGATTTATAATATATTTAATTTTTGGTCAAAACTTAAATAGACAAAAGATATTTAGAGAAAAGAAAGTAACAGATGAGAAAAAGGCAAAAGATTTAATTGAAAAATTTAAAGAAGAAAAAAGAGCAGAAAGAATATCAAAAGAATATGTGGATCTTATAATGATGAATTATAATCATTCAGGAGCATTATATACAATAGGTAATAGCATTAAGAGTTACATTGATGGAGAAGATAAATTTAAGGACTTAATAAATGATATTAGGTCTGCTAAAGATTTTATACATATTGAATATTATATATTTAGATTAGATGGACTAGGAAAATCTATACTAAATGAATTAAAGAAAAAAGTAGATGAAGGTGTAGAAGTAAGACTTTTAATAGATGGAATGGGGTCTAAGTCCATAAGAAATAAAGATATAAAGTACATAAGAAGCTTAGGAATAAAATTTGCAGTATTTTTCCCAGGAATATTACCATATATTAATATACGTTTGAATTATAGAAATCATAGAAAGATTGTTGTAATAGATGGAAACATTGGTTATGTAGGTGGCTTTAATGTTGGAGATGAATATATAAACAAAGGAAAGCAATTTGACTTTTGGAGAGATACGCATATAAGAGTTCAAGGAGAAGCTGTAAATGAGCTTAACAAGAGGTTTATTTTAGACTGGGATTATGCGTCAGAAGAAGAGCTTAAAAGTTATGAAAAATACTTCAATAAGCAAGAAAGCTATGGTGATGTTGGAATACAAATAATATCATCAGGTCCTGACCATAAAGAAGAATATATAAAGAATGCATATATGAAGATAATTAATAATGCAAAGAAAAATGTATATATTCAAACTCCGTATTTAGTGCCAGATGAACCAATGAAAGAAGCGCTGAAGATTGCAGCATTATCTGGAGTAGATGTAAGACTAATGGTACCAGGAGAGCCAGATCATTTCTTTATGGAATGGATATTAAGTGCTAATATTGGAGAATTAATAGCGTGTGGAGTTAAAATATATAGATATCAAAAAGGTTTTATACATTCAAAAACTATGGTTGCTGATGGAAAGGTGTGTAGTATTGGTACTGCAAATCTAGATATCAGAAGTTTTCAATTAAATTTTGAGATAAATGCATTCATATTTGAAGATAAATTTGCAAAGGAACAAGAAAAAATCTTTTGTAAAGATATTGAAGAGTGTAATTTAGTAACTATGGAAGAGTATAATAATCGAGGAAGATGGTTAAGGATAAAAGAAGCCTTAATAATGTTAATTGCTCCAATATTATAAAGTTAAAAATATATGAAGCTCTTTCATTATATTGACAAAAGGTTGCTGTTTGGTATAATTAGGTAAAGAAATTTTGATTACTTAAGAGGGCTCATTTGAGGTCTCTTTTTTAATATAAAAATCTAAATAGCTTAGTTTATATAGATTATTATCTAAATCATCAAATATTAATTATCAGATATTAATTAATAAAAAGGGGGCAAGTTCATGATAATTATTTTAAAACCAAAAACAACTGAAGAGGAAATAAGAAAGCTTACAGAAGAACTTGAAGTACAAGGGGTAAAGGTTAATCCTGTTATAGGAACAGAATTAATAATCTTAGGACTTGTAGGAGATACAAGCAAAATAGATCCTCTTAAAATTGAAGCAAATAATAATGTTGAGAAGGTAATGCATGTGCAAGAGCCATTCAAAAAAGCTAACAGGTTATTCCATCCAGATAATACAGTTGTAAAAGTAAATAATAGTGAGATAGGTGGAAATAAAATAGCTATGATAGCTGGACCATGTTCAGTAGAAAGTGAAGAGCAATTGACATTTATAGCAAATGAAGTTAAGAAATTAGGGGCAAATTTCTTAAGAGGTGGAGCTTTTAAACCAAGAACTTCACCATATAGTTTCCAAGGATTAGAGTATGATGGTTTAGAATTATTAAAAATAGCAAGGGAGCAAACAGGGTTACCTATAGTTACAGAAATAATGTCACCATATGATGTTGAGATATTTGAGAGAGATGTAGATGTAATTCAAGTTGGAGCAAGAAATATGCAAAACTTCGATTTGTTAAAAGAATTAGGAAGGACAAATAAACCAATACTATTAAAAAGAGGCTTATCTGCAACGATAGAAGAGTTTTTAATGAGTGCGGAATATATAATGGCTGGAGGAAATGAAAATGTAATTCTTTGTGAAAGAGGAATAAGAACATTTGAGACTTATACAAGAAATACATTAGATTTAAGTGCAAT
Organism: Clostridium sp. D46t1_190503_E9; assembly: GCF_015555225.1. Lineage (NCBI taxonomy): Bacteria > Bacillati > Bacillota > Clostridia > Eubacteriales > Clostridiaceae > Clostridium > Clostridium sp. D46t1_190503_E9. The sequence continues at coordinate 2,787 of NZ_JADNKB010000010.1, forward strand.
ACCAGCAATTAAAAAATTAAGTCATTTACCAGTCATTGTAGATCCAAGCCATGCAACAGGAAAAAGATATATGATATCACCTCTTGCAAAGGCGGCAGTTGCAGTAGGAGCAGATGGCCTTATAATAGAGGTACACAACGACCCAGCTAAAGCTTTATGCGATGGTCCACAATCAATAAAACCAGAAGATTACGGAACATTATTTGATGAATTAAAAGCTATTGCAGCAGCCGTTGGAAGAGAAATATAGGTCAATGGATAATGGACAATGCATAATTAAGGAATAAACTCCTTTAGGAGTTTATGAATTAAGAAATATTTTTTATAAACTTTAGAGAAGTTTTTCCTAAATTATCAATTGTCCATTATGAATTATCAATTGTAATTGTCAGTTGTCCATTATCAATTATTAATTGGAAAGCAGGTGTTTTAATGAAGTTATCCGTAAATTTAATTCATAGTAGCTATGATATTATTATAGAAAAAGGAATAATAAATAAATTATCAGATGAGATAAAGAATCTTTTTAAAGGTAATAAGATATTTATTTTAACTGATAAAAATGTTGATAAGTTTTATGGAGAGCTAGTATTAAATAATTTAATTAGTGCTGGCTATGAGGTTAAGAAGGTAGTACTTGATCCTGGTGAAGAAAGTAAGAGTTTTTTCACTTTACCTTTAATTTATGATGAACTTTTAAATTTTAAGTTTACTAGAAGTGATTTAATTATGACTTTAGGTGGAGGAGTTATAGGAGATTTAGGTGGATTTGTTGCATCTACTTATTTAAGAAGTGTACCTTTTGTACAAATACCTACAACTTTATTAGCACAAGTGGATAGTAGTGTAGGTGGAAAAGTTGGAGTAGACTTAGAGAAAGGTAAAAATTTAGTAGGAAGTTTTTATCATCCTAAGAAAGTAGTTATAGATCCAGAGGTTCTAGAAACTTTAAGTGATAGAGTATTTAATGATGGAATGGCAGAAGTTATTAAATATGGTTGTATAAAAGATAGAGAGTTTTTTAAAAGTCTAATCAATTATAGTGATAAGAAGGAAGTTATGAACAATATAGAATACATCATTCATAATTGTTGCAAAATTAAGACAGAAGTTGTGGAAAAAGATGAAAAAGATACTGGGGAAAGAATGCTTTTAAATTTTGGTCACACAATAGGTCATGCAATTGAGCAGTATTATAATTATAGTAAATATACCCATGGAGAAGCTGTTGCAATTGGGATGTATGAAATAACTAAATTAAGTGAAGAATTAGGAATAACAAAGAATGGTACAAAGGATATAATTAAAGATATATTAATAAAATATAATCTGCCATATGAACTAACAATAGATATTAAAGAAATATTAGAAACTATGAAGCTTGATAAGAAAAACTTAGGAAACAATTTAAATCTGATTTTCTTAAAAGAAATAGGCGATAGCTTTATATACAAAACAACAAGTAAAATATTTCAGAAAAATGAAGAAATGGAAGAATGAAAGAATTGATGAAATAACTCGGTAAACAGAGTTATGATTATATAGGTGAATATTAGAAAAGAGAAAAAGAATGAAAAGGGAAAGAATGAGAAGTAAAATATAAGAAATTAATAGTGAAAAAATTATTACCATTAACTTTTTCGTTTTTTAACTCTTTAATTCTTCCCATTACAAATAAGGTGGTGTTTTATGAATAGTTTAAGATTATCGAAATCTAGATTAAATGGAACGGTGAAGGTTCCACCTTCTAAAAGTATGTCACATAGAGCTATTATTTGTGCTGCTTTAGGGAGTGGGACTTCTGTAATAGAAAATATAGATTATTCAGATGATATTAATGCAACTATAGATGCAATGATTGCATTGGGAGCTGTTATAGATAGGGATACAAATAAGGTGACAATAAGTGGGATATATAGAGAAGATTCAATAATCAATCCAGTTAGAGCGATTGACTGTAATGAGTCAGGCTCTACTTTGAGATTTATTATACCTATATCTTTATTATTTGCTGGAATGACTAAGTTTGTTGGAAAAGGAAACTTAGGTAAAAGACCTTTAGACACATATTTTGATATATTCAAGGAACAAGGTATCAAATATCATAGTGTAGAAAATGATTTAAATATGATTGTCAAGGGGGTATTACAGCCAGGAGAATTTAATTTGCCTGGGAATATAAGTTCGCAATTTATCACAGGACTTTTATTTTCACTTCCTTTATTAGATGGTGACTCTAAAATCAATATAAGTACTAGAATAGAGTCAAAGGGATATATTGATTTAACATTAGATTGTATGAAGGATTTTGGAATAGAAATAGAAAATAAAGATTACAAAGAGTTTATAGTTAAAGGAAATCAAAAGTATATATCTAGAAACTATAGAGTTGAAGGCGATTATTCGCAGGCAGCATTTTATCTTGCTGCAGATGCACTTGGATCAAATGTAACTATTAGTGATTTAAAAAAGGATTCCCTTCAAGGAGATAAAGAAGTAATAGATATACTAGAAAGAATGGGAGCAAAATTTATAGTTGATAGGAATCATATTAAGTGCAAAGTAGAAGAAGAATTGGCATCCACTATAATAGATGCATCACAATGCCCAGATATAATTCCAGTAATATCATTAGTAGCAACACTTGCAAAAGGAAGAACTGAAATTGTTAATGCAAGCAGACTTAGAATTAAAGAGTGTGACAGATTAAAGGCTGTAGCTACTGAGCTTAATAAGTTAGGAGCTAAAATAGTAGAAAAGGAAAATGGTCTTATAATAGATGGTGTAGATGAACTTGAAGGTGGAGTACAGGTTTGGAGCTGGAAGGATCATAGGATAGCAATGACTTTAGCGATAGCATCAACTAGATGTAAAAATCCTATTGAATTAACTGATTATGATTGTGTAGCAAAATCTTATCCAGGCTTTTTTGAAGATTTTAAAATGCTAGGAGGAAATGTAGATGAGTGGGGTATGGGGCAATAATATAAAAGTTTCTATATTTGGAGAATCCCATGGAAATGCCATAGGAATTAATATAGATGGTTTGCCATCAGGTTTTGAAATAGATATGGATAAAGTTCTTTTAGAAATGAATAGAAGAGCTCCAGGGAAAAATGCAATGTCAACAGCAAGAAAAGAAAGTGATCTTCCAGAAATATTAAGTGGATATTTTGAAGGCAAGACTACAGGAACACCTCTTTGTGCAATAATAAGAAATGCTGATACAAGGTCAAAAGATTATAATAAAACAAAGGATTATATGAGACCTGGGCATGCTGACTATACAGGATATATGAGGTATGATGGATTTAATGACTATAGAGGTGGTGGTCATTTTTCAGGAAGAATAACTGCAAATTTAGTTTTTGCAGGAGCTGTATGTAAGCAGATATTAGAAAAAGAAGGTATATTTATAGGTGCTCATATATCTTCAATAAAAGATATAGAAGATAAAGATTTTAATAGTACAAATATATCTAAAGAGCAGATATTAAATTTAAGAAAAATGGAATTACCATTAATTGATGATTCTTTAGCTGAAAAGATAAAGCATACTATATTACAAGCAAAGTATGATGGAGATTCAGTTGGAGGTACTATAGAATGTGCTGTTACTGGAATAAACCCTGGAATAGGTAATCCATTTTTCGATTCAGTAGAATCTACATTAGCTCATTTAATGTTTTCAGTACCAGCAGTAAAAGGAATAGAGTTTGGTAAGGGATTTGAAATGACTAATATGTTTGGGTCAGAATGTAATGATGAATATTATTATGATGGAGATAAGATAAAAACAAAAACTAATAATAATGGTGGAATACTAGGTGGAATTACAAATGGAATGCCTATATTATTTAAGGTTGCAATAAAGCCTACAGCATCTATTATAAAAGAGCAAAATACAATAGATATTAATACAAATGAAAATGTTAAGTTTAGAGTTGAAGGAAGACACGACCCATGTATAGTTCAAAGAGCTGTACCTGTTATTGAGGCTGTAACAGCAATAGGCTTACTTGACTTAATAAAGGGGAGATAATTAATGAGTGAATTAGAAGAGTATAGAAAAGAAATTGATTCTATAGATAAAGAATTAATTTCTTTATTTGAAAAAAGAATGGATGTTGCAGTTAAGGTTGGTGAATATAAAAAGAAGAATAAGTTACCAATTTTTAATGGTAAAAGAGAAGAAGAAGTTATAGAAAAAAATATAAAAAAGCTTAATAATAGTTCATATATGGACATTGGAAGAAGCTTTTTTGAAAATTTAATGGAATTAAGCAGATCCCTTCAATCTAATGTAATACAAGAAAATAATAATATTCAAAATAACCTAATTGGAGAAAACTCAAATTTTATATTTGGATATCAAGGAGTTAAAGGATCTTTTAGTGAAGAAGCTCTTTTAAAGTACTTTAAAAACTGCGATAATGTAAAAAACTATGATGAGTTTGTAGATGTATTTGATGCTTTAAAAAATAATGAAATACAATATGCAATTTTACCTATTGAAAATTCATATACAGGAGCAATTACTGAAGTATATGATCTTCTGGTTAAATATGGATTTTATATTATTGGAGAAGAATGCATTAAAATAGATCAGCATTTAATTGGAGTAAAAGGATCAGATATAAATAGCATACAGGAAATATATTCACATCCTCAAGGATTTGAACAGAGCAAGAAGTTTTTAAGTAGATATCAAAATATGAAGTTAATACCATATCATAATACAGCAATAAGTGCTAAGCTAATTTCAGAGTTAAAAGATACTAAAAAAGCTGCTATAGCAAGTAAAAGGGCAGCACAAATTTATGGACTAGATATATTACAAGAAAACATAAATGATAAAAAGGATAATCATACTAAATTTATAATTATAGGAAAAGAATTAAAATATAATGATGAATGTAATAAAATTAGTGTAGTATTTTCTTTGGAAGATAAGGCTGGTACACTTTATAATTTATTAAGATACTTTGCAGAAAATAATATAAATATGATTAAGATAGAATCAAGGCCAAATAAGCATGAATCTTGGAAGTATTTACTTTATGTTGATTTTGAAGGCAGCCTAGAAAATTGTGAAGTTAAAAATGCTTTAAAACTTATAGAACAAAATAGTGGATACTTTAAAATTATTGGAAGCTATAAGGCGAGTTTATAGTATATAAATTAACTCTTAGCACATAAGTAAGATTAATAATAAAATATAAGCTGAATTAAAAAATAATAAACTATAATTTTTAATATAAGGGTTACTTTTTAGAGTATCCCTTTTAATTTTTTTAAAAGGTAATAGTTTAGAAACTTAATATACTAATAAATTTTTTGCTTATTAGTATATCATTTAATGAATAAATGTATTGCCTATAAGGATTTAAGCTATGGATGAAACTTATAATCTTTATAAATAAAATAATAAAAAATAGTAGTAATTAGAAAAATTTAGGTGTATAATTATAATATAAATAATATTTAGAATTTTCAGAAAATAAGATTAAAATTAAAAAAGAAGGAAGGGTAACCTTTCTTTTAAAATTACCATTCTTATAAACGTTTACAAAGTGATAGGAGGCATTTTTATGGTGGGTTTTGATGTGAGGGAAATTAAATTAAATGATTATGAGGATATTCATAGGCTTAATTCAAAGCTAGATTATTCAAACATAAAATCCATAGCAGAAGATAAAAGTTCTATAGTTCTTGTAGCACAATTAAATGATGATGTTATAGGTTATGTTAATAGTAATCTTATTGAGGACATAAATTATAATAAAAGATTAGATATTAACGATATAATTGTTGATGAAAAATATAGAGGATTAGGAGTAGGGCATCAATTAATATTAGAGCTTGAAAAGAATGCAAAACAAAATGAAGTAATGTATATAGTAAACAGTAATAAAGAATATAATGAAGAAGAAGTTAAATTTTATAATAGACAAGGGTTTAAATTAGATAATAAAAGGCAATTTATAAAAAATGAATATATTCAATAGCATATAAGCAGTGATACTTTGAAAGTGTTTCACTGCTTTAATTTTTTAGAAAAATCTTTTTTTAATATTCAAGTTAATATTCTTTAATTTATAATGATATTAAGCAAATCAAAGTGTATATGTCTAAGATTATGATGATTTAATAGAATCAGAACTATAAATAATATTGTACATATCCATTTTTATAAAAAATATTTGATTATGTTATAATATTTATAATCAAGAAAATAGTTAAATAACATAATATAAATTAAGATAGAGACAGGGGGTACGGTTATGGAGTTTTATGGATTATTAGGAGAAAAGCTTTCACATAGTTTATCACCAGAAATTCATAGTGAATTACTAAAATTTATAAATAAAGATGGGGCATATAAATTATTTGAAGTGGAAAAAGAAAGACTAGAAGAGTTTACAGAAGCTTTAAAACTATTAAAGATAAAGGGTACAAATGTAACTATACCCTACAAAAAAGATATAATGAAATATATTGATAAGATATCAGAAGAAGCAGAAAAAATAGGTGCAATAAATACTATAGCTTTAGAAAATGGAAAGCTATATGGATATAATACTGATTACTATGGTTTTGGATATATGTTAAAAGTTAATAATATAAGTATAGAAGGAAAAAGTGCAGTTATTTTAGGAAATGGAGGAGCTTGCAGAGCAGTAACGCATTATTTGTTAGATAATAAAATATCGAATGTTAAGATTGTAAGCAGGAAACCAAAAAAAGAAGAGTTTGATTTACAAAATGTAGATTTAATAACTTATGAAGAATTAAAAGAAATCAGTGGAGATATTTTAATAAATTCTACTCCTGTAGGCATGTATCCTGATATTAATGTATCACCAGTATCAGAAGATGTAGTAAAAAATTTTAATGTTTTAGTTGATTTAATATACAATCCCATGGAAACTAAGTTTTTGAATATAGGGAATTCATTATCTAAAAAAACTACTTGCGGATTATATATGCTTATAGGTCAAGCAGCTAAGGCACAAGAAATATGGCAAGGTATATCGATTGATGAAGAGATAATAAAAGAAATATATGAAAAATTAAAGTTGAAGTTCATCTAGTTATAGGAGAATATAAATGGATAAAAATATAATTTTATTAATTGGAATGCCTGGATGCGGTAAAAGTACTATAGGTGAGGAGTTATCAAATAAAATAAATTATGACTTTTGTGATATGGACAAATATATAGAAGAAATATCTAATAGTACAGTAAAGGAATTATTTAATATTAGTGAAGAATATTTTAGGGATTATGAAACAAGATCTTGCAAAGAATTAAGTAATAAAAGTAATATAGTAATTTCTAGTGGTGGTGGAGTAGTAAAAAGAAAAGAGAATATAGATTTCTTTAAGGATAAAGGAATAATAATATTTATAGATAGACCAATAGAAGATATTTTAAGAGATGTTGATATATCATCAAGACCACTATTATCAGAGGGTAGGTCTAAACTTTACAACCTATATTCTGAAAGATATAATTTATATAACGATTATTGTGATGTGAGAATAATTAATGATACAACTATAAAAGAAACTTTAGATAAAATCATTAAAATAATTTAGCAATAAGTATTTTTAGGAGGGGTTAGATGAAGGTACTAGTTATAAATGGTCCTAATTTGAATATGTTAGGAGTAAGAGAAAAAGAAATTTATGGAACTAAGGACTTTCAAGATGTTTGTAATTACATCAAAGAAGAGGGGCAAAAAAGAAATATTGATATTGAGTTACTTCAAAGCAATATTGAAGGTGAAATAATCAATGGAATTCATAAGGCATATTATGAAAAATATGATGGTATAATAATAAATCCTGGTGCATATACACATTATAGCTACGCTATAATGGATGCAATAAAAGCAGTAAATATAAATACTGTTGAAGTTCATTTATCAAACATACATGCAAGAGAGGAATTTAGGCATAAATCAGTAATAGCAGCAGCATGTATAGGACAAATATGCGGTTTTGGAGAATTTGGGTATGTAATGGCTATGGAAGTGCTAAAAAAAATGGAAAAGTTAAAAGTGAAGAGTTAAAAATATAATTTTAGAAACTTTTGAGAAGTTTCTTCATAAATTGTCAATTATCAATTATAAATTTTTAATTGTAAGAGTAGTATGGAGGGATAGGTATGATTATTGTAATGAATCCGAATTGTAGTGAAGATGAAGTATTGAAGGTTAAGGAAGAATTGGAGAGTAAAGGTCTAGGAGTTCACTTATCACAAGGAGAAACTTTCTGCATTTTGGGTGTAGTTGGGGAAACTCGATCTATAGATTCTGATAAGCTTCTTAGATTTGCTGGAGTAGATAAAGTTCTTAAAGTTGAAGAGCCTTATAAAAAGGCTAATAGATTATTTAAGCCAGATGATACAGTAATTGATGTAAAAGGTAGTTTAATTGGAGGAAATAACTTAGCTATTATGGCAGGACCTTGTTCTGTTGAAAGTGAAGAACAAATAATAGAAATAGCTAAGAGCGTAAAGGAATCAGGTGCAACATTTTTAAGAGGTGGAGCATTTAAGCCAAGGACTTCTCCATATAGTTTTCAAGGGTTAGAATTAGAAGGTTTAGAACTTCTAAAAAAGGCTAGGAAGGCTACAGGACTACCAATAGTAACGGAAATAATGTCAACAGATTATATAGATATATTTGTTAGAGATGTAGATGTAATTCAAGTTGGTGCAAGAAATATGCAAAACTTTGATTTATTAAAACAACTAGGTAGAACAAACAAGCCTATTTTATTAAAAAGAGGTTTATCTGCGACAATAGAAGAATGGTTAATGTCTGCTGAATATATAATGGCAGCTGGAAATGAAAATGTAATATTATGTGAAAGAGGTATAAGAACATTTGAAACTTATACAAGAAATACATTGGATTTAAGTGCAATTCCAGTAGTGAAAAAGAAATCACATCTACCAGTTATAGTAGATCCAAGTCATGCAGCAGGATACTGGTACCTTGTAGAACCATTAGCTAAAGCTGCAATAAGTGCAGGAGCTGATGGATTAATGATAGAAGTCCATAACAACCCACAATGTGCATTAAGTGATGGACAGCAATCAATAAAGCCAGAAGCTTTTAAAAAGATAATGGATAAAGTTAAGATACTAGCAGAAATGGAAGGAAAGAAATAATTGATAATGCACAATTGACAATGGACAATTAGGTAATAAACTTCAGTAGTAGTTTAGGAAAATAGAATTTCAACGGACAATTGAAAATTAAAAATGGATAATTAAGGAATAAAATCCTAAAGGAGTTTAGAAATTAAAAATACTAAAAACTTCGGAGAAGTTTCTCCTTAATTATCCATTGTACATTATCAATTATCAACTGGAATTGTCCATTGTCCATTATCAATTATATTTAGTTGGGGTGTTTTTATGAGAATTTTAATAGTAGGGCTTGGTGTTATAGGTGGAAGTTTTGCTATGGCGCTTAAAGCAGCAGGATATGAAGAAGTCTATGGAATTGATAGTAATTTAAGTACTTTGAGCAAGGCAGAAGAACTAGGAATAATTAAGAAGGGCTATGTTAATGCTAGTAAAGTTGTAGGAAAGGCCGATTTAATTATTCTTGCAATATACCCTATGCTTATTAAAAGATTTATTGAAGAAAATAGAAACTTATTTAAGTCAGGGGCAATAGTTACTGATACTACAGGAATAAAAAAGCTTTTTATTGATGACATATTAAATATATTACCTTCAGATATAGATTTTATATTTGGACATCCTATGGCTGGGAGAGAAAAGAGAGGTATTGATTATGCATCTAAGGAAGTTTTTAAAGGGGCAAATTATTTAATAACTGTAACTGATAAAAATAAAGAAGAAAATCTAAAGGTTCTAGAGGATATTATTTACGATATGGGGTTCAAAAGAATTAAAAGGATAGATCCTATATTTCATGATAAAATGATAAGTTTTACAAGTCAGCTTCCTCATGCAATAGCGGTTGCATTAATTAATAGCGATGAAGAAGGTAGAGACACAGGAAGTTTCATTGGTGATAGTTATAGAGATTTGACTAGAATTGCAAATATAAATGAAGATTTATGGAGTGAATTATTTATTGGAAATAAAGAAAATTTGATAGAATCAATAGATAATTTTATAAATGAGATAAATTATATAAAATCAGCTCTAGTTGAAAGTGATGAGAAAAGATTAAAAGAATTATTTATAAAATCAAGTAAAAGAAGAGAAAAATTATAAAAATTAAGCTGCTTCCATAATTAGAAGTAGCTTAATTTTTATAATATTTTTTCAATATAAAGGTCAGTAGTTTTACTTAAGTCAATGAATTCGTCTTCACATAGTAAAAGTGGAGATGAAATGTTATTTAAATTCATTTGAATTATTTTACACTTACTTTTATTATTTAGTAATACATTTTGTCCTATATAAAAGTTTGCCATTCCTTCCAAAAATGTACAACATAGGCTATAGTCTAGTTTTGTTAGACTTTCATCTTTTATGATCTTTAATGATTCTAGTGGCTTTTTTCTTTGCTTATATATTCTATTTGAGTTAATTGCATCAAAAGTATCAGCTATTGCTATAATTTTAGCAAAATCATGAATTTGATTTCCTTTAAGTCCAAGTGGATATCCAGTTCCATCACATCTTTCATGATGCATTAAAACTGCATAAAGTACTGATTGACTTATAAATGGAATTTGCTTTATTTCATTATAAGCAATAGTAGGGTGAGTTTTTATTATTTCAAAATCTTTTTTAGAAAGAGGATCTTTTTTTCTTATTATATCTTCATCTAATTTTGTTTTACCAAAGTCATGTAATAAAGATGCATAAATAAGTGAATGAAGTTTATTATCAGTTAATCCGTGCCATTTTCCAAGTAAATAACTTAATGAAGCCACATTTACAGAGTGTCTATAGATACAATCTTCATCGCTACCATGTAGAACAATATTTTTTAAAACACTACTGCTAAGTTTAAGTTCCTGAGATAACTTTTTTGCGTATTCGTTTATTTCATTTGTATTTGATGCTTGAAGAGTTTTAGCATTATCAAATATTAGCTTAACATCTATAGAAATATTACTAAGGGTTTTTTCAGCTTTTTTTAAAGCAATTGTTTCTTTTGAATTATCTTGATCATTAGTATATATTTCAACAGTGTCAAAAGCACAAATAGAATTTAGTTTATCTAACATTTGTTGATTAATTGTTATTCCTTCGCCAACAAGAACAGTTCCATTAGATACTATCTCACTAGCTATGACCATGCCTGTTTTTAAATCTCTCACATTTATAAATTTCTTTCTGCTACTCATTAAACTAACCTCTCATAATAAAATTTTATATGGCAATTACATCTAATACAGTTTTATACATTTAATACAAAATTATGGTTACATGTTATATTTCGGACACCGATACTGAAATATTATACTTATTACAAAAATTTGTCTAAATATACAATATAGATATATGACCATTTTGAATAAATAACTATAATATAGTAATTTAAATAGTGGAATAAGTTACTTTGTTTCTATTTTCATTATGATATAATATTTTATATGATTTTTAGAGGGAGTGTATTTAGATGAAAGAATTAGAAACTAGAATAATTGATATAGATGTTGATAGTATAAGAGAAAAGCTTAAATTATTAGGAGCTGAAAAAGTAAAAGAAGAATATCAAACAAATAATATATATGATTTTGAAGATAATAGACTATTAAATGTAAAAGGATATGCAAGAATAAGAATAACAGATGATAGAATGTCAAATAAAGAAGTAGTGTATATGACTACAAAAAAAATGTTAAGCCAAGAAACGTTTAAAGTTATGGAAGAAAATGAAACTATAGTTGAAGATAAAATAGCTGCAGAAAAAATATTTTTATCTTTAGGATTGAATTTAAAGCAATCTATCAAAAAATATAGAGAAAGCTATAAATTAAATGAATCTTTAGTAGAAATAGACATAAATGATAAAAGCTTTTGTCCATTTCCGTATTTAGAAATAGAAACTACGTCAGAAGAAAAATTAGAAGAAATACTAGAACTACTTGGTTATACAATAAATGACACAACATCAAAAACAATTTATGAAATATTAGAGGAAAAAGGCATAACATCAAAGAATGGAAAAGGACTTTAAAATTAAGATAATAATGTAGTATTTTGTATTTATCTGTAACAAAAGTTGAGCCTCTTTAGTAAATTATAATTAAGGAATCTAAATACTAAGGAGGATATATATATGGACTGGTTTAGTGAACTTAATCCAGTTATTCAAGGATTATTTGCAACTTTATTTACTTGGTTTATTACAGCTTTAGGAGCATCATTGGTTTTTTTCTTTAAAAAAGTAGATAAGAAAGTTTTAAATACAATGTTAGGGTTTGGTGCTGGAGTAATGATGGCTGCTAGTTTTTGGTCTTTATTAAATCCAGCAATAGAACTATGTAATGAACTTGGATATAGTGGATTTGTTATTCCATCACTGGGATTTCTTTTAGGGGGACTATTCTTAATTTTTGCTGATAAATTGATGGATTCATATTCTTATGGTGTAATTACCAACAAAGGAGAGGAAGATTTACCTAAAACAAGCAAATACAAAAAAAGTATACTTCTAGTTCTGGCAGTAACGCTTCATAATATTCCAGAAGGTTTAGCAGTGGGTGTTGCATTTGGTGGTGTTGCAGTTGGAATACCAGGAACATCATTAATAGCAGCAATGACTTTAGCCTTAGGAATAGGACTACAAAACTTTCCAGAGGGAGCTGCTGTATCTTTACCATTAAGAAGAGACGGTATATCAAGATCAAAAAGCTTTTTATATGGTCAAGCGTCAGGTTTAGTAGAACCAATAGCGGGTGTAATTGGAGTAATAGCTGCATTATCAGTTAGAAGCATACTACCATTTTTATTATCATTTTCAGCAGGAGCCATGATTGCTGTTATAGGTGCAGAGTTATTACCAGAAGCATCAATGGAGAATAAAAAACTAACAACATTGGGTTTAATATTTGGCTTTATAGTCATGATGGTTTTAGATGTTGCTTTAGGATAATATAAGTAATGATGGAATTTAAAAGATTATAAAGAAGAAATTCTGTCTAAAAATTTAGACTAGGCTAAAATTGTTAGACAAAATTAAAAGGTAGAAAGAAAATCTTTCTACCTTTATATTTAATAGAATTATGCTTTGTTAACTGATCCGAATAATTCCATTTTTTCTTTAACTGTAGCTTTTATAGCTTCAAATCCTGGAGCTAAAAGCTTTCTTGGGTCAAAGCCTTTTCCTTGAAGGTCTTTTCCAGCTTCAATATACTTTCTAGTACCTTCAGCAAATGCTAATTGACACTCAGTGTTAACGTTGATCTTAGCAACACCTAAAGAAATAGCTTTCTTAATCATTTCTTCTGGAATTCCAGTACCACCATGTAATACTAGAGGAACATTGTTTGTAACATTGCTTATAGCTTCTAAAGCATCAAAGCTTAATCCCTTCCAGTTTTCAGGATATTGTCCGTGGATGTTACCAATACCAGCAGCTAACATAGTTACTCCTAAGTCAGCAATTGCTTTACATTCAGCAGCATCAGCAATTTCGCCTGCACCTACAACTCCATCTTCTTCTCCACCGATTGAACCAACTTCTGCTTCTAAAGAAAGTCCTTTTTCAGAAGTTAATCTAACCATTTCCTTTGTCTTAGCTATGTTTTCATCGATTGGATAGTGAGATCCATCAAACATTATTGATGAGAATCCAGCTTCCATAGCTTTTAAAGCTCCTTCATAGCTACCGTGATCTAGGTGAATTGCAACAGGGACAGTGATGTTTAACTCTTCCATCATGCCATTTACCATTCCAACTATAGTCTTGAAACCACACATGTATTTAGCAGCTCCTTCTGAAACTCCTAATATAACAGGTGAATTATTTTCTTGAGCAGTTTGTAAAATAGCTTTAGTCCATTCTAAGTTGTTAATATTGAATTGACCTACAGCGTATTTTCCCGCTTTAGCCTTGTTTAACATTTCTTGTGCTGAAACTAACATGGTATAAACCTCCATAATTTTAAATTTTATTACAATATAAGCTGTAAAGCTAAAATATATCAAGAATATATATTCTACATATTTATTCTTGTCAATAGTATTATAACCCAAAATAAATTTAATTGAAACAAAAAAATTAGAAATTAATTTCTAGTGTATAAATATTATGGCTATTTAACTAAAATTTATTAAACCATTGTTATAAATTGCGACTTAAACATAATGATATGTATTAACTTTCCGATTTTTATATAATATCTAGTTATCTTAGCCTTTATATTCGCAATTTATATTAGAGGTTAAAAAATAATAAGTTTTAGTATAGAATATATAATGAAGAAATGACTGGGGGAAGTGCAATGGAAAATTTAGAACTAGTAATATTTGATATGGATGGATTAATATTTGATACAGAAAGACTTTCTTATGAATCATGGAAGGAAGCTGCAAAGGAATTTAATATAGAATTTGATTTAAATTTGCTATATAAATTACTTGGAACTAATCATGAAAGTGTTAGAAATACTTTACATAGTGAGTTTGAAAATAAAATAAATGTTGATAATTATATAATGGAAAGAAATAATATTTATTTATCAAAAATAATGAATGGTGAAGTAGAAAAGAAGAAGGGAATAGACGAGTTATTAAAATATTTAACTGATAAAAATATAAAAAAAGCTGTTGCTACATCTTCAAATAGGGAAGTAGCTTATAGGCTTTTAAAAGAGGCTGGTATTTATGATTATTATGATTATATATTATGCGGAGATGAAGTCAAAAAATCTAAGCCAAATCCAGAGGTGTTTTTAAAAGTTGCAGAAAAGCTAGATATACCTGCAAATAAATGTATGGTACTAGAAGATTCAGAAGCAGGAACGATAGCAGCAAGTAGGGCAAGAATGATTCCAGTTATCATACCAGATTTAAAAGAGCCTAGTGAAGATATTGAAAAGTTAGCATTTAAAAAGCTAAATAATTTAGAAGAAGTAGTTAATTTAATTGAAACTTCATTTTAATTTTGAAGGAAAATATTTTTCAATTAATAACATGAATAATTATTAATAAAATCATACTAAATAATTTATAAACTTATTTAAATAAATAGAAATGTTTTTTAGTGAATAGGAAAATTATAATTATATATTATTCTTATATAAGTTGCAAAAATAATAAATTTATTTAAATATTCTTTAATAAATATAA
The DNA here is from genome assembly GCF_015555225.1 of Clostridium sp. D46t1_190503_E9. Taxonomy (NCBI): domain Bacteria; kingdom Bacillati; phylum Bacillota; class Clostridia; order Eubacteriales; family Clostridiaceae; genus Clostridium; species Clostridium sp. D46t1_190503_E9. The sequence goes on from NZ_JADNKB010000010.1 coordinate 18,091, forward strand.
TTAGATAAATATAAAAATTATTGCAACTTATATATCTAAATTATTTAAGAAATATTATAGGTGGTGTACTAATGGAATATATAAATGATATAAATATACAAGAGGCTGTCATACATATTGTTGATTCTAATGGGGATGAAGCAATTCTAAATGAATATAACCTTGAATTAAATGAAGAGACATATAAGTTTCTGCATAGACATATAGAAAAATGTTTTAAAGATGAGGAATTAAAATATGCAGTTTTTAACCAAGAAAGAAATATAGTAAAAGAAGTAGTTCAAGATTATTTAAATGGAATAGATAACAATTTAATAGGATTATCACAAGAGCTTGCAAGGCAATTGTTTATAATAATGAAGGCAAATGTAAATATCCCTTCATGTGATTTAATAATAGTTTCATTAATTACAGATCAAGGTCCAATGATTGGTATACTTAAGATGGATTATGTTAAAAATTTTACTCACCAAGTTGGGTTTAAAGAAAATAAAATAGGAATAGATATAGTTCCACAATCAGCAGGACTTCCAGGTAGTAGTCAAAGGATACAAAAAGCAGCTTTTATTAAACCTATAAGAGAAAATCAAAGATATGATTTAATGGTTATAGATAAGCAAAGAAAAAGTAAAGAGGAAGAAGAATATGGAGCAAATTACTTTATAAGCAACTTCCTAGGATGCTCAATAATTAGTAGTGAAAGGGATATGACTAAAACATTCCTAAAAGCAGCTGAAAATTGGACTAGAAGTAATATAGTAGAAGATGCAGATAAAGCAGAGAGAATAAGGACTACTGTTAAAGCAAAGTTAAAAGAAGAAGATACTATAAATATAGATGAGCTTTCTAATGAGCTATTTAAAGAAAATCCACAAGTAAAAAATGATTTTTCAACTTTTGTAAAAAGTCATGGCTTAGAAGATGAAGTTGCTGTAGATAAGCAATGGGTTGAAAAAAAGTTAAAGAGAGTAAGACTAAAAATTGACAAAGATATAGATTTATACATAAATGAAGAAGCTTATCATGATAATACTAGATTTGAAATACAAAGAAATGGTGATGGAAGCATCAATATGATAATAAAACATGTTATTAATTATTTAGAGAAGTAAGAAGATTGCAAAGCAATTTATTTAGTTAAAAGTTAATAGTGAAAAGTTTGGGATGTTTTGCTAGTCAAAACTTAAATTCCAAGTGTTAGACAGCACTTTTAATAAAAAGGACAGTATCTAGATTTACGTAAATTTAGATACTGTCCTCTTTGCTAATATTTAGATTTTTATATTCAACATGGTTGAATTATTTTACTAATTCTTTCACTTTTCACTATTTTGTTTTGCAAAATCCTACCATTCACCCGGATAAGCTATAATAGTAACGGTTACTGTTCTTCTACCAAATGCAATGCACTCTGCTTCAGAATTCATATATAGGTCTATTTTATTGCCTTTAATAGCACCACCTGTATCAGAAGCTATTGCATATCCATAACCTTCAACATGAACTTTGGAGCCTAGGGGTATTACACTTGGATCAACTGCAACTGTACTTAGTCCATTAGGATCATGTACTGGTTTAAGGCCTGTTGCAGTAAAGCCATGTCCAGTGTAAGCTGTAGCAGTCATAGAATACGATCCTAAGCTATTATTAGTATTGTTATTGCTATTGTTGTTACTACTATTGTTAGTACTAGCATCCCCCATAAAATTGGAAGTTGGCGGTGGAGTTTCACTTAAGGCTATTTTTTCATTGCCTGAAGCAATTGCAGCATTAGCTAATCCTATAACATAATCACTATTAAGCTGAGGTAACATATATTGTAATGTGTTAACTGCATCCTGAACTTCTGAAATTGATGAAGAATCTGAATTTATAATTGATAATGGATGAGAGATTAATTTCTCTTCGTTAGCTTCAATTATATTCATTATTTCATCTTTTCTAGAATTTAAATCATCTAAAAGTTTTTGTTGTTCTTCCTTTTTCTCGCTTACTTCATTTAAGTTATTTTCAATTGATTCTTGAAGTTTTTTTAAGTCAGATTGCTTTTTTTCAATCTCTTTAGCATTTTTATCAAGAGCTTCTTTTTTTTCATTTATTTCAATAATCATTTGTTTGTCAACTGAAATTATTTTGCTCATAGCTTGTACTCTATTAAGCATATCAAAAAGATTTTCAGAAGTTACTAAGTAAACAATCATATCTGTAGCCATATTACTTTTATACATGGACCGAACACGTCCATCAATAGTTTTTTGTGTTTCTTCAATTTCTAGCTTTGCTTCTTCAATTTTGTGGTTAATAGTAATTATTTCATTTTCTGTATCTTCAATTTTAGAATTATTTTCTGTTAATTGAGTATTTAAATTTTCTATTTCAGTATTTAACTTACTAATCTCAGTATCTAATTCTATAGTTTCGTCATCTAATTGTTCATATTTAACTTTATTCTCTTGAATAGTTTGAGTATCCGAAGAATTTGGTTCTGCTAATACTAAATTGCTATTGTTGAAAATTAATAACAAAATCATACTTACAGATAATAAAGCTTTTTTTGTCAAAAATATACACCTCCAATTAAAACTAAGCAAAGGCTACAATAAATTATATAGGTTGTCCATATAATATTCTTATGATAGTGTATATCCTACAATAAATATTGGATGTTGGCAAGTTTTATGTAGATATCATGGAATAAATGGTATATAGTGAGAATTTATTATAATATATTTTAATTTATAAAATGTTTATAAGAAAATAATTACTATTAACTTCTAATTGGATTGAAAGTAGTATATTTGAAAATTGCGAGTTAGGTGATATGTATTAACTTTCTGATTTTCATATAATGTAAAATATAATTCTTAATTATAGATGTAATAAGAGAAGTCCAAGCGCTTAAATAAACCCATGGACTTCTTTTATTTTTATTATTTTTCCTTTATTAATTTAACTAAAATAGCTTTTTGAACATGAAGTCTATTTTCAGCTTCTTCAAAAATTGTATCTGCATGCTTTTCTAGTATTTCTTCAGTTATTTCCTCTTCTCTATGTGCAGGTAAACAGTGAAGAACTATAGCATCATCTTTAGCAAGAGACATAAGTTTAGAGTTTACTTGATAAGAAGAAAAGGCAGCTAGTCTTTCGCTAGCTTCATTCTCTTTTCCCATACTAGCCCATACATCAGTTATAACTACATCAGCATTTTTAATAGCTTCTTCAGGATTATCAACTATTACAAAGTTTAAATTATTATTTTTAGCAATTTCTTTTCCTTTTTCTATATAGTGATCTTTAACCATATAATTTTTGGGAATAGCTAGAGAGATGTTCATTCCAACAGTTAAGCAACCGACTATAAGTGATTGTGCCATATTATTACCATCACCTATATAAGCTACTTTCAAACCATCAAAAGTATTTTTATTTTCTCTAATAGTCATTAAGTCAGCTAAAACTTGGCAAGGATGTTCATCATCAGTAAGACCATTTATTATTGGAATACTAGAAGATTCAGCAAGTCTCTTTACTTCATCTTGAGCAAAGGTTCTTATCATTATTCCATTTAGATATCTAGACAATACTCTAGATGTATCCTGAATAGGCTCCCCACGGCCTATTTGTAAGTCACTTGAGCTTAAAAATAATGGGTACCCTCCTAGTTGATACATGCCAGCTTCAAAAGAAACTCTTGTCCTAGTAGAAGACTTTTCAAATATCATTCCAAGAGTTTTACCTTCAAGATAATGATGTTTAATACCATGTTTCAATTCATATTTTAATTGATCCCCAAGATTCAAAATATCAAGAATTTCCTCCTTAGATAAATCCTCCATTTTAAGTAAATCCTTATTCATAAAAACCCCCATTTTTACAATTGATAATGCACAATGCACAATGGATAATTAATGTATAAACCTTTAGAGTTTAGAAAATATATTCTTAATTCAGCTGTGCTGAATTATTTCAATAATTATTAATTTTAATTGTCCATTATCAATTGTTATTACTCATTGCTTAATATTGCATTTATTATTTCTATTCCTTTTTTTATTTCTTCTTTTGTTATTATCAAAGGTGGTAGTAGCCTAACGACATTTGGTCCAGCTGTTAATACTAAAAGCCCTTTTTTTAGTGCTTTCTTTTGTATTTCTAAAGCTGGTATTTTTAGTTCTAATCCTATCATTAAGGCTTTACCTCTAACTTCTTTAATTAAATTTGAATCTATATCTTTAAGTAAAGAAATTAAGTACTCACCATTTTCCGTAATTTCATTTAATTTAGAGTTAGTACAAATGGTATCTAAAACAACCAATGCTCCAGAGCAAGCCACTGGATTTCCACCAAATGTTGTACCGTGGTCACCAGGTTTAAAGACGTTTGATAATTTTTCATTGCATAGAAAACCTCCTATAGGTAAACCTGATCCTAAGCCCTTAGCAATGGTAACTATATCCGGATTTACATCAAAGTGTTGATAACCAAATAGTTTTCCAGTTCTACCTATTCCACATTGAACTTCATCAAATATTAAAATAATATCTCTTTCTTTACATATTTTATAAACTTCTTTTACAAATTTATAATCTAAAGGATAAATTCCACCTTCACCTTGAATTGCTTCCATCATAACAGCACAAACATCATTAGATAATTTATCATTGAAATCATCTATATCATTTGCTTTAAAATGATCAAATCCCCCAGGAAAAGGAAAGAAGTAGTTGTGAAATTTATCTTGTCCAGTTGCTGTTAAAGTTGCTAAAGTTCTACCATGAAAAGATTGCTTTAATGTAAGAATTTTATTTCTATTAGCTCCATATTTATCAAAACTATATTTTCTAGATAATTTTATAGCGCCTTCATTAGCCTCAGCACCAGAGTTGCAAAAAAATACTTTACTCATTCCTGAAAGAGTAGTTATTTTATCAGCTAACTTTAAAGTAATCTCATTAAGAAAAATATTTGATGTATGTTGCAAAGTACAGGCGGTATTAGATATAGCTTTGCTCCATTCAGAATTCCCATAACCAAGGCTATTTACCCCGATTCCACTTGTAAAATCTATATATTCATTTCCATTATCATCATATAGCATACAGCCATTACCCTTAACTAAATTCACAGGAAGATAAGAGTAAGTTGACATTAAAGATAAATCATTAGACATATAAAAACCCCCATAATAATTGTTAATATATCATTGTTCCTATTCCTTCTTTTGAGAGTAGCTCTAAAAGTATTGAGTGGGGGAGAGTGCCATCTATTATATGTGCTTCTTTTACTCCCATTCTTATGGCTTCTATACAACAATCAATTTTAGGAATCATACCACTTTTTATTATTCCATCCATTTGTAGTTTTTTTATTTCATGTAGTCTTAGTGATGATATTAATGTAGCTTCATCATTTGGATCTATCATTAATCCAGGAACATTTGTAAGCAGCATTAATTTTTCAGCTTTTAGCGCTGAAGCTAATTTAGATGCACAGATATCTGCATTTATATTGTAAGTTTGAGTGCAATTCTCGCTTGTTGCAATTGATCCTATAACAGGAATGTATCCTGATGATAATAAAGTAGTTAGTAGAGTTGTATCAATAGATGTTATTTCTCCTACAAATCCGAGATCAATTGATTTTTCTAATTTTCTTGCTTTTATAAATGAGGCATCTATGCCACATAAGCCGAGTGCTTTTCCACCAGCGCTTTCTATTAAGCTTACTATGTCTTTATTTACCTTACCTCCTAAAACCATTTGAACTATTTCTATAGTTTTATCATCTGTATAACGGAGACCATCTATAAATTTACTTTCTTCACCTATTTTATTCATAAACTCTGATATATGAGGTCCACCTCCATGAACTATAACAGGTTTTATTCCTACACATTGTAATAATACTATGTCAGTTGCAACACTTTTCCTTAGTTCATCACTAGTCATTGCATTTCCACCATATTTTATTACTACTATTTTACCTGATAATGATTGTATATATGGAAGTGCTTGAGTTAATACTCTTGCATGTTCAAAATAATTCAAAACTTAATACCTCCAGTTAACTTCTGTAGTCACCATTAATTTTTACATAATCATAGCTTAAATCACATCCCCAGGCAGTAGAGGAGAAGTTGCCATCATTCATGTTAATATGGATAGTAATTTCATCTTTTAATAATATTTCTTTGGCTTTAACTTCATCAAAGGAAAGTCCTATACCATTTTTACAAACATCAATTTTATCTACAGAGCTTTCAAATGTTAAATCTATTTTGTTTGGATCTATATTAATTCCTGAGTAACCAAGAGCACATAAAATTCTTCCCCAATTAGCATCACTACCAAACATTGCTGTTTTTACTAAAGGGGAGTTTATAACACTTTTAGATAATATTTCTGCATCTTTTTGAGATTTGCAATTATAAACAACACATTCAAGAAGCTTACTTGCACCTTCACCATCTTTAGCGATCATTTTAGCAAGAGTTATATTAATTTTATTCAATGCTTCAATAAATAAGTAGTAATTTGTATCTTTTCTTTTAATTATTTCATTATCAGCAAGACCATTAGCTAATATTAAAACCATGTCATTTGTACTAGTATCACCATCTACACTGACTCTGTTATAACTTATTTTTGTGCTTTCTTTTAAAGCTTCTTGAAGCATTTCTCCAGAAATATTTAAATCGGTTGTTATAAAAGAGAGCATAGTTCCCATATTAGGTTCTACCATTCCAGAACCCTTTGCCATAGCTCCAATAGTTATTTTTTTGTTACCTATCATGAACTCTAAAGATAGCTGCTTTTTATAAGTGTCAGTTGTCATTATTGCAGTGGCAGCATCATCAAAACCATCTTTTGATAATCTATCTGTAAGCATTGGAATTCCATTTTTTATTGCATCTATATTTAAAGGAATTCCTATAACACCTGTTGATGCAACTAAAATATCACCTGTTTTTAGTTTAAGAGCCTTTGCTTGAAGTTCAGTCATTCTTTTAGCTTTTACTAATCCATCATCCCCATTGCATGTATTAGCATTTCCACTATTTATTATTATTGCTTGAGCTTTTTTATTAGATAAATGTTCCTTAGTTATATAAATAGGAGCTCCCTTAACTTTATTTTTTGTATATACTCCAGCAGCTGTGGCTGGGACTGTTGAATAAATAAGTGCTAAATCTAGATTTAAGTTATTTTTCTTAAGTCCACAATGAATTCCAGATGCAAGGAAACCTTGAGGAGCAGTAATTCCATTTGTAGTAATTAATTGCAATTGTAAAACCCCCTTATTACAATTAAAAAATTAAAATTAGTTTCCAGAAGAAACTAATTTTAATCCGTCTGTTTCTTCAAATCCCATAATTATATTCATATTTTGTATTGCTTGTCCCGCAGCTCCTTTAATCATATTGTCTATTGTGCTGATGATTATTAGTCCATCACCTCTATGATTTAAATGTAATGATATATTGCAATTATTTGTGTATTTAACATCTTTTATAGAAGCTGTATCACCAAGTGGAAGTATATTTACAAAAGGCTCATATTTATAAAAGTTAGAGTATAAATTATGAATATTTTCAATAGTTGTTTTTTCTTTGGGATAGCAGTATATAGTTGATAATATACCTCTATTTATTGGAAGTAGGTGAGGAGTAAAGGTAATATTTACATCCTCTTGTGCTATATCTGATAGGCATTGTTCTATTTCTGGAGTATGTCTATGAGAACCTATTCCATATGGAGAAAAGTTTTCATTTAGTTCTGGATAGTGAGACTTTAATGCAAGACCTCTTCCAGCACCTGTTGCTCCTGATTTTGAATCGCATATTATATTATCTAATTTAATTAATGAGTCTTTTAGTAAAGGCATTAATCCAAGTTCTATCGAAGTAGGATAGCATCCTGGATTAGCTATTATTTTATATTCTTTAATTTTTTCTCTGTTATGCTCAGGAAGAGCATAAATACTTTTTTTATGAAGATCCTTATATAAAAAATCTTTTCCATACCATTTCTTATAATCTTCTTCGCTTTTTAATCTAAAGTCTGCCCCAAGGTCTATAAGTACTTTATTTTCCTTATAAACTAATTCTGCAATTTCCTCACTAAGACCATGAGGAAGTGCAGCAAATATAATATCACATTTATTTATAACATCATTTTGTTTTTCACAAATTAAGTTTGTAACACCATATAGATTTTTATATATAGAAGATATTGGCTCACCTTCATAAGAAACTGAACTTATAGCTTCAATAGTAACTTTAGGATGATTTGATAAAAGACTAAGTAGTTCAACTCCTACATAGCCAGTTGCCCCAATTATTCCTACTTTAAGCATTTTAAATCCTCCTTAGTATTTTTTATTGATTCTAAAAGTAAATTTAATTGAATTTTTACTGAAGAGGAACTTGGACCGCCAAAAACCTTTCTCTCTTCAACACAATTTACTAAATCTATTGCAGTATATATATCTTCTTCAAAAATAGGTGAGAAGTTTTTAAATTCATCTAATGAAAGATCATCTATGGCTAAATCATTTTTTATACAATAAAGAACTATTTCACCAACTATTTCATGTGCCACTCTAAAAGCTAAACCTTTTTTTACTAGATAGTCGGCAACATCAGTAGCATTTGTAAATCCACTAGAAGCTCCTTTTCTCATGCTTTCTTTATTAATCTTCATAGTATTTAACATTCCAGTGAAGGTTTTTAATGATAAAATTGCTGTATCTAAGGCATCAAATAAAGCTTCCTTATCTTCTTGCATATCTTTGTTATAAGCAAGAGGAAGCCCCTTCATAACAGTAAGAAGTGTTATTAAATCACCATAAACTCTTCCTGTTTTTCCTCTAACTAATTCTGCAACATCAGGATTTTTCTTTTGTGGCATTATGCTGCTACCAGTACTATATTCATCAGATAGTTCAATAAAGCTAAATTCATTTGTTGCCCAAAGAATAATTTCTTCAGAAAATCTTGATAAATGCATCATTATCATAGATAAGGTTGATAAAGCTTCTATTGCATAATCTCTATCTGAAACTGAATCTAAGCTATTTACGGTAAGAGAAGCAAAGCCTAAGTCTTTTGCTATCATATGTCTATCAAGGTTATAGGTTGATGTAGCAAGAGCTCCACTACCTAATGGCATTTGATCCAATCTTTTATAACAATCAAATATTCTACCTAAATCTCTTTTAAACATTTCAGAATATGCTAATAAATGATGTGCAAAGGTTATAGGTTGTGCCTTTTGCATATGAGTATATCCTGGCATTATAGTATTTACATTATCATTAGCCTTTTGATAGATAACTTCTTGAAGAGATAGAATATTATTTACTAAATCTTTTAAGGCACTTTTTAAATATAGCTTTGTATCGAGAGTTACCTGGTCATTTCTGCTTCTTCCAGTATGAAGTTTTTTTCCTTCATCACCAATATAGTAGGTTAATGTTCCTTCTATAAAACTATGGATATCTTCAGAAGCTTCATCTATTTTGATAACTCCGTTTTCTAATCTTTTTAATATTGTTTCTAGGCCAGCAGCTATTTTTATACTATCTTCTTTTGGGATGATATTTTGTTCTCCTAACATTTTTACATGAGCTAAACTACCTAAGATGTCTTCCTTATACATTCTTGAATCCACTCGTATTGATGAGTTAAAATCATTAACTAATGAATTAACTCCTTTTTCAAATCGTCCGCCCCAAAGTTTCATATTTATTTACCAGCTTTCTTTAGTGTTTCATTCATTTTTGCTTTAACTGTTATAGGAAGACCAAATAAGTTTATAAACCCAGCAGAATCTTCTTGATCATATACAGCATCTTCTCCAAATGTTGCATACTCTTCGCTATATAAGGAGTAAGGAGAAGTCATTCCAGCATTTATTATATTTCCTTTATATAATTTAAGTTTTACTTCACCAGTAACAGTTTCCTGAGTTTTTTCTATAAATGCGGTTAAAGCTTCTCTAAGGGGAGTAAACCATTGGCCGTTATAAACAATTTCTGCAAATTTTAATGCTACAATTTCTTTGTAGTGAGAAGTTTCCTTATCAAGGCAAATTTCTTCTAAATCTTTATGAGCTTTGTAAAGTATAGTTCCAGCTGGGGTTTCATAAACACCTCTGGATTTCATTCCAACTAACCTATTTTCAACCATGTCAATTATTCCAATGGCATTTTCTCCGCCTATTTTATTAAGCTTTTCAATTAAAGTAACACCATCTAATTTCTCACCGTTTAATTCAACTGGAATACCTTTTTCAAATTTTAAAGTTATATAAGTTGATTTATCAGGTGCTTTTTCCAATGTATTTGTTAGCTCTAAGATTTTATCATAGTTTGGCTCATTATTTGGATCTTCTAAATCAAGGCCTTCATGACTTAAATGCCATAAATTTTTATCTTTACTATAATTAGTTTCGTAGCTTATTGCTATTGGAATTTCTTTATCCAAAGCGTATTTAATTTCTTCTTCTCTAGATTTTATATCCCAAATTCTCCATGGAGCTATTATTTCCATGTCTGGCGCAAAGGCTTTAACAGCAAGCTCAAATCTTACTTGGTCATTTCCTTTGCCAGTACATCCATGACAAATAGCATCAGCTCCTTCAGCTAAAGCTATTTCAACTAATCTTTTACCGATTATTGGTCTTGCAAAAGATGTACCAAGAAGATATTTTCCTTCATAAATAGCATTAGCCTTAATAGTAGGGAAAATATATTCATTAACAAACTCATGAGTTAAATCTTCTATATAGCACTTTGAAGCCCCAGTTTTAAGTGCTTTTTCTTTTAGACCTACGAGTTCATCCTTTTGTCCAACATTACCAACTACAGCAATAACTTCACAGTTATAATTTTCTTTTAGCCAAGAAATAATTATTGAAGTATCTAATCCTCCTGAATAGGCTAGTACAACTTTATTAATTTTTTTCATATATTAAAGCCCCCTTGTATATTGCTAAGAATAAAAGAAAGAATATTTATAAATAGCAACAGTATATTTATTACTAATAAAAATTTGTTTGATTTATATGCTTCAATTATCTATTTAATTATCAAACATTTATATTTAAAAACATTTATAGATTTATTTGATAGAATTAGCAATATTGAAGCCATATTTGTTTAGATATTATATAGGCTACTAAAATATTAAAAGTAGTCAAATAAAAATATTCATATAGTTTGCGAGAAAACTATGTTTATAATTATACAGCTTATGGTATAATTATGCAATAGTATATTTGAATAATTATTCAAATATTTCGTATAAATCTTGCGCGATAATAGTATGTATATGACATTGATGCATTTTTATGAACTAGTTTATGAATGTTTTTTTATTTAAAAATTTAAAAATATGCTGTCACACAATTAAAATTAAAGGGATGTCAAAGACATCCCAAGTAATTTTTATTTCATATAAGCTTTGCATGTTTATAATTAAGTGTAAATTAAAATAAGATCAGATTGAATTAAAAAATTATTTTAAAATAAATTTTGTAAATTAGGCTTTTGTAGATCTTTTAAATGTTCGGCTGCATATCTTACTACATGAAGAGTTGCTAATGATTCAGCCTTATCTTCACCTTTTATATAAAGAGTTAACTTTAGAGATTCATTCATTAATGAATCATAATCAACATGATTTAGATATATTGCAGGAATATCAGCTTTTTCCTTAATTAATGATAATAGTTCAACTGAACTTTCATATGCTAAATATTCTTCGCCTTCAGCAAGAAGATCTTCTATTTCTTCACATTTTATCATTACATCATCACAAAGTGATACAAATTTAGTATCAAGAAAAAATAATCCTGTAATTAATACTATAAATAGGAGTATAGAAATAATGCTGTTTTTCATTAATTATCCTCCTTATCTGTATGAAGTTGGTAAATAAATTTACCTTTAGTATCTGTCATTGCAATTAACACATCTTTAATTGAGTTAACCTTATGTTTCTTTAGTTCATTTTGAATCCACTCATCAGTTTTATTTCCGGAAGTTAGTGCATTTCTATTTATTCTACCATCTAAAACATAAATAATAGGTAGTCTAGGCTCAGATGAACTAGTATTTTGAGAACTTGAGATTCCATCACTAGATTTATTAGAAGTTAGAAAGGACATTTGTCCGTTATTTTCTAATATACCAAATTCAATTTCACTTAAGTCAAAATATCCAGCAAGTCTTATTTCTTCCATAAGTTCATCTAAGTTAATTTGTTGTTTTTTTAGAGTTTCAAAATTTATTTTACCTCTATTTATTAATATGCAAGGTTCACCCTCTAAAATTTTCCTAGCTTTTTGGCTTTTTAGTTGAATTAATGATAATACCGTCTTAATAAATAGTAAAGTTATAATAGGAATAACGCCTAATATTAATGGTAATCGTGTATCTTGCATCGGTAATGCAGCTAAATCTGAAATCATTATAGTAATTACAAATTCATAAGGCTGCAATTCTCCAATTTGTCTCTTTCCCATTAACCTAACTACTAATATAACTAAAGCATAAAGAAAAATTGTTCTAATTAGTACAATAAACATAAAACCACCTCGTAAGAGATATTATTTGTATAAATGAATAGATTTATTCTTATATTAATAAGGTGAGTATTATATGAGTATTAATAAGGTAGTATTATGTAAGATATTTTTATAGATTTTTTGAACATTCAGTATATAATATTAAATAAGGATATTTAGAAAATATTTACAAAAAAGTTTAGCTGGAGGAGGGCAATTATGAGTATTTTTAAGATAAAATACCAGGGCAAAGAATATGATGTTCAAGAGGGTATTACTTACAAGGAATTTATAGACACTTCACTAAAAATAGATTCAACGGATGTAGCATTATGCAGAGTAAATAGAAAGTATCATGAGTTGTTTAGAGTTATAGATAGAGATGGTGATATAGAATTAATAATGTTTGATAGTACTATAGGATATAAAATTTACACTAGGACATTACAGTTCATTTTTATAAAAGCTACTTTAGACCTTTTCGATAATTCAGTTATAACAATTGAACATAGTCTTGGAGAAGGGGTATTTGGTGAACTTCATAAGGAAGAAGTTTTAAGTACTGGAGATATAGATAAGATAAAGTTGAAAATGAAAGAGATTATCGAAAAAGACTTACCTATAAATAAGATAAGAGTAAAAAGAGAAAAAGCTATTGAAATATTTAAGGGATATGGAATGGATGATAAGGTTTCTTTATTAAATCATGTATCTTTTGAAAATGTAAATTTATATGAATTAGATGGAAGATATGATTATTTCTATGGTCAAATGGCATATTCAACAGGAGTGATTAAAGCATTTGATTTAATGTATTATGAGCCAGGATTTGTATTAAGATATCCAGAGAAAGATAATTTAAATTCTGTATCTGATTTTAAGGAAAATAGAAAGTTATCTCAAATTTTTATGGAAACAGAAAGATGGCTTAACATTCTAGGCGTTGGAGAAGTTGGCTCATTAAATGACAAAGTTGAAAATAGAGAGTTTAGAGATTTAATTATGGTTTCTGAAGCTTTGCATGAAAAGAAAATAGCACAAATAGCTGATATGATAAATGAAAGAAAAGAAACAAAGGTTGTGTTAATAGCAGGGCCTAGCTCTTCAGGTAAGACTACTTTTGCTAATAGATTATCAGTTCAACTTAGAGTAAATGGGTATGTACCAATCCCTATATCATTAGATGATTATTTTGTAGATAGAGACCATACTCCAAAAGACGAAAATGGAGAATATGATTTTGAAAGTATCTATTCTTTAGATTTAGAATTATTTAATTCTAATTTAAGCAGTTTGCTAAGAGGAGAGGAAGTAGAAATTCCAAGTTTTAATTTTAAAAAGGGTGGAAGAGAGTGGGTTGGTAATAAGTTAACCCTTCCAAGCAATGGAATATTATTAATTGAAGGAATCCATGGGTTAAATCCAATTCTTACTTCATCAATTTCAGATAATCAAAAATTTAAAATTTATATATCTGCACTAACTCAATTAAATTTAGATAATCATAATAGAATAGCAACTACTGATATAAGAAGAGTAAGAAGAATCGTTAGAGATCATTTATCTAGAGGGTATGGAGCAGAACAAACCTTGAAGATGTGGCCATCTATTAGAAGAGGAGAAGAAAGAAATATTTTTGTTTTCCAAGAAGAAGCTGATGTTATGTTTAATTCAACTTTAGTTTATGAATTATGTGTATTAAAGAAATATGCACTAGAAGAGCTAGATAAAATTGGTCAAGACAGTCCAGTTTATTTAGAAGCAAGTAGACTAAAATCATTTTTAGGTTTCTTTAAAGAAATAGATAAGGATTATGTACCAACTAATAGTATATTAAGAGAATTTATAGGTGGAAGCGTATTTTATAAATACTAGAAAAGTGAAAGGATGAAAGAGTGAGAGAATGAAAGAATTTAGGAAATAATTTACCTTCGTTAAATTATGAAAGTGTAAAAAATCTTAAAAATTTTTATTTTATTTTTTTCATTTCTTAACTTTTTCATTCTTAAATTACTTATGGGGGTTTTTATGGTATTAATAAATGATTATAAAAAAGTAATTATAGAATTAACTGATGATGATTTCATTTATAAAAGTTTTTTTAGAAAAGTAAAAATAAAAAAATCAGATATTAGAAGTGTTTTTTATGATGAAGGCTATTTAGGAATACTAACTTATAGGGGGAAAATTTACTCGTTAAGTTTGGGTTCTCTTTTATGGAGTGAAAAAGGTAAGCTTGAAGATTTAAGAAAAGAGCTAAATAAGGAGAATATATTATTTGATTACACTAATACCAAAGTTTTTAAAGAAATTTTTCCTTTTTATTTAATTTCCATTTCTATTATAAATCTTATAGAAAAGCCTAGATTTGCGATATTAATATTTTTAATTTTTATTATAGGAATAATATATAGTAGAAAGGTTACTATATTTGAAAACAATGTATTTAATATTGATAAAGATGAATTGGAAGTTATAAGAAGAAAGAGTATACTTAAGTATAAAAGGCACGAAATAGATAAGATTAAATTAAAAAGAGAGTTAAATGGTATAACTACTATTTACTTTAAGAAAAATGGTAATAAGTTTAGACTTTATTTTAAGGATAATCCTTACTTAATAAAAATATATGATTTAAGTTTAGTTAAACTCTTTGGTTAATATTTTTTATGTAATAAGTTATAAAATTAAATAGGTATAATAAATAATCAATATATTCATTTAATTAAAAGAGTGATTCATTTATATTTAAGTTTTATATAAATTAGTAAAATACTAAATTTATTCATATACTATAATTTATTAGGTGTTCTACTTATACATTTAATAAGTAATAGCTCGTATAGATTTTTAATTAATTCCAATATATAATATGTATAGCAAAATTAAATACAAAAGGAGAAAAAATCATGAGTGGCATGGGTGTTTTTGATATATTAGGCCCTATAATGGTAGGACCATCTTCATCACATACTGCAGGAGCAGCAAGATTAGGTAAAGTTGCTCGAGCAATTGCAGGTGATGATGTTATAGAAGTGACATTTTTATTACATGGATCCTTTGGAAAAACCTATAAGGGACATGGTACTGACAGAGCTTTAGTTGCAGGAATAATGGGAATGGATCCTTCAGATGAAAGACTTAGGGATTCACTTGAAATTGCAAAAGAAAAAGGAATAAAAATAACATTTAAAGACGAAGATTTAGGAGATTATCATCCTAATACTGTTAGATTTTTAATTAAGTGTAAAAATGGTAAAGAGTGTGATGTTATAGGAAGTTCAATTGGTGGAGGAAATATTGAAATCGTTGAAATAAACGGAAATAAAGTTAAATTCACAGGTGCTTATGCAACGATAATAACTTCCCATAGAGATATACCTGGAACTGTAGCAAAGGTTACAAATATTTTATATGATAATAAAGTTAATATTGCATTTTTAAATTTAGGCAGAAGTCAAAGAGGTAAAAATGCAACTATGACATTTGAAGTTGATAGTAAAATTTCAGATGAATTAATAGAACAAATAAAAGAAGTTGAAGGAATAGAAAAAGTAATCCTTATTAATAAAGTTGAGGAGGGTGAGTAGTTTGGACATAGCAAAATCTGGAGAAGAACTTGTACATATATGTGAAGAAAATTCAATTTCATTAAGTGAATACGCAATTATAAGAGAAATGGAAGATAGGGATATTTCAAGAGAAGAGGTATTTCTAAAAATGAAAAAGACTTTAGATGCCATGAGAAGTGGTGCAACTGAAGCAAGAGAAAAAGAAGTATATTCAGTTAGTGGGCTAATTGGTGGAGATGCATATAAAATGCAACAATATTTAAAAAAGGGAAACTCTTTAACTGGAGATACTATGGTTTTAGCGATGGCTATGGCATTATCATCATCAGAAGTAAATGCATCAATGGGGAAAATAGTTGCATGCCCTACTGCTGGTTCTTGCGGTATTTTACCAGCTGTTATTTTAACAGCTGGAGAAAGGCTTGGAAAAAATGATGAAGAATTAATGAGAGCATTATTTGCATCAGCAGCAGTTGGAATGATAATTGGAAGAAATGCAACTTTTGCAGGTGCTGAAGGTGGGTGCCAAGCCGAATGTGGATCAGCGGCAGCAATGGCATCAGCAGCAGTTGTAGAGATGATGGGTGGAACACCAAAAATGTCATTAGATGCAGCTGCTATAGTATTTAAAAATATATTAGGCTTAGTTTGTGATCCAGTTGCTGGATTAGTAGAAATTCCATGTGCTAAAAGAAATGCTTCTGGAGCTATGAGTGCATTATGTACAGCAGATTTAGTAATGGCAGGTGTAGAATCTAAGATACCTTTTGATGATGCATTATCTGCAATGTACAAAGTAGGAAGAAGTTTACCAGCTTCATTAAGAGAAACTGCACAAGGTGGCGTAGCAGTAACAAAAGCTGGATTAATGTTAAAGAAAAAAGTCTTTGGAGACAATTAAATATCGTGATAAATATAAATAGAGTATGCTTATTTCGCATGCTCTATTTATATTTATCCACTAATATTTATTAATAAATATTTAGGAAGCGAAAGAGCACAAATTAATAGTTAATAGTGAAAGAGTTAAGGAGGTTTTACTACGTAAAACTTAAAGAATTAATTTGTGTAAAGCACAATATAAATTAAAAATCCCTTAAGGATTTTTCTATAACTCTATCATTTTTTCATTCGGCTTTCCTAAAATTAATGCAATAACTTATTCATTCTATAATTTTTCATTTTTCATTTAGCGAATATGAATTATCACCTTAATTCTTCGGTGTAAATTATTAATTATCCATTGAGTTTCCGTTCATCATATCTATATAATCCTCACCATAATTATGCATAGCCTGAAGTACAGGCATTATTTTTTCTCCAACAGCAGTTAGGCCATATTCAACTTTGGGAGGAACTACAGGATAAACTTTTCTGTAAATTAAATTATCTTCTTCTAGGCTTCTAAGTTGATTTGTAAGCATTTTTTGAGTAACATTAGGAAGCTTTCTTTTTAAATCGCTAAATCTAAGCGGTTCTTTGCATAAATACCATAGTATTAATATTTTCCATTTGCCAGAAATTAGCTTATGCACCAAAATCATTGGACATATCTCATGAGAGTTATTTGATTCGTTTATATAACAATCATTATGAGTTATTGAGAATTTCTCCATATAATTTCTCCTTATCTATAACATAAATTTCACAAAATTTAATCACAATAAAAATATAAGTTATACTATTTTAATTGAGAAGCAGTATCAATTTGGATACTATGTATAAAAAAAGTGTCTACTTGAAAAAAAAGAATATTTAAACTAGTATTTATATTATAGCAAAATACAAGTATATTACCAATGGTAATTACTATTAGGAGGACAAAATGAATAAAGTATTATATATAAAAGCAAATATTAAACCAGAAGGACAATCAAGAACATTTAGAATATCAGATAATTTTATAGAAGAATATAAAAAGAATAATCCAAATGATGAAGTAACAGTTTTAGATCTATATAAGGAAGGAATTGACTTTTTAAGACCAGAAGATTTAGCAGCTGTATTTGGAGAAAAAACTGAAGAGAGTAAGAAGCACCCAATTTTAAAATATGCTTATCAAATAGCTGAAGCAGATAAGATTGTTATTTCTACACCAATGTGGAATTTAGGAACACCAGCAATAGTTAAAGCTTATTTTGACTATGTAAGTGTAACAGGAATAACTTTTAAATATACTGAAAATGGTCCAGTAGGATTATGTAAAGCAACTAAGGCTTTAATAGTTTCTGGAAGAGGTGGAGATTATTCAAATCCAATAACTAAAGACCTAGAAATGGGAGAAAGATATTTAAAATCTATTTTAACATTCTTTGGTGTTAAAGATATTAAGAGCGTTGCTGCTGAAAACTTAGATGTATATGGAATAGATGTAGAAAAGATTGTTACAGATGAAATAGCTGAAGCAAAAGAAATAGCAAAGAATTTTTAATTTAAAGATTTAAGAAGAGATTCTAAGGATCAATAAAATAGATTAATTTCATCACTTTAAAATAGTTTTATTTTATGAATAGTATAACTTATAAAGCTAATAATAACTTTGTAAGGTGGTGATTTTAATGGATAAGAACCCAAGTATAAAATGTACAGTTGAACAATGTAAGTATAATAATACAAATGAAAAATATTGTACATTATCAATGATTCAAGTTGGAACTCATGAAAAAAATCCAACTCAAGTAGAATGTACAGATTGTGATTCTTTTGAATTAAGATAATAATTTTTTAGAATTACAAGCTAGATATTGGATTTAAATTAAATAAATCTAAGAGAAAAGAGAAAGGATAATTCCTTTCTCTTTTTATTTGTAAAATATATTAAATCTTATGACAAATAATTAGTGAATTTAAGAAGAATTATAGGAAATATTAAATTCATAAAATGGATAAAAATAAAGAATATAGGTAAAAATAATATTTGATATAAAAATGAAAATGTTATTTAGATTTATAGTTAACATTTTATAGAAATCCTTTTAGGAGGAACTATGAAAGAGATAGAAGATATTTTTACAGAATTATTAAAGATAAGTATAAGCAAATACATAATTGCAGGTATAGTCATAATTATAGCTTTAGCTATAAACAAATATATAATAACTAAGATTTTTGATTATATAATTAGGATAGTAAAGAGAACTAAAAACTTTGCAGATGATAGCTTGGTAAGGGCGTTGGAAAAGCCAATCAAGCTATATATAACATTATATTCTTTTTATGCATCATTAAAGATTATAGATTTCGATGGTCTGAATGTTAATACAGTTACAAGTGATAGATTAAAAAAAATATTTATAGTTATAGTAATATGTTATTTCTTTTACAATTTAACTCTAGAAAATTCTCTCTTATATACAAGAATGCATAAAAATGATGGAGGAAATACAATAGTATTTCCTTTTGTATCTATAATAATAAGATTAGTTATTATAGTGATAGGGGTAAGTTGTGTAGCCAGGGAATTTGGTTTTACTGGATTCATAGCTGGTCTTGGAATTAGTGGTGTAGCATTTGCACTAATGGCACAAGATACTTTTTCTAATTTATTTGGTGGAGTTATAATAGTATTAGATAGACCTTTTGCAATAGGTGATTGGATACAAACATCTCAAGTTGAAGGAATAGTTGAAGATATAACGTTTAGAAGCACAAAAATAAGGACGTTTTCTATGGCGGTTGCAACTGTACCAAATTCAAAGCTTGCAAATGAAAATATTATAAATTGGACACAAAGAAAACTAAGAAGAATACATTTTAAGTTCACTATTAAGTTTGACACTGAAGTTGAAAAAATTAAAAATTGCATAAGTAGAATTGAAGAATTATTAAATAGTCATGAAAAAATTGATAAAGATTTAATTATTGTAAGTTTTAATGAGCTATCAACTTATGGATTTGGAGTTTTTGTTTATTTCTATACTAATGAATTAAATTATAAATTATACGAAAAATTAAAAGAAGAAATAAATATGGATATATTAAGAATACTTAGAGAAGAAGAAGTAGAGCTTATGTTCTTTACTTTTAATTTTGGAAATGGATTAGAGAATAGAGGAGCAAATTGTGAAACGGAATGTACAGAACTAGAATCAATAAGAAATATAACTGAAGAAGAAAGAGGAAAATAGGGGAAATTAAAGCAAATGTTAAATTAAATTAATAATATATAAGATAGAAAGCATATTATATATTATTCTTAGTTTAGAGCTCAAGTGGGCATATGTAAGTTTGTTAATTAGTATTAAAAATGTTATGGAATAAGTAACTTATATATGTCCACTTTTTTTATGAAAATTTAGTGGTATAATTTAATTATTAAGTAAATTACATGAATTATAATAGAAGAATATATAAGAGGTGTTTATATGGGACTAAATAATAAAAAACTTACACAATTATCAACAAGATGCGGATGCGCAGGTAAGTTTACTCCTGATGGATTAGCAAAGGTTTTAAGTCATATAGAAGCCAATGTAGAGGATAGAGATCCAAATTTAATTGTAGGTTTTGATAAATCAGATGATGCTGGTGTCTATAAATTGTCAGAGGATTTGGCATTAGTTCAAACGGTAGATTTTTTTACACCAGTTGCAAATGATCCATATACATTTGGTCAAATAGCTGCAACTAATGCATTAAGTGATGTTTATGCAATGGGAGGAAAGCCATTAACAGCATTAAATTTAGCATGTTTCTCAGCAACTATAGGACCAGAAATATTAGCAGAGATATTAAAAGGTGGGGCTGATAAGATAAGAGAAGCAGGAGCAACAATAGCTGGTGGACATACAATTACAGATGAAGAAATCAAATACGGAGTTTCTGTTACAGGAATAGTTGACCCTAAAAAAGTAGTAACAAATTCAGGCGCTAAAGATGGCGATGTTCTTATATTAACAAAGCCTCTTGGATGCGGTGTTTTAACTACAGCTTTGAAGATAGAATTTATTACAGATGAAGAGTTTGAAGAAGCAGCAAATGTAATGTCAACTCTTAATAAAATTGCTTCAGAAGAAATGCAAAAAGTAGGAGTTAATTCTTGTACTGATATTACAGGATTTGGGTTTATAGGACATGCATATGAAATGGCAAATGGAAGCGAAGTTGAAATAGAAATAGATAGTAAAAAAATACCTATAATGAATAAAGTAATAGATTTAATAAAAGAATATTGTCTTCCTAGTGGAGCATATTCTAATGAAAAATATTTTGAAGAATGGGTAGACTTTAGTCCTGAAATTTCTGAGCAAATGAGACTTGCACTTTTTGATCCTCAAACATCAGGAGGACTATTAATTTCAGTTGAAGAAAGCAAGGCAAATGAATTATTAGAGAATATGAATAATAGAAGTCAAATAAAAGCAGAGATTATTGGTAGAGTAGTTAAAAAGGGAAGTAATAAAAATATAATAACAATAAGATAGTTAAAAAAATAAGTGAAGCTTATAATCTTCACTTATTTTTTTATATAATAACTTGAAATTTATTTAAGTTTATAAATATTTGTAAAATACTTAAAGGAAATATTTAAGAAACATGGTTAATTTAACAAAATTGTGTTCAAATATTTAACATATATACTATTTATTATATAATTATATTGTGGTTTAGAATTAGTATAGAAAAATTAAATAAGAATAGGGAGATAGTAATTGAAGCTGAAGGAGATTATAGGGATAAAAAATAAATCTGTAATATCTATAATTGGATGTGGTGGGAAAACAACTTTAATGTATTTATTAGCAAATGATCTTAAAGATGATAATAAAGTTTTAATATCAACTACAACAAAAATTCTCGTTCCAACAAGAGATGAGGTGGATTTTTTAGCTGTAGGTGAAAACCAATATCACTCTATAAGGGATAAGAAGAATAATGGAATTTACGCATATTCTAAAGCTATAACTAAAGAAAATAAATTTATAGGTATAAATGAAAGTGATATAAAAACGTTAACAAAAGATTTTGATTTTATATTATTAGAAGCTGATGGCTCTAAAAGGAAACCAATTAAGGGCTGGAATGATGCTGAACCAGTCATTTCTAGTGAGACAAACTTAACTATAGGAGTTATGAGTCTTGAATCATTAGGATTAGAAATAAATGATAATAATGTGCATAGATTATGTGAATTTAATGATCTTACTAATAGTTCTCTAGGAGAAGTTATAAATATAAATCATTTTGTAAAAGTAATATTTAATAAAGATGGTTTGTTTAAGTATTCTAAGGGTGAAAGGTTATTATTTCTAAATAAGGTAGAGACAATTGATGAAAATAATTTAAAGTTACTTATTAAGGAAATTATCAAAAGAAATGAAAAGGATAAGTTGTTAGATAAAATAATATATGGAAGTTTAAAAAATAAAATTTATAAAATAGTGTTAATGTAGAGTTTATAGATTACTAATTTAGAAGAGATTTATTTAAGTGAAGTAGTAAAGTTAAAGATATATATTTATTTTAATATAAATTATAAGAAAGAGGATGGGAGCTATGGATTTAGGGACTGTAATAGTAAGAGGTGGAGGAGATATAGCATCTGGAACAATACAAAAGTTATATAGAAGTGGATTTAATGTATTAGTTTTAGAAATAGAAAAACCAACTGCAATTAGAAGAAACGTAGCATTTAGTGATGCTATATATAATGGAGAAGCTGAGGTAGAAGGAATAAAAGCAATTCGTGCATATAATTTAGATGATATAAATAATGCATTTAAGAATAAATTTATTCCAATAGTAGTAGATGCTAATGGAGAGTTTATTAATAAAATTAAGCCATTTGTAGTAGTGGATGCCATACTAGCTAAAAAAAATTTAGGAACCAATAAGGAAATGGCACCAATAACAATAGCACTAGGACCAGGATTTGAGGCTGGTGTTGATGTTGATGTTGTTATAGAAACAATGAGGGGGCATAACCTAGGAAGGTTAATATTTGAAGGTTATGCAATGCCTAATACTGGTGTACCAGGAGAAATTGCTGGTTATTCAAAAGAGAGAGTAATATATAGTGAAGCAAATGGAGTTATAAAAAATTATAAATTTATAGGTGACATAGTTAAAAAAGGTGAAGTTTTGGCAGCAATAGGTAATGAAAAAGTATTAGCACCTATAGATGGGTTACTTAGAGGTATTATAAAAGATGGAACAAGAGTTGAAATAGGATTAAAAATAGGAGATATAGATCCAAGGTTAAAAGAAATAAATAATTATACTACAATTTCAGATAAAGCTAGAAATATAGGAGGTGGTGTATTAGAAGCTTTATTAATGATTAAAAATAAAAAAGGTATATGAAGTTTTTATTAATTATGTATAAAAATAATTCCTAATTAAAACATGAGAATTAGTCAAGAAAGGTATGGGATTAATGATAACAGCAGGGCTGATAACTGTAGATGATAAAGAATATAAAAAGGGAGATGATGATTATAGGGAAAAAATAATTAAAAGATATTTAGAAAATAGAGGGCATCAAATATTAAGATGTAAAATTTTAAAAAGTAATCAAGTAGATATAGAAAATGAAATGAAGTATATGAGTGATGAACTGAAAGTAGATTTAATACTAACAAGCGGAGGAATTGGATGTCGCCCAACAGATATTGTTCCAGAGGCAACAAGAAATATAATTATAAAAGAAGTAAGTGGTATTTCAGAGGGAATAAGATACTATAATTTGCAAATGAGTAAAAATATAATGCTCTCAAGAGGTGTTTCTGGTATTAGAGAAAAAACATTAATAGTTAATTTACCAGAGAATCCTAAATTTCTAATTTCATCCTTAGATTTTGCTTTAGGAACAATTGAATATGGAGTAGAAATGGTAATTGGTAGAATAAAAGATTGTGTTATATGATAAAAGAGGTGAACATATGAAAGTTATAGATGTAAGAGAGGCTATAGGATGTGCTTTATGCCATGATATTACTAAAGTAGTTCCAGGAGAATTTAAAGGTGTAGCTTTTAAAAAGGGACATATAATTGAGGAAAAGGATATAGATGAGCTTTTATCAATAGGAAAAGATCATATTTATATATGGGATGAAGATGAAAATTTAGTTCATGAAAATGAAGCAGCAGAATTTCTTAAAGATATATGTGCAGGTAGTGGATTGACTTTTTCAGAAGTTAAGGAAGGGAAAATAGAATTCTTTGCTGCTATAGATGGACTCCTTAAAATAGATTTAGATTTACTTGTTAAATTAAACTCTATAGATGAAGTTATTCTATCAACTATTAAGAATGATACAGTTGTTAAAAAGGGAGATAAAATTGCTGCAACTAAGGTTATCCCATTAGCAATTAAAAAAGAAAAATTACTTAAAGTTCAAAGTGTTGTAAGTAAAAAGATAATAAATGTTATTCCAATTAAACCGAAAAAAGTTGCAATAGTTACAACTGGAAACGAAGTGTATTATGGAAGAATACAAGATGCATTTAAAGGTGTTATAGAAAAGAAGATATATCCATATGGTTGTGATATTATTGGACAAACAATTATAAAAGATAATTTAGTAGAAATAAAAGAAGCAATAAATTATTGGCTTGAAAAGGGTGCAGAAATGATACTTTGCACTGGAGGAATGTCTGTTGATGCTGATGATTTAACGCCTAAAGCAATAAGGGAAATTGGAGCAGAAATTATTTCTTATGGCACACCTATTTTTCCAGGCGCTATGTTCCTAATTTCTTATAAAGGAGACATACCAATATTAGGATTACCTGGAGGAGTAATTTTTTCAGAAAGCACTGCTTTTGATGTGATATTACCAAGAGTTTTAGCCGGAGAAAAATTAACTAAGTATGACATAGCAAGTTATAGTCATGGAGGCTTGTGTATTGCTAACGATTATATATAAGGTATAATAAAGATTTCAAATTTTAATAAGATATCTATATAATCGATATTAGCTACATATAATTAGTAGTTTGATAACTTATATTAAAGATTAAATAATATATTCGATTTTAATTTTTCTATTATGTTTAAGCAAGTTCTTTATCTATTTAATATACATATAGTTTTAATTATTTGTAATATTAATTGAAGCATATATAAAATTAGCGCTATAATTAAAGTATAAGATAAAATAAAGATAGTAAATTATAAAATGAAGAGGTGGCAGTATGAATGTTATAGATTGCAAGGGACTAGCGTGTCCTATGCCTGTTATAAAAACAAAGAAATATTTTGACTTAGAAGATTCAAAGGAAACTTTAGTAATAGTAGATAACGAGGTTGCTAAAAATAATATATTAAGATTAGCTAAAGGATTAAAGCTAAATAGTAGTTTTGAAGAAGAAAATGGATTATATACAATTCAATTAGCAAAGGGCGAATTTACTACAATACATCAAGATGTATATAAAGAAGAAATTGTTAATCAGACAGTTGCTCCAACTATAT
The DNA here is from genome assembly GCF_015555225.1 of Clostridium sp. D46t1_190503_E9. NCBI lineage: Bacteria > Bacillati > Bacillota > Clostridia > Eubacteriales > Clostridiaceae > Clostridium > Clostridium sp. D46t1_190503_E9. The sequence continues at coordinate 43,647 of NZ_JADNKB010000010.1, forward strand.
TAGTTTCATCAAATTTACTTGGTAATGGTGATGATAGATTAGGGGAAACTCTAATGAAAGTATATATTAATACATTAGCGGAAGCAGAGGTGCTACCAGAAAATTTAATGTTCATAAATGGTGGAGTAAAGTTAACTTGTTCTGGGTCAGATGTTTTAGATAGTTTAAATTCTATGAGAGAAAAAGGTGTAAACATAATAAGCTGTGGAGCATGCCTTGATTTTTATAACTTAAAGGACGAGCTTAAAGTTGGCGAGATAGGAAATATGTATCAAATTATAGACTTAATGAATAGAAGTGGAAATACTATAAAATTATAAATATAAAAGCTACGATAAATAGAAAATGCTTTGTATTTATATTTTTCAAAATTTTTTTATTATTTTATTTATAAACTGCATATTTTAATAGTAGAAAGTTATTGGAATTAGTAAATTTAATAAGATATAAAGGGGGTCGCGTTTCGTTACCCCCTTTGCATATATAACCGATGAAGTGTCATGTGTAGTCTAAATCAATGTGATGATTTTTTTGTCAATAAAACACAAGATTTTTAGTGAAGAATAGATAATTACACAGAATTATCTATTTTCTATATTTAATAAAATTGTTTAATCTTTTGATTGAATTTTTCATATAGCTTAATCATATCTAGCTCTGTTGAGTAAACTCCAACCTCATCTATTGGAATCCATTTAACACCACTATTTTCATCTTCTTTTATGAAAAGTTCATCATTTTCATCAGCTTCTAATAAATAAGCAACTGATAAATGTAGGTGAGAAGCGATTTCTTTACCTTTTTTTATATGTGCAGGAACAGGTAAAACATCTAATGAAAAAATTTTATTATCTAATGCTTTTATATTTTTAACACCTGTTTCTTCTTTAGCTTCTTTTATAGCAACGTAAAGTAAATCTTCATCCCCATCAGCATGGCCACCAGTCCAAGACCAAGAGTTATATATATTATGATAAATCATAAGGACTTTTGTTTTATCTTTATTTACTATGTATCCAGAACTAGTGATATGGGCAAGTGGGTTTTCCCTAGTTAAAAGATTATTAAAATTATTTATTGCATATAAAATTGCTTCTTTATCGGCTATTTCTTGTTTAGTATAAGGTACATAGCTTTTAATTTCTTCTATCCAACTCATAAATTTCTCCTTTGAATTACTAATTTTATTAATTTTAATTATATAACAAAATATGTGATTAAACTATTAGCCTATAGAAAAATAAATATGTAACATATGAAAATATAGTCGAATAAAATATATCGATGTAGTATATGAAATAGAAACATCGGCATAATTTAAGTTCAGGATGTAAGAGAGGATACAAAATGCAAATTGGTATAAGGGCATTAGACGAGAGTTTGAACTTGCAGAAAAAAAAGAACCCTCTTATACACTGTATCTCTAATTCAGTTTCAGCAAAAGATCTAGCACAAGGAATTTTATGCTATAATGGTCACTCAATATTTAGTAATTCTACTGAAGAATCACCAGATATAACTTCAAAATGTGATTGCCTATTAATTAATTTAGAAGATTTAAATGCAGCAAGAGTAGATATAATAGAAAAAGCAATTAGAGTAGCAAGAAGAAAAGGTATCCCTGTAGTTTTAGATATAATGGGAGTTGATTTTTCGTTTTTTAGAAAAGAAATAGCATTAAGATTCATAAATAGATACAATATAAACGTCGTTAAGGGAAAGTTAGAGGAATTTAAAGTATTAATCCAAAGTGATGATAAATTAAAGAACAAAGACTTTACCAGTTCAAGGGTAAAAGAAAATATAGAGGTTAGAGTGAGTTTAAGAAGTTTTTCAAAAAGATTTAACACCATAACAGTAGTTCAGTGTGAAGATTATTATTTAACTGATGGATTTAGTGAGTTTTATTTAGAAGGTGAGCGAGAAAGGTTTAATAATATATTTGGTGTTGAATCAATATTGTGTGGATTAATTTCTGTAGGGGTTGCATCTGCAAGCAATAATGAACAAATATTTAGAGCCGTCTTAGTTGCTATTATGACTATAGCAGTAAGTGAAAAAATAGCTGTACAAAAGAACTTAAAACCTGAAAAAAATATATGGTTAAAAGAGTACTTATTAGATGAAATAGAGAATATAAATTCAGAAAAACTAAATAGATTAGCAAAAGTTGAATATTCATTTGTAAGATAAAGAAGATAAAATATTAACATCAAAAAGTAATTAATAAAAATTAAAAAGCTTTGGATATATCCAAAGCTTTTTTGGTTGCGGGAGCAGGACTTGAACCTACGACCTTCGGGTTATGAGCCCGACGAGCTGCCAACTGCTCCATCCCGCGATATTAAGTTACTAACCTTAGTCAGTGAATTAAGTATATCATTATTATAACATAAAGTAAAGGAAGATATGCAAAAATTTTTAGAATTTTTTAAAAAAAAGTACTTGAAAAACGTTTACAGATGGTTTATTATATAGTTAACCGATTTAGTAAACCGATTTACTAAAAAATAATTATTTAGGAGAGAGATTTATGAATAAGATATGTGTACTTGGAAGCATGAATATGGATTTAGTTTTAAAGGTTAAGGATATACCACAAGTAGGAGAAACTATTTTATCAAAATCTTTTGAAAAGATATCAGGTGGAAAGGGAGCAAATCAAGCAGTAGCAGCTAAAAGAAGTGGCTCAGAAGTAGTAATGATATCTAAGATAGGTAGAGATGATAATGGCTTAATACTTAAAAATAAATTAAAAGAAGATAATATAGATGTAAGTTTTATATATGAAGATGAAAAAGAAGCAACAGGAATGGCAATTATAATGGTTAACGATAACGGAAACAATTCAATAATAGTTGTTCCAGGATCAAATATGACAATAAATGAAGAAGAAATTAATAAATCAGAAAAAGCATTAAAAGAAAGTGATATATTAATATCTCAATTTGAAACACCAGAAGAAATTACTTTTAAAGCATTTAAAAAGGCTAAGGATTTTGGAAAAGTAACAATACTAAATCCTGCACCAGCTAAAAAAATAAATGATGAACTTTTAAAAGTAACAGATATTATAGTACCAAATGAAACAGAAGCAGAAGTTTTAACTGGTATAAAAGTAGAAAATTTAGAAGATGCAAAAAAAGCAGCAGAAGTTTTCTTAAATAAAGGAGTTAAATTTGTAATTATAACTTTAGGATCAAGGGGAGCTGCAGTAATAGGAAAAGAATTTAGTGAAGTAGTACCAGCATTTAAAGTAAATGCAATAGATACAACAGCTGCAGGAGATAGCTTTATAGGAGGCTTAAGTTCAAAGTTAGATGTGAAAAATCTGAATAAAGAAAACCTTATAAAAGCAGTAACATTTGGAAATAAGGTATCATCAATAGCAGTTCAAAGAAAAGGAGCACAACCTTCAATACCATATTTAAAAGAAGTGGAAGAGGTTTATGGAGAGGAGTAATACTAATGAGAAAGACATCATTATTAAATAGTAATTTAAGTTCAGTAATATCAAAAATGGGACACACAGATATGTTAGCAATTGGTGACTGTGGTTTACCAATACCAAATGAAACAGAAAGAATAGACCTAGCATTAATAAATGGAATTCCAACATTTATGCAAACTTTAAAAGCAACATTAGAAGAACTACAAATAGAAGAAGTAATATTAGCAAAAGAAACAGAAGATATAAGTCCAAAACTTTTTAAAGAAATAAAAGAAATTATAGGAGATGTAAAAATAACATTTGTATCTCATGAAGAATTGAAAAGAAACTTAAAGGAATGTAAGGCAGTAGTTAGAACAGGTGAACAAACACCGTATGCAAATATAATTTTAAAATCAGGAGTTGTATTTTAGTTAAGGAGGGTATTTATATGAGTACAAGAATACCAATGCTAAGAATGGAGGGAGTATCAAAGATATTCCCAGGGGTTAAGGCCCTAGATAATGTTGATATAACAGCTTATGGTGGAGAAGTTACAGCTTTAATGGGTGAAAATGGAGCTGGTAAGTCTACATTGATGAAGATATTAAGTGGAGTATATCAAAAAGATGAAGGTAAAGTATTTATAGATGGAGAAGAAGCACATATCAAAGGAATAAAATCAGCAGAAGAATATGGTGTTACTATTATCCATCAAGAAATGAGTGTCTTAAATAACTTAACAGTTGCAGAAAATATATTCTTAGGAAATGAAAAGTATCATAAGTTTACTGGGAAAATAAATAAAAAGGAACTTATAGAAAGAAGTAAATTATTCTTAGATCAAATAGGTGCAAATATAAATCCAAATACTCTTGTTTCTAGCTTAAATGTTGGGGAAAAGCAAATGGTAGAAATAGCAAAAGCTTTAACTAAGAATGCAAGAGTAATAATAATGGATGAGCCAACTACAGCTTTAACAGAAGTAGAAACTAAGAATTTATTTAAAGTAATAGACAGCTTAAAGAAAAAAGGAATTGCAATAATTTATATATCTCATAGAATGGAAGAAATATTTGCTATATGTGATAGAGTTGAAGTTCTTAGGGATGGAAAATATGCAGGGAATGCCTTAATTAAAGATATTGATAATGACAAATTAATTTCAATGATGGTTGGGAGAAAAATAGAAGACCAATTCCCTTACAGAGAAGTAAAGGTTGGAAAAGATATTTTAGAAGTTGAAAATTTAAATTCAAATGTTGGAATAAAAGATATAAGTTTCAGCGTAAAAGAAGGAGAAATCTTAGGAATAGCTGGTCTTATGGGATCTGGAAGAACAGAAGTTGCAAAAACAATCTTTGGAGAATATAAAAAGACTTCTGGAACAATAAAGATTAAAGGAAAAGAAATTGATATAAAAAATATTCAAGAAGCAATAGATAATGGAATTTGCTATTTATCAGAAGATAGAAAAAAAGAAGGCTGTGTTCTTAGCTTATCTGTAGCTGAAAATATGATTTTATCTAATTTAAAAAAATATGAAAGCAAAATGATGGCTATAGATAAAAATAAAGCAACAAAAGATGTTGATTATTACATAGATAAAATTAAGATAAAAACACCGAATAGAGATCAATTAATAAAAAATTTAAGTGGAGGTAATCAACAAAAGGTTATACTTGCAAAATGGCTTATGTTATCTCCAGAAGTATTAATAATTGATGAACCTACAAGGGGGATAGATGTAGGAGCAAAGAAGGAAATATACGAATTATTAAATGAACTTAAAGCATCTGGAAAGGCGATAATAATGATATCTTCAGATTTACCAGAAGTTTTAGGAATAAGTGATAGAATTCTTGTTATGAGTGAAGGAAAAATATCAGGAGAATTAAAAAGAGAAGAAGCTTCACAAGAAAGCATAATGAAATTAGCTGTTGGAATGAATAAATAGTTGGGAGGATACAATTATGAATATTAATATAAAAGAAACTGCATCTAAATACAAATCTCTTATAGGATTAGTGCTACTATGTGCGATAATCACATTTGTTACACCATCATTTTTATCACTATCAAACATTACTAATGTTTTTACACAAGTTTCAGTTAATGCAATAATTGCAGTAGGTATGACTTTTGTTATCTTAACTGGTGGAATAGATTTATCAGTTGGTTCAACTTTAGCAATTAGTGGAGCATTATCAGCATCAATAATCAAATCAACAGGAAGTGTTACATTAGCAATAGTAGTTGCAGCTTTAGTTGGTATAGCAATTGGTTTAGTAAATGGACTTTTAATATCAAAAGGTAAGTTACAAGCATTTATAGCAACACTTGCAACAATGACAATATTTAGAGGTGCTACTTTAGTATTTACAAATGGAACTCCAATTTCTAAGTTACCAGAAAAATTCGTTAATATAGGTAATGGAAAAATAGGATTCATGCCAATTCCAGTTATCATCACTGTAATCGTTTCTATAATAGCAATTTATGTTTTATCACAAACAAGATTTGGTAGATATCTTTATGCATTAGGTGGAAATGAAGATTCAGCTAGATTATCAGGTATAAACACAGATAAAATTAAAACTTTAGTATATGTAGTTTCAGGTTTTGCATCAGCAATTGCAGGGGTAATTATAACTAGTAGAATAGCATCAGCTTCACCAAATGCAGGAACAAGCTTTGAATTAGATGCAATAGCAGCAGTTGTTATTGGAGGTACATCATTAGCAGGTGGAGAAGGTAAAATCACAGGAACATTAATAGGTGCTCTTATCATAGGAGTATTAAATAACGGATTAAACTTAATGAATGTATCACCATTTTATCAATCAATAGTAAAAGGATTAGTTATCTTAATAGCAGTATTATTAGATAAGAAGAGCAGAAAGAAAGCATAATTGAAATAGGAGGAGATAACATGAAAGGTATAAAAAAGATATTAGCATTTTCTCTAGTAGCCATAGTTTCAATGAGTTTCTTTATGGGATGCTCAAATAGAAATAGTGACAAAAAGATTGGAATAGTTTTATCCACTTTAAATAATCCTTTCTTTGTTAGCATGAAAGAAGGGGCAGAAAAAGAAGCTGAAAGGCTAGGATTTGAGTTAATAGTTTTAGATTCACAAAATGACCCAGCTAAGGAAAGATCTAATGTAGAAGATTTAATACAACTTGGTGTAGTAGCCTTATTAATCAATCCAACAGATAGTGATGCTGTTGTTAAATCAGTAGAAGTTGCAAATAAGGCAAATATACCAGTAATTACTTTAGATAGACAATCAAATGGTGGAGAAGTTACAAGCCATATAGCTTCAGATAATATAAAGGGTGGAGCTATGGCAGCAGAATTTGTTTTAGAAAAGCTTGGAAATGAAGCAAATATAAATGTAGTTGAACTTCAAGGTATTCCAGGAGCATCAGCAACTAGAGATAGAGGAGCTGGATTCCATAGCATTTTAGATGATAAAGCAAATGTTAAGTTTGTTTCAAGCCAAGCAGCAGATTTTGATAGACAAAAGGGTTTATCAGTAATGGAAAATATACTACAAGGTAATTCAGATGTCAAAGTAGTATTTGCTCATAATGATGAAATGGCTCTTGGAGCAGCAAAGGCAATTGGAACAAGCAATGTTAAGGCGATGGTTATTGGATTCGATGGAAATGAAGATGCTCTAGATGCAGTTGAAAAAGGAGAAATGATTGCAACAGTAGCACAACAACCAGATTTAATTGGTGCATTAGGAGTTGAATTAGCATTAAAAATATATAATGGTGAAGCTGTAGATAAAGAAATAGCAGCTGATCTAAAAATTGTTAGTAATCAAAATTATTAGTAAAGTTGTCAAATAAATATTAATTAACTATGGTATAATCGTATATGTAAAACTGCAATAAGGAGTGGAATTTATGAGTAAGGTAACTCTTTTAGATATAGCAAAACATGCAAATGTATCTAGAACTACAGCCTCCATGGTATTAAATAATAAAGATATTAGTGTTTCAGATGAAACAAGAAATAGAATTTTAAAAGCAGTAAAAGAACTAAACTATATACCAAATTCTCTGGCAAGAAGTTTAAGCACAAAGAAAAGTTATACTATAGGCTTTATTATTCCAGATATAGAAAATCCATTCTTTGCAGAAATGGCAAAGGCTATTGAAACAGAAGCAGAAAAACAAGGATATAGTGTGATCTTATGTAATACTTTTAATAGCAGTAAGAAAGAAGAAGAGTATATAAGATTATTAATAAGCAAACTAGTCGACGGAGTAATAATTGTAGCAAATGGTAAAAGGAACAATTCTATAAGTATGCTAAAATCTAATGAGGTACCATTTGTTGTTGTCGATAGGCACATTGATGAAGTAGAAAAGATAAATGGTGTCTTTTGTGATAATGAAGAGGGAATAAAAATAGGTTTAGACTATTTAATAGGAAAAGGGTATAAGGATATAGCTTTTGTTGGGTCTACTCAAAATGAAGTGAGTTCAAATTCAAGGCTTAGATATTTTCAAAAAATATCTAAGCAATATGAAATTTTTAATGAACTTTTATTAGAAGAGGATGAAATTTCATTAGAAGGGGGAATAAATGCAACAGAAAGACTTATAATGAAAAATAATAATATTGATGTAATATTTTATAGTAGTGATATTATGGCTATTGGTGGAATCAAGTGTCTGATTAGAAAAGGTTTAAAAGTGCCAGAAGATATAGGAATATTGGGTTATGATAACATTGGAATATGTTCTTATATAGAGCCAGAATTAACTACAATTGCACAACCTATTTATAATATGGGAAAGGAAGCCTTTAATTTATTAATGGATGTTGCAAATAGTAATAAAGAAGAAAATATTATTAATTTAAAACCGTATTTAGTAGAAAGAAAAACAGTAAAATAGATTTGGTGGTGTAAAATATGAATAAAGAAAATTTAATTTCTGTTTCTAAGAATGTTAGAAAGAATATAATAGAAATGCTTTGTGAATCAAAGTCTGGACATCCAGGTGGATCATTATCTTGTGCAGATGTCTTAACATATTTATATTATGAAAAGATGAACATAGATGTAAATAACCCTAAATGGGAGCAAAGAGATAGATTTGTATTAAGTAAAGGACATGCTGCGCCTGCACTTTACTCAGTATTAGCTGAAAAAGGATTTTTCCCTAAAGAAGAATTAAAGACTTTAAGAAAAACAGGTGGATTACTTCAAGGACATCCAGATTCTAAACATGTTCCAGGGGTTGATGTTTCAACAGGATCACTTGGACAAGGAATATCTAATGCTGTAGGAATGGCTTTAGGATTAAAAGCCCAAAATAATAATGCTAGAGTTTATGCAGTATTAGGAGATGGAGAACTTCAAGAAGGTTTAGTTTGGGAAGCATCAATGGCAGCAGCTCATTATAAATTAGATAACTTAGTTGCAATAGTTGATTTCAATGGATTACAAATAGATGGTAAAAACGAAGATGTTATGGGAATAAATCCTTTAGATGAAAAATTTAAAGGTTTTGGATTTAATGTAATTGAATGTGATGGACATGATTATGAAGAATTAGACAAAGCCTTTAAAAATGCAGAAGAAACAAAAGGCAAGCCAACAGTAATAATAGCTAAAACGGTAAAAGGTAAAGGTGTTAGCTTTATGGAAAACCAAGCAGGATGGCACGGACAAGCACCTAACAAAGAACAAACAGAACAAGCTATTATGGAAATCATGAAATAGGAGGGATTTATAATGGGTAAGGCAACAAGAGAATCATATGGAATGGCACTAGTAGAATTAGGAAAAGAAAATGATAAAGTTGTAGTTCTTGATGCGGATCTTTCTAAGTCAACTAAAACATGTGATTTTAAAAATATGTTTAAAGATAGATTTTTTAATGCAGGTATAGCAGAACAAAACTTAATGGGAATGGCAGCAGGTCTTGCTAACGTAGGAAATATACCTTTTGCTAGTACTTTTGCAGTATTTGCTACAGGTAGAGCATTTGAAGTAATAAGAAACTCAATATGCTATCCTAAGATGAATGTTAAGATAGCTGCAACTCATGCAGGTATAACAGTTGGAGAAGATGGTGGTTCACACCAATCTGTTGAAGATATAGCACTTATGAGCGCACTTCCAAATATGACTGTAATAGTACCAGCAGATCACAGAGAAGCTATGCAAGCTACAAAAGCAGCAGCAAACTTTGTGGGACCAGTTTACTTAAGATTTGGTAGATGTAATACAGAAGATATATTTGATGATAACTATAAATTTGAAATTGGAAAAGGTGTAGAGCTTAGAGAAGGAAATGATGTAGCTATAATTGCAACTGGAATGATGGTTCAAAAAGCAATAGAAGCATCTGATAAATTAAGAGAAGAAGGAATAAATGCTAGAGTTATTAATATTTCTACTATTAAACCAATAGATAAAGAATTAATAATAAAGGCAGCAAAAGAAACAAAAGGAATAGTTACAGCTGAAGAACATTCAATTATAGGTGGACTTGGAGCAACAGTTTCCCAAGTTGTAACAAGTAATCATCCTACAATAGTTAAAACAGTAGGAATAAAAGATACATTTGGCGAATCTGGAACTCCTGATGAGTTAATGAAAAAATATGGTTTAACAAGTGATGAAATAATAAAAGCTGTAAAGGAAATTATTTAATATAGTTTTCAATAGATGCCCAAATCATAATTAAATATATAGATGGAAAAGATACCTTAATTTACATAGGTATCTTTTTTCTTGAATAGAGAATTATAATATCATTAATATGTAGTAAATTCTAATATTAAGAATTTACTACATATTAAATCAAATCAATAAATAATAAACTAAATTAATTAAATTTAATTTATTAAATATGAAATAAAAAGTTGTTTAAGACAAGCCACAAAAATAACTAAAGTTAACTAAACTTCTTGCTAATATTAAATATAAATTTAGATTAAATAAAAATATATTTTTAAATTTTAAGAATACAATTTAAAAATTTGCAAAATTATGATAAATTATAATTAGAGGAATTATTTAGGGGGACAGTCGTAATGGATGTTATAATATATAGACTAGTTTTAAATTACTTAGAAGAAAAAGTAACAAGTGACCTGAAGGATGAATTTATAAATGCATCATTACATTTCAATATAAATAATGATATTTATAAAGAGTATTCACCAATACAAATTGAATGCATGATAAATAAAATATCATCAGAAGAAATAATAGATTATGTTGAGTTATGTTCAGTATATGGCTATATATTATATAGAGCTGTGGAACAAAATAAACTTAAAGCTGAAGATAGAATAGAAATTCTACAAAGAGTTTTAGAAATAAGTAATTCCATAACTAGTTATTTAAGAAGTATGATAAATGAAAATGAATTATTTGAAAAATTATTAAATATAACAAAAAAACTTAATTTAACAAAAGAGCAAAATGATAAGATAATTAAAAGGTTAAATTAAGATGTATGTAAAGGTTAACTTATAAAATGAGAATTAAACATAATGATATATATTAACTTTCCGATTTTTATATAATATCTCCAATTTAATACATATCATTAATGAGGATAATTCTTCATTTGATAATTTAAAGTAATGAAATACAAGTTGGCGAAGATAAATAGATATGTAAAGAAGTATTAGATATATGCTTATTTCACAGTCTATTTATCTTCGCTATTGTTATATTATAGCAAAACATCCACAATTCTTTCATTTTTTAATTCTTTAATTATTTCATTATAAAATGTGTTTTAATAGTTAGAAAATATGGTAGAATTTTAAGGAGAAAGGAGTGATTAACATTATGAATAAAGCAATGGAAGTTTTGGAAAAATATTTTGGATATAACTCCTTTAGAGAAGGACAAAGTGAAATAATATCAAATATTTTAAGGGGAAGGGATAGCCTTTGCATTATGCCAACAGGTGGAGGAAAATCAATTTGTTATCAAATTCCTGCTTTAATTTTTAATGGAATTACTTTAGTTATTTCTCCTTTAATATCATTAATGAAGGATCAGGTTGATTCCATTAATGATATAGGGATAAAGGCAGAATATATAAATAGTACTCAAAGTTTAGATGAAATAAAGAAAATATTAAAGAGATGTTACGATGGAGAAGTTAAACTTTTATATATAGCACCAGAAAGATTAGAAAGTGAATACTTCAATAAGATGTTAAGAAAGCTCTGGATAAGTCAAGTTGCAATAGATGAAGCACATTGTGTTTCTATGTGGGGACATGATTTTAGAAAAAGCTATACATTTATAGCTCCTTTTATAAGAAGTTTAAATGTTAGACCTGTGGTTACTGCATTTACGGCTACAGCAACTACAGAAGTAAGAAAGGATATTTTTAAGCTTTTAGAACTTATCAATCCATATATGTACTTAGGTAGTTTTGATAGAGAAAATTTATCAATATGTGTACATAAGGAAGAAGATAAAGCAGAGTTTGTCAAAGATTATATAAGAGATCATGAAGAGGCTTCTGGAATAGTTTATTGTGCAACTAGAAAAGAAGTTGATGCTTTATATTATTATTTAAAAGAAAGAGGAATAGATGCAGCAAAGTATCATGGTGGATTAAAAGATGATGAGAAAAACTATTATCAGGAAGAATTCTTAAAAGATAATTTTAATGTAATGATTGCAACAAATGCTTTTGGAATGGGGATAGATAAATCTAATGTAAGATATATAATTCATTTCACTTTATGTAAGAACCTTGAAAACTATTATCAAGAAATAGGTAGGGGTGGCAGGGATGGAGAAAGAACAGAATGTCACCTTTTATATAATAGGGAAGATATAAGAACATTAGAATATTTAATATATACTACAGTTGGTAATACTAGAAAAGAAATTGAAATAAGAAAACTTCAAAGTATGGTTGATTTTTGTGAATATGATAAATGTTATAGAAGCTTTATTTTAAATTATTTTGGAGATAAAAATGCAAAGCCATATTGTAATAATTGCAGCAACTGTTTAAATAACGAAGAACTTAGAGATTTTACAATAGAAGCTCAAATGATTTTATCATGTGTATATAGAACTAGAGAGCTGTATGGTATTTCAGTATTAGTTGATATATTAAGAGGATTTAAGGGGCCTAAGATAATTCAAAATAACTTAGATAGCCTGACTACATATGGAATCATGAAGGAATACAGCAGCAAATTTATAAGAGATTTAATCAAGACTTTGTTAGATTTAGGATATGTTAATTTAAAAGAAGGTACATATTCAATGCTGAAATTAAATCCTAAATCGATAAAAGTATTAAAATCACAGGAAAAAGTTATTTGCAAATTAAGTGAAGATATTGAAGAAAAAATAGAAAATAAAGATTTATTTAATAAACTAAAATTATGGAGAAAAGAAAAAGCAAATATACTAGGAATAAAACCATATATTATATTTTCAGATTCAACTCTTATTGAACTTGCTAATAAAATACCAAAGGACAAGGATGAATTACTTAGTATCAGAGGTATGGGAGAAAAGAAATTTGAAAAGTATGGAGATGAGGTTTTGAATATAATAAATAAATAAATAAATAAATAAATAAATAAATAAATGATTTTATAGGAGTCTTCTAATATCGAAAAACTTAGAAGGCTTTTTTCATTTACATTAAAATGGAAAATATGTTATGAAAATACCTATATGAATATATATTTTATATAGGTATTTAATGTATAATAATAGATAGATGTTATGTAAAGTAAATCTCTTTAAAATATATTTAGAGTATATAGATTTTTTATTAATTAAATGTGAATAATACTTAATTAATATAAGAAATAATATAATAAAAAAAATAAAATTTAAAATACAGAAAAAAATATGTAGAATTATTGCACTTTATAGGTGCGGTATGGTAAATTAATAAGGAAAGATTTATATTATGGAAAAATTAATATATAAATTCGTTGATAGTTTAGGTGAATATAATAATTATAATGATGAGCAAATAGAACAAATAAAATATTCTTTAAAAGTAATAGTATATGAATTGATAAAAATAATATTTTTAATTATAATTTTTTCAATTTTAGGATATTTTAAAGAAAGCTTATTAATACTTTTTATAATGTCAATTACAAAGCCTTTTATTGGTGGTTATCACGAAGATACACAATTAAAGTGTTTTACTGCAACATTAATTTTAATGGTAATTATAATAATTTTATTCGAAAACAATAAATTAAATTTAACTAGTTCCATTGTTTTAAATTTTATTAGTATATTTTCTGTTTATAATAAGGCGCCAATAATAAATGACAAAATGCCTATTACAAGGGAAAATCTTATTAGAAAAAATAGAAAAATTGGAATTATAAATGTAGTAATACTGACTCTGTTATCTCTTATGATGTTTGAAGTTAATTGGATTTCACAAATAATAGTTTGGACTATTTTAGTACAAGCTATATTAATGTTTAATAAATATAAAGAGATAGGAGGGAAAGGTAAATGAAAATGAAGAAGTGGCTAGGCTCATTAATGTTATTATTATCAGCAGTTTTAATAAATGTTGGTCCTACATCTGTAATGAGTGTAGGTGTAGAAGAAATGCCAGACTCAATTAAAAAACTAAGATAGGGGACAAAATATGCTTACTGGATTGATCGATATCATAATTAGTATTATTCAAAGTGTTATGTTTATTATTGCATCAAATTATTGTGTGAATAAACAATATAAAAAAAGTAAATTACAATTAAATATTTTAATAGCAATAACATCATTTTTTGTAATCTTTAGTACTTATTTATTAGGAAATTCAAGTTTAGGAATAATAGTAATACATATGGGACAATTACTATTAACAAACTTAATGTTTAAAGATGATAAATTAGGAGCTACTATTGGGTTTAGCATAATATATTCAATAATTGGAATAAGTGCTAATTTATCCTTTGTAATATTTACAATATTTAATAATATTTCAACTTCTGATAATATCTATGCAATTATAATAATTTTGTATTTTCCTCAATTTATTATTTCATATTTTGTATTAAAGAATATGAAGTTTATTCATAAGATAAATTTGATAATTAAATCAAGAGTTTCGTCTATAATTACTTTAATAATAGGAACTGTAGTGTTTGATTTTATAATGTCATTTTCACGTATTATTAGTGATAAAGACAATCCAGTATTCAAAGAAATAATTTTTGTATTATTAGGTGGATTTATTATTTTTATCTCTTGGCATTTTATAAATATAGATAAAAATTCTAAGAAGGTACATATATTAAATAAAGAATTAGAAAGTAAAATTAATGAACTAAAAAAAATAAAGCATGATTATGGTTCACAGATTTCATATTTATATGGTGCATATCTAATGGAGAATTATGAAAAATTAGGTGAGTTATTAAAAGGAATAATAGAGGGAAATGATATTTCAACTCAAGTTAAAGTTCTAAGTTCTGATGACTCTATTATATCTCAAGTAGTTAACTCTACTGATTTAAAAGAAGTGGATGTTCTAATAGATGAAAAGGCTGATTTAAAAGATACTAATATAAGTGAGTTAGAACTTCATAAAATTATTTCTAATATAGTAAGAAATTCTATAGAAGCATTAAAAGGAAGAGGGTTATTAATGATTAATAGTTATTACTCTTATAATTATGTTATAATAAGCCTTCAAAATAATGGACCGGAAATTGATAAAAATATAATTGATAGAATTTTTGAAGAAGGATTTTCTACAAAGGAAAATAAAAATGGAGATAATGGATTTGGGCTACATATAGTAAAAGAGATAATTGATAAAAACAATGGAGATATTAGTGTAACAAGTAATAAAGACATAACTAAGTTTGTTATAAAGCTACCTTTACATATTTAATAAGAAATATAAAACATATATAAAAGTATTTAAAAATGTAATTATATAAAAATAAGTGGGAATTTGCTTGAATTCCCACTTATTTTTTATACATTATGAACTTTTATTTTTCTATTCATTTTAGACAGGATTATTCCAATGATCAAAAGTATTGGAAATATACTTGAAAATAAAATTCCTATTTTTATATTATCATTAAAAATACTAGATATTCTACCTACAACAGTTGGACCAAGTGAGCAGCCTACATCACCTGCAAGTGCTAAAAAAGCAAACATTGCAGTTCCACCTTTTTTTAATATAGATGAAGAGATACTAAAGGTGCCTGGCCACAAAATGCCAACTGAAAATCCACATATACCACATCCTATAAGAGATAATAAAGGTAAAGGTGATAATGAAATAATAAGATAGCTTATAAAGCAAAGCAAACTGGATGCTATCATAGATTTTTCTAGATTAATTTTTTCACCTATTTTACTATAGACTGTTCTAGATATACCCATCATTATTGCAAAAAGCATTGGACCAGCTAAATCTCCAAGAGCTTTATTAACACTAAGACTTTTTTCTGCAAAAGTAGATGCCCATTGACTAACAGATTGTTCGCTTGCTCCTGCACATATCATTAAAAGTATCATTATCCAAAAGAATTTATTTGAAAGTAGTTCTTTAATTGTTAATCTACTTTCACCTTCTTCAATCAAATGTAAAATAGGAACTTTTATAAAAAGAAGAGTGTTTAGAAGCGGTATTACAGACCATAATATTGCAAGGTACCTCCAATTTAAAATTCCAAATATACTAAAAAAGATTGTTGATATTAAAACTACAGCAACGTGGCCCCAACAATAAAAGGAATGTAATAAACTCATTGCAGTTTCCTTATTATCTGTTGGGCAAGCTTCTACTATAGGACTTATTAGAACCTCAATTAATCCACCACCAATAGCATAAATCATAACTGAAATTAATAAGCCAATAAAAGGATCACTAAAAATTTCAGGTAGAATTGTTAATGATATTAGCCCAAGCCCTGCACAAATATGAGCTATTATTACAGAAGCTCTATATCCTATTTTATCTATAAACCCTGCAGAAAGAAAATCAATTAATAATTGAAAACCAAAATTAAAAGTAACTAAAAATGTTATTTTTGAAATTGGTATGTTATACGATGATTGAAAGGTTAAAAATAATAATGGAACAAAATTATTTATTATTGCTTGCACAATATAGCCAATAAAAGAAGCATACATTGTATGTTTATAAGTAAAATTCATGTTATCCTCCATTTTATAAATTCAAGTTAAAGAGTACAAGTTATATTATACAATAAATGAATATATTATATCAGTATTTATGTTGAAAATATTAACATATTAATATTTATTTGGTAAAATATATATAAAAGGAATAATATATTGTTAAAAATAGAAGGGAGCATAATTTTATGAAAAATCAAGTTAAATATTTTTTAGCTGGAATTATTACAATCATTTTTAGTTCATCATTAGGCTATGCAACACTTAAGATAATTTATGCAAATAAAAATTTAACAGGAGAATTTGATGCATTATTGAATGGATTTATCCATTCATACATGTTGGTTGGGGTGTTAATATTTAGCATTGGATTTTTTAATATGATTATTGAAAAGAAAGAAAAATAGGGTGAAAATATTTTTTTGTATAGTGCTAATAAAATTATAGGTATATTTAAATTTTAATAGAATAAAAGATTCATGTATAAAGGAATGTATTAGATATGAAAAAAAGAAAAGTTAACAATTCGATAAAAATTACATCTATATTAATTATTATTTTATTATTAGGAGCCTTTATAATAAATAAAATAAATCCTAGCTATATTTCAACAATGGGACTTAATAAATTTTCACTAACGAGTATTGGGGATACTTCAACAAGAGGTGTTAAATTAATGGACATAAATAATAATATAATTACCTTTGATGCAGGGTCTTTTAAGAAGTATGTTCATATATTATTAGGTAGTTCTAAAGGTGAAAATATAGAAGATGGATTAAAATTTGACATTATAAATCCTAAAGGAGAAGTAGTTGACAGTGGAATATTATATGCCGGTAAAAGGGTTACTGAAGTCTATGATGGAATGTCTGGAGAGTGGAAAATAGTATTACACTTTGAAGATGATGATGCTAGTTCAATGATAGATTATGGGTATTCTATAACATCAAAGAGAGAAAAATCATGGCGATGATTAAACCATCCATGAAATATCACGGTTTAATGCTGGTATACCTGGATATGTAATTAAATGTAGACCAGTTTAATATCAATAAAGTAAATTGATATATTTTTAAAATATCGTAAAATTTTTCTAATTAATACTGTAGTTTTTGGGATAGGTATTATGTTACCTTTTCAGAGCACTATGAAATTAATGTTAAAACTAATGATATGAAAAGCAAGTAATTGTACAAAAACTAATTAGGAAAACAATAGTAATAAATTAGGAGGGATATTATGCTTTTTTTTATTTGTGGTGTGATTATACCAATGTTGTTTATTGTATATAATTTTATTTGTTTTTCTAAGAAGAAAATAATTTATTCAGTAAAAATTGAAGACTTTAGAATAATTAATGAAGATTTTTTTAAATTACAATTAATCTTAAGTTGTATAAATGCTTTATTTGTATCAATAAATGCTTATATCGCCGATAGAATTAATTATATTATTGGTTTTTTACTTTTTATATCTATATTTTGGGGAATTAATTATTTAATAAAATTTGTTGCTAAATTAAAAGGATATATAAAGAGATAGATTTTATTGATGATTGTATTAAATTGAAGCAATTTATTAATTAAATAAAAAATAATGACTCAAAATTTTTCTAAGAGTAAATTAGATTATAAAAGCCTAAAAATAATTTCAATATTAATTATTTATTTGGAAGAATTAACAATGGTAATGCGATTTCAATTCCACTTGGATTAAATTTTGGGTGGGCAGCTGAAATTAATTTGCAATGTATATTAGAAAGGTTATTTGATGAACCATTTGGAAAAGGATACCCTAAAAAAGATGCACTAAGAAAACAAGCAGATACAAATTTATTGAAATTTATAAATTCTATTACAAAAAGAGAACTTATAGATGTAATTCCTAAAATGGACAGAGATTTTATGCAAAAGGTTGTAAAAAGAGATAATGTATATAGATATATATAGAAATATGGACAAAATAATGAATTGAAAAAGTTATTACAAATATATAGATGAATTAAGTTTATAGTTGGAGCAGTATTTGGGATGCTATTTGGAAAGCATATATGGGAAGATAGTAAAAAGCAGTACAGAGAATATTTACAAAATGATATTAAAATAAGATAGGAAATAATAAAATAATTTTGAAAAATAGCAAAGGATAATTCAACTCTAGAAAACTTTATTGAAGATAATGGGCAACTTTAAAATATAAAATAAATATGATTATCAATAAAACATTAATAGGAGTGAGTTATGAAAAAAATTGTTATTTACAAATCTAAATCTGGATATACAGAAACATATGCGAAATGGATTTCAGAAGATTTAAATTGTGCTTTAAAAGCAGCTGATGATATTACAATTGAAGAACTTGAAAAATACGACGTAATCATTTATGGTGGAGGACTTTATGCTGTTGGTATAAATGGAATAGCATTAATAAAGAAAAACTTTAATTTATTATGTAACAAGAAAATCATTGTTTGGGCAACAGGGGCAAACACTGGAAGGGAAGAAGAACTTCAACAGGTATGGAATTATAATTTTAATAAAGAGCAATTAAAGTCTATTAAAACATTTTACTTAAGAGGTGGATTTGATTATAAGAAGTTAAATAAAATAGATAAAATTCTAATGAACATGTTAAAGGTAAGATTAAAATTAAAGAAAGTAAGAACAGAAGATGAGCAAGGTATGTTAGAAGCGTATGATATAGCAGAATATCATTGTGATAAAGAAAATACTAAGGATTTAATTGAGTATGTAAAAGGGTTAATTGTATGATAGATAAAAAAAGCATTGTAAGATAAGAGCATGATGGTTATAGGTATAATATTAATAGCAATTATACTTTTCTTTGTTGCAAGTTTTGTATATGAGATAGTTACTAATATATGGATATATCTTGTTTGCTAATTTATGAATGGTACTATAATAACATTTATAGCGATGGCATATAAGAAAAAACTTGAAAGTAAGTAAGGTTAAAAATTTGTAGTTATTGAAAATTAAGAAATAAATATAGTATAACAATAATAAAATGATGGAGATCTTATATGAAAAATGTAGATATATATGGATTAATTATAATTACGTTACTTGAGGGAGGACTATTTACCTTTTTAGGATGGGTAATTAAAAGTCAAAATGCAGGAGATATGCTAAATGGATTTGATGCAAAAAAGTATGACAAAGATAAAGTATCAAAGATAGTAGGAAAAGATATGTTGAATACTGGTTTATTAGTTATATTTGGAGGAGCTGTTGGTGTTTTTTTGAATAGTAAACTTTATAATTATATAACTTTTATACAAAACGGAATTGTAATATTAGGAATTATTAAGAGTATGTATGACATGGATAAAAAAATATCACTGAATCATAAAGTTTTTTCTTTATCAAAACTTTAAATGTTGGGAGTTATTTTATACTATTACATCAAAATTTAAAATTAACCAATAGATTAATTATGTTAATAGGAGGGATAATTATGTGGATTTTAAAAAGTATTATATGCTTGTCTATAATTGGGATCATTACATTTTTATTAAGAGCTAAAAAGAAGGGAATTAGGGAAATGGTGAGTGCTATAGTTTTTCTACCATATTCTTTATTTGTTAAGAGTCCTGAAATTGTAGTATTGTCAGCAGCAATATTATTTGTAAGCGGAATTTATATTTATTTTAGAAAGGATAATAAGTCTAGAACCAATATATTATGAAGATAAATTGAATATTAATTTATTAAAAATAAAGTATTATTCAAAAGTAAATATAGGTATTTAAGGGTTATATAAAAAGTATAGACTATTAAATTTATAAATGTATTAATATTGGAAATATAATTATACTTTCTTTATTGTTTGGTACTCCTTTTGCTTTGATTCAGAGAAAGTCTAACTTAGTATCTGCTATAGGTTCCCACGCTTTTGTGGACATTATAAGATTTTGTGTTTTTGGAGCATAAAATTCATTTTTAACTAGTCACTCTTCGCTACTTTGCTTAACAAAATATAACTAGTAGAAAATAATTGATGAAAAGAAGCTTTGAACGCTAAATAATATGGTATTTATAAAATATGTTATAGTTGCCTACAATAGCAATAATTTAATTAATAAAAAAGTAATTAGATTATAAAAAGATTATATTACATATTTATTATGACTTTGATATTGGTTGATGGGATTAATGCTAAGGATTTAAAAAGCAAAGAAGCGGTAGATAAATATAAAGGAGGTACAATATAATGATTTATAAATTAGACAAAGATATTGTTTAGGTTGCTATGAAGAGTAAAAGGAAAAAAGAGTTTTGTTTGTATAGAAATCGTTATATATTGTGAATAGTTCTATCATAAAAAAAGGAGGGATTGTTTGAAAAAGAAAATATTAATAACTGTATTTTTGATTTTACTAATTTTTAGTTTATTCTTATTTAGAACTTATAAATTTACAAGTCTTCAAGTAGTAGAGTCACATTTTGGCAAAGACAATATTACAAAAGTGTTTAGTGAAATTAAGCGAGATTGGGGAACAGCTTATTTAGTAGAAACTACAGAAGGTATAAGAAGCATATTTGTAGAGAAACGCGCTTTTTTATGGAATGCCTTTGCGATAACTGAGTTTTCGGATAATTTTATAAAAAATGATTTAGTTAAAACTGTTGGATGGATAAGTGTAGGGAATAATAAAAATAATCAACTAACGTTTTTGGCCGTTCAAAATATTGATCCAAATGTTAGTTATATTGAAGCAGGTTCTAATTTAGATAAACAAAGAAAAGCTATTGGGTTAAATGAAATTGCTATATTTACTTGGGATAAAATTATTGGGGGACATGAATTGAATGCTATAGCTCTTGATAAAGATAATTCAACAATATATAAATATGGAAATAATCCAAATGATTTATCAATTAATCAAAGATATGACTTAAGATGGTATCAAGAATAAAAGGATAAAGCTATGAGTAAAAAAGTAGATAAAGGCTTCAAAATTTTTTATTGGCAATTAAGTTATAGAAGACGGTTTATTCGGATTTTATGGATTATACCTATATTTATTATATCAATCGGAGTGATTATTTTTCTTAGCAAAGAGCTATTTATGAGCATAGTTATTCCAATAATATTATTAATTTTATTTGCATGTGAATTAATTTATAATTATAAAAAATGGAGAAAAGAAGAGTATTATGATAATAAGAACTAGTAATAGCATGAAACTTATAGATATAAGGATGTTTTCAATTAGAGAGGAGAAGTTAATTGTAAGAAGATACATTCTAGAAGGAACTTATGGTTCAAATTTCTTTTTTGGTAATAATACAATTGAACTAGGAAGCTATGATAATGAAGAAGAAGCATTAAAACAATTAGATGAAATTGAAGATTTCTTTAGACAAAATCCTAATGGAATTTATAAGATATAAATATAAATTATATATGTTGTTATATTTTTTTATAAAATAAATTTTATATATTAGAGTTAAGAGTATTGTTATTTTATACAATTATATATAAAAAAATGTGAAGTAAGCACTGAAACTCAAATATCATATGTATATAATAAAATCATATCAATAACCATAAATTGGTATATTGTAAAAGGCTCATTTAATAAGGGTATAAAGGAGATTGTTTGAAATGAGTTTAAAATGTGACAAGTGTGGAGAAAGTACAATCAAAAGAGGAAAGCTTACTGGTGTTGCAGCAATTCAATTATTAGATTCAAAACTGGACTTGGAGGATCAGAATTATTAATAGACTTTTGTTCTAAATGTGGAAAAGTTATTGAAATGATAGTTGAAAATCCAGATAAAATTAAATAAATATGATGGTATAAAATAATATATCTAAAGAGTTTTATAATACATTAAATTAAAATACAAATTATAATTTAATGCATTATAGAGCTTTTTTTCTATGTGAAGATTTATAAGAATTTTATCAAATTCATCTATTTTTATTATATGATTTGTAGATATTTATAATTATAAAAATAGAAGTATAGTGAATATTAGTAACATAAAGGATACTGTCTTGTAAGTTGATACGATATGAATAATTTTATATAATAGTGGTAAGTAATTAGACAAATGATAAATGAAAGATGTGGAAAGTAAAATGACAAAAACATTAAAAGAACTTAATTTAGAAGATGATTTCTTATTTGCTAAGGTAATGAGTGACAAGGAAATCTGTAAGGAGTTTTTAGAAAAACTTCTAGAAGTTGAAATAACTAAAATTGAAATACCAGAAAATCAAAAGACAATAGATTTACTTTTAGAAAGCAAAGGAATTCGATTAGATATATATGTTAATGATGAAAATAACACAGTATACAATATAGAAATGCAACGAGGTAAATATAGAAATATTCCTAAAAGAATTAGATATTATCAAGGGAATATAGATCTTGATTTAATAAGCAAGGGTGATGATTATAAAAAGCTTGCTAAAAGCTATATTATATTTATATGTACTTTTGATTTATTTGGAACTGGAAGACATAAATATACATTTGAAACTGTATGTATTGAAGATAATAATATAAAATTAAATGATGATACAAATAAAATTATATTAAATACTAAAGGTATTAAAAAAGATTTAAGTGATGAACTTATTGAGTTCTTAAAGTATGTAGAACATTCTGATGATAGAACGGCAGAAGCTTCTACTGGTGAGTTGGTTAAGAAGATTCATAAAAAAGTAATTGAAGTTAAGAATAATCCTAATGTGGAGGTGGAATTTATGACACTTTTAGAGCGTGATAGAGAGAAAATAGAAGAAGGCAGAGAAGAAGGTAGAGAAGAAGGTAGAGAAGAAGGAAAGAGAGAAGAAAGGTTTGAAATAGCAAAGGAAATGCTTAAAGACAATGAACCAATTGAAAAAATAATGAAATATTCAAAACTTAGTAAAGAAGAAATACTTAAAATTAAAATATAGAAATAATAGAATACTATATAGAGCTCTAGCATGTGTTAAGTTAAGATACAAATTATAACTTAATACATCCTAGAGCTTTTTTGCTTTTTGGAAATTTATAATATAAAAATAGAAAGTGAATGAAGTGATATAAAATAAGTAGTATAATATTAATTACTCTTAAAAAGGAGGGATGTATATGAATTTAAAGGCTATGATGGACTCAGTTTTAAAGTTAAGTTCTAGTATTTCAAAGAATAATGGAATAGCTTTCTTTAAGAAGGGGTTAGTATCTAAGGTTGTAAGTAAAAAGATAAATGATACTTATCATATATATGGAAGGGTTATAGAAAATAAAGGTGAATATAGCACTCATTTAAAGTTTGATACTAATAATAAAGTAATTGATACTAAATGTAGTTGTAATCAATTTGAAGAAAATAGTAAGGAAATGAAAAATTATATTTGTAGTCATTTGGTAGCTACTATTTATAGATTTTATTATGCTATATTAAATAACAAAGAAAAAGAAAATATTAATAAAGAAAAAAGTGAGATTAATAAGAGAATATTAAAATTAGATATAAAGATAAAGCAAGTTAAAGTAAATAAAAATGAAGAATATCATTTGGAGCTTAGAGCGGGAGAAGAAAAGACAATTGCAATAGAAGCACTAGGTAAGTTTTTATTTGATGAAAACAATAAATTTAATGAAAATGATACTTTAATTATAGATTTTTTAAAGGCAAAATTTAAAGAAAATAAAAATAGAATTGTGGATGCTAGAAGTTTTATATTATATAAAGAAGAGCTCAGAAGTTTTTTAGAGCTTATAGATAGTGATAAAAATATAGTTTTAACTTATGATTATATGAACTATAACTCCATTATTTATAAGGAAGATATGCCTTTAATATTTACGTTAAAGAAAAAGGGCGAAGCTTTAATAGTAAATCCTCAAAAGAAGAGTACAACACCTATTGATGACAAAAAAGAAGTTTGGATATATGATAAGAAAATATATTTACCTACAGGAAAGCAATTAAAATATTATAAAACAATATACGATAAGTTAGTTGCAAAGGGTAATTTAATATATAAAAATACAGAAACTAATTTAAAGAAATTATTACTTATATTAGGTGAAATTTCAAAGGACATAATTATAGATGAAACTGTAAAATTTGAAATAAACAAAGTTAATACTCCAAGATTTTATATAGAAAAAGAAAATGAAAATATATATTGCAGAATCGATATAAATTATGCAAATAGCTTAGATGGCTTGAAAGATAGTAGAGCCAAGGAAAAAATAGAAATGGAGCTAGAAAGATATAAGTTTATAAAGCATAAAGATAAATTTATATTTACAGGAAATGATGAGGATAAATACATATTATTAAGCGAAGGTATAAATAAGTTAAATAAAATTGGAATAGTAACTTTATCTAACGAGTTTGGTGAAATAAAGCTTATAAAATCTAAAGATATATTAAGTGAAATAGAAGAAATAGATGATTATTATAAGCTTGATTATAAGATAGATGGAGTAGATTATAGCGAAATAGCAGAAATAATGGAACGAATAAAAAAAGGAAGTTCATTTTATAAAACGAAGGGAAATAACTTCTTAGATTTAAAGGACATGGAAGTAGTTGAATTTTTTAAAACAATAGAAGAGCTAAATTTATTTAATAATGTTTATAAAGAAGAAATATATGTGGATAAATATAATTTATTGCATTTAGAAAATAAAATAAGAAATAAAAGAATTCCATTTATATCTGGAGAAGAAAAAATAAATGAATTAATAAATAATTTAAATAATAAAGAACAAAACTACGATATTCCAAAAGATTTAAATGCAAATCTTAGAGATTATCAAATTAAAGGATATAATTGGCTAAAATCAATAGAAAACTTAGGATTTGGTGGAATATTAGCTGATGATATGGGACTTGGTAAAACAATTCAAACAATAACTTTATTACTTTCAAATAAGAATAAAAAAAGTTTAATTATAACTCCAACTTCTGTTGTATACAATTGGAAAAGTGAATTTGAAAAGTTTGCAGATACTTTAAATGTAGGAGTAATTCATGGAAGTGTTAGTGAAAGAAAGAAAGTTAAAGAAGATTATAAAGAATATGACGTATTATTAACTACTTATGGAACTTTAAGAAGTGATTATGAATGGTATGAAGATAAAAAGTTCGACTTTTGTATAATTGATGAAGCACAAAACATTAAAAATAAAAAATCTAAAATTACAGAATTGGTTAAATCAATAAAGGCAAATTGTAAACTAGCTTTAACGGGAACACCAATAGAAAATAATTTACTAGAATTATGGTCAATATTTGATTTTATTATGCCAGGATATTTATATAATGAAGAAAGATTTAAAGGTAAGTTTTTAAATGGAGATGATGAAAGTTTAAGAAACCTTAAAGAACTGATTTCTCCATTTATACTAAGAAGGTTAAAAGAAGATGTACTAGATGAATTACCAGATAAAATAGAAAAAGAATACTTAATACCAATGACATTTAGCCAAAAACAAATTTATAATTCATATATGAAAGAAGTTAAAAAGAAACTTAAAGAAAATAAAAAAATCAAAGATAATAAAATTGTTATATTATCATATCTTACAAAATTACGTCAGCTTTGTTTAGATCCATCTTTATTAATAGATGATTTTAAAGAAGAAAGTGCAAAAATAAAAGCGGTTAAGGAAATAATAAAAGAAACTATAGATTCAAATAGAAAAATAATTATATTTTCACAATTTACATCTGTATTAAAAAAGATAGGAGATAAACTAGAAGAAGATAATATTAGCTATTTATATTTAGATGGAAGTATTAAAGCAAAAGAAAGAATAAATTTAGTTGATGAATTTAATAATAGAGATAAAAATATATTTTTAATTTCATTAAAAGCTGGTGGAGTTGGTTTAAACTTAACTTCAGCTAGTGTTGTAGTTCACTTTGATCCTTGGTGGAACCCAGCAGTACAAGATCAAGCAACAGATAGAGCACATAGACTTGGTCAAAAAAATATAGTTGAAGTAATAAAGCTTATATCTAAAGATACTATTGAAGAAAAGATCATAAAGTTACAAGAAGAAAAGAAAGAATTAATTAGCAAAATAATAGATGGAGATATGTTAAATGGAGAAACGTTAAATACAATAACAGAGGAAGAACTACTAAAACTATTTAGCTGATAGTTATAAATTGCTAATATAAAAGGCTACGATAAATAGATATGCTCCATAAGCTAAATAGCTTAGCAAAGAAGTACTAGGCTCGGAAAAACTGCTATGCCAAGAGTTTTGGTTAACTCGCTGCGCTCAAACAAACCAACCACACTAAGGCCTAGTAGTTCTTCCTTCACCAAGTCCTTCTAATTGCCCGCTATATGCTTATTCCGCATATTCTATTTATCTTCGCCAACTTATATTTATCATTTATAATTATAATCAAAAAAGTTTTAAGGGATAAAGAGTGAAAAAGTTGAATTTAAGTTTTGTATAGTAGGCATTGAATACTTAGTTAAGTTATATGAAATTAGTATAAAATATGATCTACTGAAGATTGTCTGAAATAGATTTACATTAACTTTTCACTCTTCACTAGATCCAGGAGGTGCAGTTTTAATGGATATATATACAATAGGGCATTCAAATTATACAGTTGAAAAGTTAATAGATATGTTAAGATATTATGATATTAATTGTGTTGTTGACATTAGAGGGACACCTTATTCAAAATATAATGTTCAATTTGATAAGGAAACTATAAAATATACATTGACTAAAGCTGGATTTGTATATATTTATATGGCTAAGGAGCTTGCAGCAAAAAGGCTAAATAAAGTTTCTTATAATGAAGAAGGGTATTCTGATTTTGAAAAAGTTATTCATGAAGAAGATTTTATTAAGGGAATTGAAAGATTAAAAGATGGTTGTAATAAGGGATATAGAATTGCGTTACTTGGAGCAATGCAAGATCCAATAAGATGTCATAGAAGCATATTAGTTGGAAGGGCTTTAAAAGAAGCTGGATTTAATGTAATGCATATTTTAGATGATTATTCAATAAAAAATCAAGACTATATTGATGAAAGAGTACTTGATAAGTATTTTCCAGATAGATCACAAATAACTATAGATGCTTTATTAGGAAATGAAATGAACATGGAAGAAATGATAAATGAAGGATATAGAATGGCTAATAAAGAAATTGGTTATAGAATTGAATGTTTACCAGTAGAGAAAAAGCGTTAATTTAAATAAAAAATATCGGCTAACCTAATGTAATAAATATAAACAAGTTTGAGTTTAAAAAATACTTAATAATATAGTTTAATCTTTTAGAAATATAGTATAAATTAATTATTTAGCATAGATAAAGAGATTTATTTATAAGAAAAACTTTTGAAAGGGGAAAGTCTTATGAGATATGTTATAGTTTGTGTAGTAAAAGGAGAAGCAGGCGATTTTAATAATGAAATGAGAAAAGATATATTTCAAAAATTTAAAGCTAAGTCATCAAAGTTACCTGCACATTTTACTATTAAAGCACCTTTTGAATATGATAAAAGTATAAAAGATTTAGAGGAGGCTTTATATAAATTTAGTAAAAGTGAAGAAAAAGCAGAATTTAAAATGAATAAATATAATCATTTTGACGATAGAGTTATTTATATGGATGTAAATATGTCTAAGGAAGGTAAAATTATTCATGATAAATTAATAGATGTTTTAAATGATTTTGATTATATTGAGTTTAATAAAAAAGATGGTAAAGATAAAATTTTTCATGTTACATTAACATCAAAAAAAGTGCCGCCAATATATAAAGAAGTGTGGGAATATGTAAATAAATATCCATTTGAATTTAATTGTTACTTTGATAATATAAGTATATTTAAATGGGTAGATAATACATGGAAACTACATAAAGAGTTTATTATAGGCAGTTAAAAATAGAAGAATTAATAATAAGAAAAAAACTAAATACAAATAAATTAGAGATAAAAAATAAGCACTTCAAACTGTGAGATGCTTATTTTTTTTATGTTTTTTACAAAAAAGTTTTTAATAAAGTGATAATTAGCAATAAAGTAAAATATATATTTATAAAAAATAAATGGAAATGTATGATGTTTTAATAATATTATATTGATTTTATTGATATTTTAATATATTATATATTTAAATACTGGTAATTTGTATAAGCAATTACTTTATTTAGGGGGCGATTTTATGGAAGAAAATAGAGAACAATGGGGATCAAAATTAGGGTTTATTATTGCTGCAGTGGGATCGGCAGTAGGACTAGGGAATATTTGGAGATTTCCGTATGTAGCATATACAAATGGGGGAGGGGCATTTTTAATACCTTATTTCTTTGCTATATTTACAGCAGGTATTCCATTATTAATATTGGAATATGGACTAGGACATAAATATAAAGGATCAACACCACTTGCAATTGCAAAGGTAAAGAAAAAGTGGGAATGGCTTGGATGGTGGCCAACAATAAATGCTTTTATAATTTTAACATATTACTCTATGATTTTAAGTTGGGCAGTAAATTATTTGAGATTTAGTATAAACAAGGGTTGGGGAAGTGATACGGATACATTTTTCCATTTAGATTTTATTAAATTAACTAACTCACCATTTGATATGGGAGGCATAATTTTACCTATATTAATAGGAATAGCAATTATTTGGTTTATAAGTTGGTTCATATGTTATAAAGGTATAAAAGGTGGAATAGAAAAGGCAAATAAAATTCTTCTTCCAGCTCTTGTAATTATAATGGTTATAATAGCAATTAGAGCTGTAAATTTAGAAGGTGCAACAGAAGGATTAAATACTTTATTTACACCAGATTGGTCAAAGGTTATGGAGCCAAAGGTTTGGGTAGCAGCGTATGGACAAGTGTTCTTTTCTCTTAGTTTAGCTATGGGGATAATGATTACTTACTCTAGTTATTTACCTAGAAAAACTGATATAAATAACAGTGCATTTATGACTGCATTTGCAAATTGTGGATTTGAATTTTTATCAGCTATAGCGGTATTTTCTATATTAGGCTTTATGGCTAGTGCAAAAGGTGTACCAATGAGTGAAGTTGTATCAAGTGGAGTTGGACTTGCTTTTGTAGTATTCCCTGCTGTATTTACTGAAATGGGGGCAGTAGGAACATTTCTAGGTGTATTATTCTTTTTGTGTTTGCTATTTGCAGGAATTACATCTTCAGTTTCACTTATTGAAGCTGTTTCAGCTCCATTTATAGATAAGTTTGGATTGGCAAGAAATAAGGTAGTTGCAGTAATTTGTTTAATAGGATTTTCAATAGGAATATTATACTCTACAGGGGCAGGGCTATATTTATTAGATATAATAGATAATTTTATAAATAATTACGGAATTGTAGTGGTTGGATTATTGGAAGTTATACTAATTGGATGGATAGCTAGTCCTGATATAGTTAGAGAACACACAAATGAAATATCATATTTTAAAATAGGCAAGTGGTGGAATATTTGCGTTAAGTTTGTAACACCAGCTATATTAATTTTTATGTTAGTGCAAAGCATAATGACAGAAATCAAAATGCCTTATGGGGGATATGAGCTTTCAGCAATATTTGCATATGGCTGGAGTATTATAGGATTTGGAATAATTCTTGCATTAATAATAAGTAAAAAACAATGGAAAAGTAAAAATATATTAGAGTAATTAAAAAAGGGGGCACTATTATGACTGTAGTAGCATTATCATTCTTTGCATTAGGAGCAGTTGTTTTATGGGGAGGATTAGCATTAACCCTTGGAATAACTATATATAATGAAAGGAAAGAAACTGTTTAATAAAATTAAGTTTAATTACAAGAAGGACTGGAGTATTAACAATATTGTTATACTCCAGTCCTTTTTGCTATTCTATATTTTAATTATAAACTATCCATTGTTAATTATCAATTGTCCTACTCTCAAATGTTCATTATCCATTTTAAATTTTCAATTGTCCATTATTCATTGTTATAAGATTCTCCAAGGCTCTTCTATTTTTTCTTGAAGAATTGTATATTCTACTTCTTTTGTTACTTCTCTAGGTAATTTAAGTTTCTTTAATTTATTAGTAAATTCTGAAGAAAAGACTTTTAATGATTTACCTATTTGTTTAGCGGACAAATTAAATACTTCTAAAGGAGTTAGGAAGTTTTTACTATCTCTAAATTCATCTAAATATCTTGAAGCAACAGTAGATGCTTCTATAGCACATGAATTAATTTTATCTATCAATTGTTTATTAAATTCATCAGGATATGTTAATTCAAGAACTATTCTATAATTAGTTATTCTTGTTTGTTTACAAGGAATTCTTGTAGTTAATTCATTACCATCAACTTCACCTAGATAATTAATTATATAATCATTCTTTATTTCAGGAATCTCAACGGAAGTTAATACTTTAGTATAAGTATTTTTTACACCATTAGTTGAGTATTCTTTCCTATTGTTTATTAAGGGTTCTAAGCTTGAATCATTTTCTGAATTCGAGTTATTTTCTGAATCAGAGTCACACTTAGAATCGCTTCTGTAGCATATAAATGAATCTATTCTTCTTAAATCTAGACCAAAGAATACCCAAGTATTTCTAAACCATCGCAAACCAGAAACTGACCTACGATCTACATTTAATAAAAATGCCCAATAATTTCTACCACTAGTTTCCCATATATAAGTAAATTTAAATAGACAAAAACTAATAGATCCTGGACTTACAGCTTTAGTTTGAGGGCCACCAGAAGAACTTAATTTTTGAACGCCAGAACTGTTTTTGGATGGAGTAAAATTTGGTGGTGGACCTATATTTAAATTACTTCCCATAGGTGGAGCACCTTGAGAGCCAGGAAAAGGGAAATTACCACCAGGACCTGAACCTGGAGTAGGACCAGGGCCTGGAGTTGGGAACCCAGGAATTAAATTTCCAAGTGGAGGTGGTCTTAGTCTAGAATCATCATCATAAAGAATCGAATCGTCATCATTAAAATTCATTGATAAACTCCTAATATATTATTTTATAATCATTATAAGTAAAATGACTTTAAATTGTTACTTTAAATTATAGAATTAATAAGGTAACAATACCCCAAGATTTTTAATACAAATATTATGAGGTGATGGATATGGGGTAGAAATAAGACATGCTAAATTAGAAGATTACAAATATATAAGCAATATTTCTAAGGAATTACACATATTTCATGTCAAAAATAGACCAGATATATATAAAGAAGCTAGTAAGACTATGTGTAAATCATATTTTAAGGAACTATTAAATGATGAAGATATTGAGATTATAGTAATAGTTAAAAATAAAAAGATAGTTGGTTATACAATGATACGATATATAGAAATTAAAAACATGGATTTATTAAATGACAAGTTTTTTGCATATATAGATGAAATTTGCATAAAGGAAAGTAGTAGAAGACAAGGGTTGGGTAGAATGCTATTTGATTACTCATATGATTTAGTAAAGAGTAATGGAGCTGAAGCTTTAGAACTTGGAGTTTGGAGTTTTAATGAAGGCGCTATAGGATTCTATAAGGCTATGGGAATGGTGGAGAAGAACATAAGAATGGAGAAAAAATAAAATCAATGGAAATTTGATAATGGATAATGGACAATTGAGGTGATAATTCAGACGAGTTGAATTATAGGATGAAAAATGAAAGAATGAAAAAGTTGAAAAGATAATTCACCTACGTTGAATTGTGAAAATTGGATTTTTCATGAATTTATAAAGGGAGTCGCGTTTCGCGACTTCCTTTAATTTTTTATGATAGAAAGTATGTTTATTTATAATATATGATTGCAAATTATTAATTAAAAAGCATCTGTATTATGTACATATGCATTTATGTATCTTATTTAAATAAGGAGCTTGTTTAAGAGGGAATCTTAAGGGATTTCTTAATATTAATGTATTAGGGATCTTGAAAAATAATCATTTATATTGAATATTAAAATTAAATTAATAATTAGTAATAACGCTTAAGGAAATAAACCTTGAAAATAATATTATTGTAAAAATATATAATATTATATATTTTATTGCGATATTTCCTTTATAATACGCATCTAAATTCGACATTTTTTGTTAAAAAAACATGATATTATATATTATGTAGACAAGCTTGTGTATAAATTAAATAGATAAAGTGAAATTTGTCATAATATATATAATATTGAGGAGAGTTAATATGAATAAAAAGATTTTGGCTATAATTATTACTATGAGTATTACATTAGGGTTACCAATTAATACTGCATCAGCAAGTGAGTTAGATACAAGGGATGATATTAATATAATTAATAATGAAGATTATGAATTTACAGAAACACCAGAAGAAGTAATAAGTAAAATGAAAAATGAGTTAAATTTAGAAAAGATGAATAGTTCACTTATTAGAGATACAGAAATATCAACGAGATCCTTATCTAGTATGATGGCAGAAACATTAAGTGCTGCAGGGTTTACTCATTCAGGTGATTTATTAAATTATTCTATTATACAACTTAGAGAGGAACCTAGAATCTTTACTAGTAAGAGTCTTATTTCAAGTGATATCTGGACATACTCTCCTGCTTTTAAACAAGTAGTTACTAACTTTTTATATAATGCTCGTGCAAACAAGTCTTATGAATATTTTTCAACTACAACTATGAATTTTGCTATGCCTAATGCAAGTAAAGTGGAAATATTGGCAAATACTAATTTGAAGAAACAAACAGATCTATTTGGTGCATTGCATTCAGTTAAAATAAATCTAGGTGTAGTAAAAACTGGAGTTATGTGGGATGTATTAATTTTGATAGAAGATACTTATGATTTTAAAGAGGAAGAATATAATGGATTAGTTAATGTAGTAAATAATATTGCAAATTATGAGCAAGAAAGAGGAAGAGTTAGACCTTACAAATTATTTATAACAGCAGATAAGCCAAGGTTAACAACTTTACCGTTTGGAGTTCCTTTATGGTAAATTAAAAAGGTGATTATAAATAGAAGTAATCTTATACGCAAAAATAAGATTATTTCTATTTTGGTTATAAGTATATTGTAGGAGGAATTTATTTGAAAAAGAAATATATGATAATAATGATTTTGCTAGGGGTTATTATTTTAGGAATAGTAACAGCTAAAATTTATATTGGCAAAAAAAATATATACGTAAATATAGTAAATTCAAATTGGAATTTAGAGATGTCTAAAAATTACGAAGAAATTTATTCAAGTAATGAGGGAGAGAGTTTTTTAGGAGATGGAAAGAGATATCATATTCTTAAATATAATGACAATAATATAAATAAAAATTTTGAATGGGAAAGTGAAAAAAATTTATTTATAGAGCAAGAAGTTGGAAAAATAATAAAATCTTTGAACATAGACAAAAAATACACACCGAATTTTAAGGAACAGTATAAGTATTATTATAGAGAAAGTGAAGATTTTTCAAAAATATATATTATATATTTTTATGATACTAAAATGATTTATATTTTTGAGAACTTTTTATAAAAGATAAAACTTTATATTTTCAAATAGAGGAAACTATTGAGATAAGAATAAATTATTAGGAGAGTCTTACTGAGACTATAAAGGTTTGTTTATTGAAAGAATGAAAAAGTTGAAAAGATAATTCACCTACGTTGAATTGTGAAAATGGAATTTTTCATGAATTTATTAAGGATATCACGTTTCGTGAGACCCTTTGTAAATTAACTGAATTACGAGTATTTTAGATGGGGAAAGGGGCTCGCGTTTCGCGAGCCCCTTTCAAAATTTATAAAAACAGGACTATAAGGATTTTAAAGGGAGTCGCGTTTCACGACTTCCTTTAGTTATTTAGAATAGGACATGTTTTTATTTAGATATATGATTGTGAATAAATAATAAAAAAGTATCTATCATTTATATATGCATTATACAAATATATTTGGTAAAAAGTGCAATATATAGTTGACTTTTTATGTGCATACTGTATATAGTATACATATACAGTAATTATAGTTATTTGAGGTGAAAAATGAAAATATTAATTAGTAATTCATCTAAGTTTCCAATATATGAGCAGATAGTTAATTCAATAAAAGAGGAAATTATAAATGGAACATTAGAGCCTAATGAAAAGTTGCCTTCTATAAGATCCTTAGCTAAAGATTTAAATATAAGTGTTATTACAACTAAAAGAGCTTATGAAGAACTAGAAAATCAAGGTTTTATTGAAACTGTTGGGGGAAAGGGATGCTATGTATCCTATTTTAATAAAGAGCTTATTTATGAGGAAAAGCTTAAGGAAATTGAAGAGAAGTTAGAAGATATTATGAAAATAGCAAGAGCTATAAAACTAGATAAGAAAGATATTTATAACATGATAGATTTGTTGTATGAAGGAGAATAGTATGATTAGGGTAGAGAATGTAAGCAAAGAGAGAGGGAAATTTAAGCTTGATAATATTTCTTTTGAGTTAGACGAAGGATTTATCATGGGATTAATTGGACCTAATGGTTCAGGGAAAACAACTTTAATTAAAATGCTTCTTGGGTTAATTAAAGCTGATAAAGGAGAAATTAAAATATTTGATAAAGATATTTTTAAAGAAGAGGTGTATGTTAAAGATAATATTGGTTTTGTTTTTGATAATTTAAATTTTTATGGTCATTTAAATGTCAAAGATTTTAAGAAAATAGTTAGTAAGTCTTATTCTAAATTTGATTCAAATCTCTTTGATTCTTACTTAAGAAGATTTGGAATTCATAAAAAATTATATATTAGAGAACTTTCAAAAGGTGAAGCTATTAAGCTTATGATAGCTAATGCGTTATCTCATGATGCAAAACTTTTAATATTAGACGAGCCTACAGCTGGGTTAGATCCTATTATAAGAAAAGATATTTTAAAACTACTTCAAGAAGCAATAGAGGAAGGAAATAGAAGTGTTATTATTTCTACTCATATAACTTCAGATTTAGATGGAATAGCAGATTATATAACCTTCATTAATAATGGAAAGTTAATTTTCTCACAAGACATGGAGTCTATAAAGGAAAGATACAGAATTTTTAGGGGATCAAAGGAAGAACTTGAAGAAAGTAAATTAAATTTTATTTCTACAAAGGAAACAAAGTACTACATGGAAGGTTTATTTATAAATGAAAAAGGTTTGGATAATGAAAATATAAGTATTCCAACCTTAGAGGATATAATGTTTCACTATATAAAGGGGGAGAAGTAATGTTTAAGCTTATACAAAAAGATTTATTAGTGGGTCTAAAGGTTAGATCATTAAAAGCTGCAATAATTACTATAGTACTAGTTTGGTTATTATTAGGTATATTATCTGATTATTTTCCTACTTATCTTCCTATAGCTATTACTTATATAGTAGTGATGAATAGTTTTTATTATGATAGTTTAAATAGCTGTGAGAGCTATATACTAAGCTTTCCAACTAGAAGAGAAGATATAGTTTATTCAAAATATATGTTAGTACTTTTAATATTATTTTTATCTAATTTATTAATGTACATTTGTTTTGGAACAAATAACATATTAATTTCTTCAAGATTAATGGTATTACAAGATGTGGTTGCTAGTTTTTCTAGTATTATGGTCAGCTTTTCTATAATTATACCGATTATATTCAAGTTTGGATATAAATTAGCAAGAAATATTGGACCGTTTTTAATATTGATTACTTCATATATATTTACTTTTAAATATCATTTGATCAGTCCAAACTATGGGATGCGAGATAATTTCCTTATGAACGTTTCTAATAAAATAGCAGTGTTTTCATTTAAACATTTGAATCTAGTAACTCATGATTTAGCATCTAGATCAAGAGAGATATATATGTTTTTATTATTATTCATATTAGTCTTTATATTTTTATTTTCAATATATATATCATTAAAAATATATATAAATTGTGATATAGATTAAGGAGGGGCATATATGAACGTAAGATTTATAAAAATAAGCTTAGGAATTTGTATATTTTTATTTATTTCATTTTTCGGATTCAAGTTTATGTTAGGAGATAGAAAAGAATATTATGATGGATTTATTGATGTTCCTAAATTAAGTATAGCGTACTCAGGATTTGAGGAGGAAGATGAAGTTTATAAAATAAAAGTTAGCTTTAAAAATAATAGTAAATATTATGGAAGCTTAAGAGATGTTAAATTACAGTTTAGTAATAATAATTTGATAAATTCTAACCCTATATTTATAGGTTATGATTTTAGTGAAAGAGAGTACTTTGATGGTAATGAAGAGAGCAATATAGATTATAGTCCTTTTCTAGATAAGGAAGGAAAGAAAGAATATGTATTCGATATTCCAAAAGGATTAAATTTTGATAATAAGATTTTTGATACTAATAGAATGAGGGTATCATATAATTTAGAATATTATAAATATAAGCCTAAATCAAATTCCTTGATTGGAAAGGTTAAATTTGATAGTTCAACTGAATTTATAGATAACTCGTCAATGCCATTTACAATAGAATAAATAATTTGAAAGAAATCTGTCCCTAGATGCATAGCCCCTTAGGGTCAAGAAAAATGTAAAAAGTAGAGAAATCACATTCTCTACTTTTTCTATATGAGATCATTTAATATACAAAAATTGTCCTTTTAAATTCTCAATTAGTCGCTCAATGATGAGCTAGGTATAATAAAATTTAATTATTTACTACTTACTTTTTCATAAATTTCTTCATAAGTTTTTTGTTCATCATTCATATTTTTAACTATTTCTTCTGATTTTTCTCTTCTACACTTTTTGCTTAGCATGCATGCTATTCCTTCCATGTATAACACCCCTTTAAATGTTCTTTTATTTGTTACTATTATACTATATTATAATCAATTTATCAATAAAAGTTACTAATTAATAATTGTTATTAATATATCAATGATGATAAATATTAAATTAACAAATTTTACTTTTTAATAAAAATATTTATACAAATTAGTTCACTTTTATGAGTAAGATTCATATAAGTTTTATTATTATCAGTTTTTTATTAATTATTCTTTATATCAAAATATATTTATTTTTTCAAAATTTATATGTATATGTATAAGATTATCATGCATAGAATTAATATGCGTAAGATTAAATAATAAGTAAATTGGTAAAACAAATAAAAAGGTCATCTAAAATATTTTGTCATATATAAAGTATAGTGGTGAATATATTTTAGTAAAAAGGGGGGGAAGTAAATGAACTTCGAAGAATTTATAAAAAGTGATAGAGAAAGTAGAAACAAAGAAAAATTTGAAGGAACATTCTTAGATTATTTAGAAATAATAAAACAAAACCCAGATATAGCTAAGCTTTCACATAAGCGAATTTATGATATGGTTGTTAGTAAGGGAGTAGAAGTACTAAAGGGCGAAGAAAACCCTAAGGTAAAAAAAATATATGGAAATGACTCAATAAGAAAGTATGGTTTCTTTAAGGATGATTTCTTTGGAATTGACAAGGTAATTATGAAGTTAATTAATTACTTCCATTCAGCATCAATGAATGGAGAAGAAGCTAGACAAGTATTATACTTAGTTGGTCCAGTTGGGGCAGGTAAATCATCATTAGTAGAAGCTTTGAAAAAAGCGCTTGTTGAATGTGATCCTATTTATACTATAAAAGGTTGTCCGATGCATGAAGAACCTCTACATTTAATACCTAAACATTTAAGACCAAAATTTGAAGAATTATTAGGTGTAAAAATAGAAGGAGACTTATGTCCAGTTTGTAAGTATAGACTTATGAATGAATTTAATGGAGAATATGAAAAGTTCCCAGTTGAAACAAAAGGATTCTCTATTAGATCAAGAAAGGGAATTGGTGTTGTTCCACCAGTAGATCCAAATAACCAAGATACTTCAATTTTAACTGGATCAATAGATATTTCAAAAATGGATATGTATCCAGAAGATGACCCAAGAATATTCTCTTTAAACGGAGCATTTAACGTTGGTAATAGAGGATTAGTTGAATTTATAGAAGTATTCAAAAATGACGTTGAATATCTTCATACAATAATCACAGCAACACAAGAAAAATCAATTCCATCACCAGGTAAGGGATCTATGATTTACTTTGATGGACTTATAATAGCTCACTCAAATGAAGCTGAATGGAACAAGTTTAAATCAGATCATACAAACGAAGCTATCCTAGATAGAATTGTAAAAATAGAAGTTCCATATTGCTTAGAGCTTGATGAAGAAGTAAAAATATATGAAAAGATTTTAAAAAAGAGTAACTTTAATGCTCACATAGCTCCTCATACAATAGAAGTTGCAGCTATGTTTGCCATCCTTTCAAGATTAACTCCATCAGCAAAGGTAGATCCTATAACAAAACTTAAGATCTACAATGGTGAAGAAATAGTTGAAAAGGGAAGTACTAAGAGAATTGATATAAATGAATTAAGAGAAGAAGCAGGTTCATATGAAGGTATGAAGGGTATAAGTACTAGATTTATAATTAAGGCAATTGATAATGCCCTTTCAAGTTCAGAATATAACTGCATCAATCCATTAAGTATAATGGAAAGTATTATAAAATCAGTTAAGGAAATGGATATAGCAGCTGAAGATAAGAAGAAATATCTTGGATTTGTACAAGATACAATTAGAAAAGAATATAATAAGATTCTTGAAAAAGAAATTACAAAGGCATTTATTCATTCCTTTAGAGAACAAGCTGAAAGCTTATTTGATAATTATATAGATAATGCTGAAGCATTTGTTAATAAGACTAAGATTAAGGATACATCAACTGGAGAAGAGTTAAATCCAGATGAAGACTTTATGAGAAGTATAGAAGAACAAATTGGAGTTTCAGAAAACTCATGCAAAGGCTTTAGAGCAGATGTTACTTCATACATGTTCTACTTAGTTAGAAATGGAAGCAAGATAGATTATACTTCATATGAGCCTTTAAAAGAAGCTATTGAAAAGAAACTTATGGCATCTGTTAAGGATCTTTCAAGAATTATAACTAAATCTAGAGTTAGAGATACAGAACAAGCTGAAAAATACAATTCTATGGTTGAAGAAATGCAAAATAATGGATATTGCTTACATTGCTGTGATGTAATATTAAAATATGCT
This sequence comes from Clostridium sp. D46t1_190503_E9, assembly GCF_015555225.1. Lineage (NCBI taxonomy): Bacteria > Bacillati > Bacillota > Clostridia > Eubacteriales > Clostridiaceae > Clostridium > Clostridium sp. D46t1_190503_E9. The sequence continues at coordinate 83,397 of NZ_JADNKB010000010.1, forward strand.
GCAAACAACTTGTGGAAGGATTGATAACAATGGCAATCTTTAGAGACAATGCAGATAATCCATTAGAGCATGATAGATCAATAGAAGATAGAAGAAGACATAGACAATTAGTTGAAAAATCTATAAAAGAAAATTTGGGGGATATTCTTTCAGAAGAAAGTATAATTGGAGAAAGTAAAAATAAAAAGTTTAAGATTCCAATTAGAGGAATAAAAGAATATCAATTTGTATTTGGAAGAAATAATAAAGGGGTTGCCACTGGAGTTGGGGAAGAAAGAAGAGGAGATAAAATATCTGATGGAAGCCCTAAATCAGGAAAAAGTGGAAATCAAGGTGCTGGTAACTCTCCAGGAGATGATATTTACGAAACAGAAATAACCATGGAAGAGCTTATGGATTATATCATTGAGGATCTAGAATTACCTCATTTGGATAGAAAGAAATACTCTGAAATAATAACAGAAAGTGCAGGCAGAAAGCGTGGTTATCAAAGATATGGAATAAATCCAAGACTTGCAAAGAAAAAGACAGTTGTAGCAAAACTACAAAGAAAACAAGGCAAAAAGAGAGCATTACAAGAAGTAGGTTTAGATAATGATATAGAAAGATTTCCTTTTAGAGAAGAAGACCTTAGATATTATAGAGTTAAGAAGAAACCTAAAAAAGAAAGTAATGCAGTAATGCTATTTATCATGGACGTATCAGGGTCTATGGATAGTAGCAAAAAATATTTGGCTAGATCATTGTTCTTTGTTTTATCTAGATTCATAAAAAGAAAATATAATAATATAGCTTTTGAATTTATATCTCATACTACTACTGCAAAGAGGGTAAATGAGTTTGAATTCTTCCATAAAGCAGAATCAGGTGGAACTTACATTTCAAGTGGACTTAATACAGCTTTAGATTTAATTAAGGAAAAGTATCCACCAGAAATGTGGAATATCTATCCTATATATGCTAGTGACGGAGACAACTGGAGCGAAGATAATGAAAGGGCAATGAAATCTGTAAAGGAATTATGCAAAATAAGCAATATGTTTGGATATGCAGAATTATTACCATCCACTTATTCAACAACAATGTATTATAGATTCAATAAAGAGATAAGTTGTAAAAATTTCGTTTCTGTAATTGTTAAGGAAAAGAAGGATTTATGGGATGCATTGAAAGTCATGTTATCTAAAGAGCTCAGGGAGGAATAATTATGGAATACGATGTTAGCACTTTAGAGAAGTGGAATGAAATTATAGAAAAAAAAGCAAGAGAAGTAGGACTTAACTTTTATCCGCAAGAATTTGAAATAATAGGCTTTAATGAAATGTTGGGGTATGAGGCATATGTTGGTATGCCTTCTAAATACCCTCACTGGAGTTATGGTAAAGCATATGATAAAAATAAAACATTGTATTCATTAAATATGACTGGATTACCATATGAAATGGTAATAAATACAAATCCTTGTCTTGCATATTTAATGAGAGAAAATACACTACTTTTACAAATATTAACTATGGCTCATGTATATGGTCATAATGATTTCTTTGCAAATAATAGAATGTTTGTAGAAGGAACTAATGCTAAAGGTGCATTAGAAATGTTTAAGCTAGATGCGGAGATAGTTAGAGGATATATAAATGATCCAAGTATAGGCTACGAAAGGGTTGAAAAAATACTGAATGCAGCACATGCAATTAGATATCAAATACCTAGAGTAGTTGGGGTAAAAGAATTAAGTGGCGATGAAATAAAAGAAAGTTTAATTGCTGATTACTATTCTAAAAAAGAAAATAGAGGTATTTTAGATGAAAATGATGAAATACCATTTCCAGATGTATCAAAGATACCAGTAGAGCCTTGTGATGATGTTTTAGGTTTTATAATAAAATATAGTGCTTTAGAAGAATGGGAAAAGAATATATTAAGAATAGTAAAGAGAGAAACTCAATATTTTATGCCTCAAATTGAAACCAAAATAATGAATGAAGGTTGGGCAAGTTTTTGGCATTATAATATATTGAAAGAATTAGATCTAGATGATGGACTACATTTTGAATTCTTAAAAAGACACAATGATGTTGTAGCACCTATAGTTGGCGGACTTAATCCATATTATTTAGGGTTTAAGGTTTTTCAAGATATTGAAAAAAGATTTGGTAGAGAAAAAATATTCGAAGTTAGAAAAACAGAAAGAGATAGCTCTTTCTTAAGAAGATATCTAACAAGAGAATTATGTGAAGAACTAAACTTATTTCAGTATGCTAAAAAGAGCTTTGAATATGTAGTTGAAGAGGTTCCAGATGAAATAGGCTGGAAAGAAATAAGAGATTATCTTGCAGATACTTGTGGAGTTGCATCAATTCCATACATTAGAGTAACTAATTTAAATAGAAGAGACTTAACTTTAACATTAGAGCATTTCTTCGATGGAAGAGAACTTGAAATGTCATATGCTAAAGAAACTCTAAAATATGTTCAAGATCTTTGGGGGCGCAAGGTAACTTTAATAACAAAAACTAAAGAAGGTAAGCAAATAGAAATAATTTGCAATGAAGATAGAAAGATTTTTATTAATTAGCTAAAATAGTTATATTTAAAATAAAGAAAGAGCGAAGATAGAAGATATGAATTTACCACATATTTTATTTATCTTCGCCTTTATATTTGCAATTTATAACTTAAGTTCACATTTAAATAATTAAATGCATAATGTATAAGTGTATAAATTTTTAGGAGATTATAATGGAGTTTAAGGGAAGTAAAACAGAACAAAATCTTTACAAGACCTTTGCTGGAGAATCTAGAGCAAGAACTAAATATACCTTATATGCTGAAAAAGCAAGATTAGATGGATATCAATGGGTTGGGGAAATATTTGATGAAACTTCAGGAAATGAATTAGCTCATGCAAGAGAAGTATTTGGAACATTTTTGAAAAGGATAGGTTGCACTAAAGATAATCTATTAGATTGTATTTTAGGTGAATCAGATGAATATGAAAATTCATATAAAAAGTTTGAGGAAGATGCAAGAAGTGAGGGGTTTAATGAAATAGCAGATTTTTATAAAGAATTAGCTGAAACAGAAGAAAATCATGCTAAAAGATTTAAAGCACTTTATGATAAGCTTGAAGACGGAACTATGTTTAGAGGTCCAAAAGGCTCATTATGGGTATGTATGAATTGTGGATATATTCATGAAGGTGAGGAAGCACCTTTAGTTTGTCCTTTATGCAAATATCCAAGAGCTTACTTTAAACCATATTGTAAAATTACAAATGTTTAAGGAGGTAAGTTATGTTTATATCAATACCTAAGGAGTTTTTTGTACCAGTATTATTTAGTGAAGAGTTTAGATATAATTTCGAAACAGATTCAATGGAATATGATACAGAAAGAAAGACAAGTGATTTTAGTGTCCCAAATAGTAGAGCAAAGTTAGCTGATATAGAATATAGTATATCTAGAAATTCTAGAGGAGAAATCGAAGAAGTTCTAAAAAGTGAATTAAAAAATATAGAGGAAGAAATCATAGAAGAACAAATTGCAAATTATATAAAAGGATTCATGAGATATATGGAAGAACTCAGAGAAGCAGGCTGTCTTGATATGAGTGAAAGAGAGCGTTTGAAATTACTTAATTCATACGTTAGAAAGTTTAGAGAATTATATAATAACTATAAAAATGTTATTTCAAATATAAGAAGACCTTTATCAAAGTCAGATATAGATGGAATGATAGACTATTATATAGGAAAAATTGAAGATATCTACAATCAACATTTAGCATCATTAAATTGTAAAAATTTGAACTATGATTCTATTGAAAAAACAATTAATGAAGTAGTTAATGATGCAAAGGACATATTAAAAGAGCAGATAAAAAATTTGAATTGTAAATTAATAAATAAAGAAGAATTTTGCAAAAATGATAAAGAATTAAAAGAGAGCTTTGCTCATGATTCAGATATGTATAATACTATAGATAATGAATTTGTTCAAGAAATACAAAATAGTCGATTTATAGAAGAAAATCAATTTGTAAGAGTAATAAAGAAGAATAGGTTAATAGATAATGAATCTATTGATACTAAGTTCATAGAAAATAATAATTTCATAGTAGATAATAACCTTATAAAAGAAAGTGAAAATGAAATTGGAAATAACAATTTTATAAAAGAAAGTGAAATTGAAGAAAAAAATATCAATATAGAAGAAAGAGATACAACAATCACTGAAAACAAAGCTGAAGAAGATAATAATATTGAGGCAGAAAATAATGTTGAAGAAGAAAATAAAATTATAGAAGGTAATGAAGATTTACAATAGGTACGTGAAGTTATAATCAGATGTATTATAATGCGGGGTGGTTAATTGCCATACAGAGATTTAATTAAAAATCAATATAACGAAATTAATAATTTGACTAATTTACTTAGCTCTATGGTCAACTCTTATAGGCTATTAATTGGTGGGGCAAATGAATTAAATAATATATCAGAAGCCAAGAAAAGTCATGTAAAAGATGCTGTAGAAAGAGCAGATGAGCTAGGTGATATAATAGATGAAATAATAAAAACACTAGAGGAATGTAGTGGTTCATATACAAAGTATTGTAAGATAAAGAAACAATATATAGATGAAAAAACAAATAAAGATAATATATTAACAGAAATAGATTATGAATTAGATTTTGATAATTCAGAAAGAGAAGATGAAGAGTAAAAAAGTAAAGCTATTCCAATATTAATTGAAATAGCTTTTTTGTTTTTACTATCTTTGTGACTAAAGTTTCTTTAATTTAAATGTACTTACCATAAGATAAGAACCTACCATTAAAAGTATAATTGGAATCCATGGAGTTAATCTATGGTTTAGTGTAAAAAATACAAAAACAGCCATAAAACTTCCTGCAATAGTTATAGGAATTCCAGTAAAAACTCCATCAAATGTGGAAGTATTATACCTAGCCAATCTGTAAGCTCCACATATAGGGAAAGCTAATAATACAGCAGTACCTATTATTCCAGCTGGTCCTACTTTTGCTAAATCATACATTAAGAATGTAAGTATAGATGGTGCAACTCCGAAGGAAACTAAATCAGCTAGTGAATCTAACTCTTTTCCTAGTTCACTAGAAACATTTAACCATCTTGCTACTCTTCCGTCATATCTATCTACAAGTGCTGCTATTATTATAAAGAAGCAGGCAAATAAATAATTTTTTTCAAAAGTGTATAAAATAGATATTATGCCACATGATAAATTAATAAATGTAAAAACATTTGGAATACAACTTTTTTTCATAAAATCACTCCTGGTTTTTAAAACATAACGATTTTTATTTCTTTTATGCTTTATTATCAATGCAATATTATATCATAGATTTCTATTAAATATAAGATATTTAAAGATTAATTTAATTATTAAGATAAAATTAAGAAATCCGGCTAATATTTAATTTGATTTATATGTAAAATATAGTAATATACTATATATACTTATTGTATGGAATTATAGAGTTTTTATAATTGGAATATAATATAAAATTAACCTAGGAGGGGTAATGTGAAAAAGGTAAAATTTATTTATAACCCATACTCAGGAGAAAACCTAATATTAGATCAGCTAGATAAGGTTATAAAAATACACCAAGAAGCAGGATACACGATTGTCCCATATAGAATAGATAAAGAAGTGGATGTTATAAATGCTTTTAATGATTTTAAGGAAAATAACTACTATTACGTTTTAATCGCTGGTGGAGATGGAACAATAGACAATGTAGTCAATGCAATGACTAAGTGCGGTGTTTCAGTTCCAATAGGAATATTGCCAGTTGGAACAGCTAACGATTTTGGTAAATTTTTAGGAATGCCTTCAGATGTTTCAAAAGCATGCAGACAAATATTATCTTCTGAAGTTACAGCAGTAGATTTAGGAAGTATAAACGATAAGTATTTTGTAAATGTAGCAAGTACAGGCTTATTTACAGATGTTTCACAAAAAACAGATGTAAATTTAAAAAATACAATAGGTAAACTTGCATATTATTTGAAGGGACTAGAAGAATTACCGAACTTTAGAAAGCTTGATATAAAAATCAAATCAGATGAAATGGAATATGAGGGGAAAATGTACTTCATGTTAGTATTTAATGGTCAAACAGCAGGTAATTTTAAATTAGCTACAAGAGCAGATGCAACAGATGGACAGCTTGATGTTATAATATTTAAGGCCATACCAATAATAGAATTAATACCTCTATTTGTGAAAGTACTAAAAGGTGAGCATTTAGATTCAGATAATGTTATTTATTTTAAAACAAATAATTTATATATTGAATCTCACGAAGATATCGGAACAGATATTGATGGAGAAAAAGGGCCAGAGTTTCCACTTCATATAAAATGTATAAAAGGTGGATTAAAAATTTTAGGTGTAAAATAGCATAAAACTAGAATAAAATGAAATTTTTTTTAATAATTATAAGTAGCAGTAATATAAAAAGGTAGGAGTAACAATTGTTAGAGTTTAGCTATTTATGTCTTTTGTTATTTATAATTACATTTATTTTATATCTAGAAAAAAAGAATATAGATTTATCACCAAAAAAGATTAAATTATTTGTAAGTATCTCATTAATGCCATTAATATTAAGATGCTTAGTTTTATTATGTGGAGTAATCATAGAAAAGCAAGGAATAATATATTTTTTGAAATACTATGTCCTGCTTAATTACTTTAGTATTCCTTTAATTATACTTTCAGCTTTGTATATTTTTTTAAGAAATGAAAAGTTAAAGTTTAATAGAAATTATATTTTTATGATAATCTTAGGTTTACTATATGTTGTATTAGTATATACATATAAATTTAGTATAAGTATAACTAATAATTTTGGATTTATTATTTCTTTAGAAAATGGAATGATACCAATTTTAATATATTTAATTATATTAGCTTCTTTAGCAGTGTTTATATTAATTAATTTGGATAAGCCATTTTGTAATAAAGTTGGTATGAGACTGCTGCTAGTAAGTTTATTTTTATATATAGTAGAATATATTTTGTTATTAGGAGGGGTAAGTATATATCCTTATCCAATAATTGGTGAAGTATTAATATTATTTTGTTTACTTAAATCTATATTTACATTTAAATAAATAGTTAATAAAGTAAAGGAGTTGTTGCAGAAGTTATGTAACAACTCCTTTTTTATGCTGATGGCAAAGTGTCATCAGTTTTTTTTATTTGAATTTTAAATTTAAAGAATGAAAATACAGATAATTTTTAACTATTCATTTTATATTTTACATTCTTAAAAAGGTTGCCTTTTTGGGGTATTTTAATATAATATAGTATTGGAGATTATATGTATAATAAAATAAAATAATATTTATTCTAAATAAATAAGGGGTGAATTTAAAATGGAGGGTGTCCCTCAGAGTAGTAACTTATCAAAATTGAATATTAAAGTTTTAGAGGAGATGGACTTCATTATAAATTAATCTTGTTATAGTTAATTCATTGTCTACTCCTCTAAAAGTGAGGAGGAAAAGATATGAAGAAACTATCAGTATTTCTATATACAAATATCTTAGGAAGAAAGATGTATGACGAGTTTGATGAAAGCCTTGGAGAACTTAAAGATATTTATGTAACTACTGAGGATGGATATCCAAGGGTAATTGGCTATAAAGTCAAAAGAGATGGATATACTTTTCACTATGAGTTTAGGAGTATTAATTTTTATCAACAAGACAATAGGATAAAAATAGTTACAAGAGGCAGTAAAGAAATACTCCCAAGAACATATTCTTACCTTTTATCAGAACATTTACTAGATAAAAAAATAGTAGATATTAATGGCAAGCAAGTAGTTAGGGTTGATGATTTAAGAATAGCTGAAATTGCAGGAGAATATAGGGTAATAGCTGTTGAAACTGGTCCTATGGCAAGATTTAGAAGAGCGAATTGTGCAAAGTTTGGTAGCTTTATTTATAAGATGCTTAGAAAAGACTATGAAGATAGGGTTTTAATGTGGGATGATGTTGAGTCACTAGAAATGGTAGATAATAATTTGAAAATAGCAGTACCATATAAAAAGCTTTCAACTCTTCATCCAGCAGATTTAGCAGATATATTAGAAAACTTAGATGCAAGCTCAAGAAAGCAAATTTTTGAATCACTAGATGAAGATTTAGCAGCAGATACATTAGAAGAAATTGAACCTGAATATAAGGGAAGTATTATAAAAGACTTAAGTGAAACAAAAGCAGCTGAACTTCTAGAAAATATGCCAAATGATGAAATTGCAGATATTCTAGATGAACTAGATGATGAGGAAAGAGAAAAGATCCTAGTAAATTTAGAAAAAGAAGATGCAGATGAAGTTAAGGAATTATTAAGCTATGAAGATGAAGCTGTTGGTAGTATAATGAGTACAGATTTTATTTCGTTTAACTTAGATATAACTGTTGGTGAAATAATTGATATATTAAGGGAAATGGAAGAACTTGAAGAAGATGAGCTTTATAGGATTTATATTACAGATGAAGAAGATAGAATACTAGGAGATATAAGTCAAATAGATTTAATATTAAATAAACCAAATGTTAAAGTTAAAGATATAATGAATGAAAATATTAATGTAATTAGGCATGATGTTAATATAGATGAAGCAATAGAAATTGCAGCTAAATATGATTTATTAGCTATACCAGTAATTGATGAAGAAGATAAATTAATAGGAGCTGTCAACACTCATGATTTAATAGATGAAATTTTATATCCAGTTTGGAAGAAAAAGATAAAATAGAAAGATTATAGTGGGTTGACAATTAAAGCTTTAAGAATATAATGAAAATATAAAACTTACTAAAATACTCAGAATTAAAGACTATGAAAAAGAAGAGTAGTATAGAGGAAGGTTACAGAGAGAAAAGAAGGATGAGATCTTTTTACCTACAATTTATATGAAGTGCACTTTGGAGTTGAGGTTTGAAATAAGTAGAACTTTCCGGTATCATCCGTTATAATGATAATGCACTAATTTGCATTTATGAGTGAGATTAATTTATTAGTCTAATTAGAGTGGAACCACGGAGCTAACTTCGTCTCTATATTATTTAGAGACGAAGTTTTTAATTTATAATAAATTATAGATTAATATATTAGAATAAACTATATAGTGAATTAAATATATAGTTTGATTATTGGTTTAAATAACAGGAGGAAAATATGATATATAATAGCGTATTAGATTTAGTGGGAAGAACACCTATACTAAAATTGAATAAACTAGTTGATGAGGATAGTGCAGAAGTTTATGTTAAATTAGAAAAATATAATCCAGGTGGAAGTGTCAAAGATAGAGCAGCTTTAGGAATGATTGAAAAGGCTGAAAAAGAGGGATTATTAAAAGAAGATTCAGTAATTGTAGAGCCAACAAGTGGAAATACAGGCATAGCTTTAGCTATGATTGGAAGGATAAAAGGATATAAAGTTATAATTGTAATGCCAGATAGCATGAGCAAAGAAAGAAGAGATTTAATAAAAGCTTATGGAGCAGAACTTATATTAACTGATGGAGCAGAAGGAATGAATGGGGCAATAGAAAAGGCAAAAGAGCTTGCAAAGAAAGATAATTATTTTATGCCTCAACAATTTGAAAATTTAGCAAATTCAACAAAACACTATGAAACTACAGCAGAAGAAATTTGTTTAGAGATAAATGAGTTAGATGCATTTGTTGCAGGGGTAGGAACTGGTGGAACTGTTACAGGAGTAGGAAATAAACTAAAAGAGAAGATGAAAAAAATTAAAGTTATTGCAGTAGAGCCACTTAAATCACCAGTATTAAGTGGAGGAAGAGCAGGGGCCCATAACATACAAGGACTAGGCTCAGGATTTATACCAGAAATATATAATCCTAAATGTATAGATGAAGTAATAAAGGTTTCAGATGAAGATGCATTTAAGATGACAAAAGAGTTTGCAGAAAAAGAAGGAATATTACTAGGCATATCATCAGGAGCGGCTATATTTGTAGCACTTCAAGAAGCTAAAAGACTTGGAAAGGGTAAAAAAGTCTTAGTGATAGCACCTGATGGTGGAGAAAAATATATATCTATGGGGATTTACGATTAAAATTAGTAATAAGTAATTTTAACAAAGGGAGGAAAATAGCTGTGTTTAAAAATTTAAGATATGACATAAATAATATATTAGAAAAAGACCCAGCTGCAAGAAGTAAGGTAGAAGTACTTTTATTATATCCATGTATTCATGCTTTAATTGCATATAGAATTGCACATTTTTTATATAAGCATAAAAGATTTTTTTTTGCTAGACTATTATCGCAATTAGCTAGATTTTTTACTGGAATAGAAATCCATCCAGGAGCTATAATTGGAAAAGGCTTATTTATAGATCATGGGATGGGAGTAGTAATTGGGGAAACAAGTGAAATAGGAAACAATGTTACAATATATCATGGAGTAACTTTAGGTGGTACTGGAAAAGAAAAAGGTAAGAGACATCCAACTGTAGAAGATGATGTAATAATTGGGGCTGGAGCAAAGGTACTAGGTCCAATAACTTTGAAAAAGGGATCTAGAGTTGGAGCAAATACTGTAGTTTTAAAGGAAGTTCCTGAAAAAGCCACTGTTGTTGGTTGCGCAGGAAGAAATATAATTAAAAATATTAATGATATAATTGAAGTAGTAGATGAAGATGGAAATAAAAAGACAATATATAATAACATGATTATATAGAATGTTATTGTTATATAGAGATTAATTATTATAGGTGATACTGACTACAGGAGATAATTTAATTATCGAAGGAGTTAGATATTATATAAATAAAGTAGATTATAAAAAAGAGAGTATAATTAATATTTCATATAAGTAATATATAAGTAACATTATATATTACTTATATAGAAGTAATATATAATGTTACTTATATAGAGGTTAGTTATGATAAAAGAAGATATAATTAATTATTGTAACTCATTAGGACTAGATACTTTAGGATTTATAAGATGTAGGGAGTTTACAGAACTTAAGGATTTCTTTTATGAAAGAAGAAAACAAGGTCTTGAAAATGAGTTTGAAGAAAAAGATATTGAAAAGAGGATAAATCCTTTTAATTATATGAATGAAGGGAAAACTATTATATCAATAGCTTTCCCTTATCTTCATGATATAAATTATGTTGATAATGGCTTTTCAGTTTATACAAGAGGAAAAGATTATCATAAAGTAGTAAAGTCATATTTAAGTAAAATATGTGAATACATAGGGGTGCTTGGTGGAAAAGCAAGTTCATTTGTTGATAGCAACTTTTTACCAGAAAGATATATAGCATATTTAGCAGGGGTTGGATTTATAGGTAAGAACAATATGATTATTACTGAAAAGTATGGTTCTTATGTATTTTTAGGAGAAATAATAACTGATTTAGAAATAAATTGTGATGATGAAAGAAATTTTAATGAAATTTCTCTTTTTAAAGAATGTGGAGAATGTGCTAACTGCTACAAAAGCTGTCCTAGTAAGTCTATAAATGCTTATAAGAAAAATAGCAATATATGCGTTTCATATTTTACTCAAAAAAAGGATTTAGAAGATAAGCATATAAAATTATTAAAGGGAAGAGTTTTTGGTTGTGATAGTTGTCAAAACTGTTGTCCTTATAATGAAGATAAAGGTTTTTCAAATATAAGTGATTTTTATCCTTTTGAGTTTATGAATAAGGAAAATGCAGTTGAGTTAGCTAGTATAAATACTAGAGAATTTAAAGAAACATTTCTAAATACATCTTGTGGATGGAGAGGAAAAAATGTTTTGAAAAGGAATGCTTTAATTAAAATTAGGCATAATAATGGGGATATAAGTGATATAAAAACTGATTCTCCCTATTTAAAAGATTATGTTGATAGACTTTTAAATAGTAATAAAATATAATATTACATATAACAATAGGAAGTGAGGGAGATTAATGTTATCACCAACATTAGTAAAGGTAATAAACATATTACCAGAATCAGTAGTAGTGAAGATAACAAAAGTTATTGTAAACAAATATTTTAAAAAATATGCAAATATTAAAATAGAGGGATTTGAAAATATTGAAAAGGCAAATGGTCCTAAAATATTTATATGTAATCATTTGAGTAATGCTGATGGTTTAATATTGGATAAAGTACTTAGAGAAAAGTATGATCCAACATTTGTTGCAGGAGTAAAACTTTCAAATGATCCTGTAACTAGACTAGGAACGGCTATGATTAAGAATGTGGGTATTAAACCTAACTCAGCAGATAAAGAGGCTATTACAAAGATAGTTAAGCTTGTTAGAGGCGGAGAAAATTTAGTTATTTTCCCAGAAGGAACAAGAAGTAGAACTGGATCTATGATTGAAGGAAAAAAAGGAATACTATTAATAGCAAGAATGACAAAGGCTCAAATTATACCAATTGGTATGCATGGAACTGAAATTCTTTTGCCTATAAATAAAGATGGTGATATGGGTGGAGAAAAATTTAATTATGCGGATGTAAGTATTAAAATTGGAGACCCTATAACATTACCTGTAAAAGAAAAAGATGAAGATAAGCACGAATTTGATGAAAGATCCATGATATATATAATGAAGTCTATTGCAAACTTGCTACCTGAAAAATATAGAGGGATATATAAATAGGTGATTTTATGAAGCAAAGAACAAAAGTAATATTAGAAACATTAAAGGATGATTATCCAGATGCAAAGTGTGAATTAAATCATGAATCTGCATTTCAACTTTTAGTTGCTACTATACTTTCAGCTCAAACAACTGATAAAAAAGTAAATGAAGTAACTGAAACTTTGTTTAGGGATTATCCAGATTTAGATGCTTTTTTAACTCTTACAGTGGAGGAACTAGAAGAAAGAATAAAACAAATTGGATTATATAGAAGTAAAGCAAAAAATCTAATAATGATGTGTAATCAGCTTAAAGAAAAGTTTAATGGAGAAGTGCCAAATACTATGGAAGGAATAACTTCATTGGCAGGAGCAGGTAGAAAAACTGCAAATGTAGTATTATCAAATGCTTTTGGAGTTCCATCCATAGCTGTTGATACTCATGTATTTAGAGTTTCAAATAGATTAGGACTTGCTGATTCTGATAATGTATTAGAAGTAGAAAAGCAACTACAAAAAGAACTTCCTAAAAAAGAATGGAGTTTAGCCCATCATTTATTAATTTTCCATGGAAGAAGATGTTGTATTGCTAGAAATCCAAAATGTGAGATTTGTAACTTAACAAAACAATGTAAGTATTATAAAGAAGTTAAGAAAAAAGAAATTAAAAAGAAAGACTCAAAAAAAAGTAAGTAAGAATAGTTATGAAGCTAAATTGAGTTTTAAATTAAAAAGAATCAAAAAATAAATTTATGAAAATAATTATAAAGTTTCTACATAAATATATTTAGAACAATAATCATTCAATTAATAATAAAAGTAATAATAAAAGAGATGTAAAATTTAGTTGTTTTACATCTCTTTTATGCTTTAGGTGGTTATAGTAACTTTGAATTTTAATATAATTCTATTAGGAGGAGGATACTTATAGTCTACTATGATAGAATTACTATTCGTAAGCAATGGAATGGAATTTTTATTTTTAGTTTACTATTATTACTTTAATCATAGACTGTATAGTGATATAATAATTAAAGATTTAAATCAGTAAATTTTATAGTAAAATGGAGGACTTGTTATGAGAGTTGGAGTTTTAATGGGTGGAATATCTTCAGAAAGAGAAGTATCATTAAATAGTGGTAACTCTATTATGCAACATATAAACAAGGAAAAGTATGAAGTTATTCCAGTTGTTATAGATAAAAAGGAAGATGTAATAGAAAAGGTAAAAGATATAGATTTTGCATTATTAGCCTTACATGGAAAGTTTGGAGAAGATGGTACAGTTCAAGCAGTATTAGAAACTTTAGGAATACCATATTCAGGTTGTAATACATTAAGCAGTTCATTATGCATGGATAAGGATTTAACAAAAACTATCTTAAAAGCAAATGGAATAAGAACTGCAAGATGGTTAAATGTTAGATCAGTAGAAGAAATTGATTATGCTGCAATAGAAGAAATGGGATATCCAGTATTTATAAAGCCAACTAATGGAGGATCAAGTGTTGCAACATTTAAAATAACAAAAAAAGAAGATGTTGAAAATGCAGTTATAGAAGGTTTAAAGTGGGACAATGAAGTTATGATCGAAGAATTTATAAAAGGTGATGAAATAACTTGTCCTGTATTTGAAAATGAAATGTTCCCAGTACTTGCTATAAAGGCTAAAACTGATTTCTATGATTATGAGCAAAAGTATTCTGCTAATGGAGCTGAGCATTACGCAATAAACTTAGAAAAAGATATTCACACTGAAGTAGAAAAGATGGCACTTAGCACATATAAAGCGTTAAAATGTTCTGTATATTCTAGAATTGATATGATAATTACAGAAGAAGGAGTTCCATATGTACTAGAAGTTAATACTTTACCAGGAATGACAGCAACTAGTCTTTTCCCTCAAAGTGCAGGAGAAAAAGGAATAAGCTATTCTGAATTTATAGATATGATAATAGAACATTCATTGAAGAAATAAAAAATTCAATATATGTGTAAAATATCAAAATATAAATTTCTTAAGTATAAAATATATAGGTAAACTATAAAAGATAGAGACAAAATATAAAATATATAGATAGGTATGATTTGTAAAAATAATCATACCTATTTTTTTATGTATGGAAGTATAGAATTATACAATGTTGTATCAATCTTGAGAAAAGTGGTTGAGGAGGAAAATTTATATATTAGCTTTTTTATTAATATAAATGATAATAAGGATAATATTTATATCAAATTTATATTTAATTTGAGTATTTTCCAGAAGTTTGAAACGTATAATAAAGTGAAGTTAATATATCTATATTAATAAAATAGGAGGAATTATAATGAATTTCATTTTCTTAGTTTTACTTGGATCTGTCTTAGGTTTAATCTTTGCAGCTTATCAAGCATACACAATACTAAAAGAAGATGAAGGAGAAGGAAAGGTAAAAAGCATATCAATTAAAATTAGAAAGGGAGCTAATGCATATCTGACAAGGCAATATAAAGGGGTAGCTATATTCTTTATATTAATGTTTATTATCTTTTTAGTTTTGAGCCTTTTTGATTATGTATCAATATTTGTACCTTTTTCTTTTGTTATTGGAGGATTTTTATCAGGACTTAGTGGATTTATTGGAATGAAGGTTGCAACAAATGCAAATGCAAGGACAACTACTGCAGCTAAAAAAAGTTTAAATGGAGCATTGAAGATTGCTTTCAAAAGTGGGTCTGTAATTGGAATAGTAGTTGTTTCTCTAGGATTACTTTATATAGGCGTTGGTTATTTTTTCTTGGATTGGTATTATAGAGATTTAGTTGAAGCAGAACGTGTAGTTCAAATTACAACAAATATACTAACATTTGGTATTGGAGCTTCTTCTATGGCTCTATTTGCAAGAGTTGGTGGAGGAATATTTACTAAGGCAGCTGATGTTGGAGCTGATTTAGTTGGAAAAGTTGAAATAGGAATTCCTGAGGACGATCCAAGAAATCCAGCAGTAATAGCAGATAATGTAGGTGATAATGTAGGTGATGTTGCTGGTATGGGAGCAGATTTATATGAATCTTATGTAGGTTCACTAGTTTCATCATGTGCTTTAGCAGTAGCGGCAGGTTTATCCACCAAGGGGGTAGCGGTTCCTTTATTAGTTGCAACTTTAGGCGTATTAGCATCTATTTTTTCTACATTTTTTGTTAAGGCAAAAGAAGATGCAACTCAGAAGAATCTTTTAAGTGCTTTAAGAAGAGGTGTGTATATATCATCAATTATTGTAGCTGTAGGATCATTTTTTATAGTTAAAACTGTATTAGGATCTGAAAATATAGGAATTTATTTTAGTATACTATCAGGTCTTATAGCTGGAATATTAATAGGATTTTTTACAGAATACTATACTTCGGATAACTATAGCCCAACAAAAAAATTAGCTGATATGACTAAAACTGGACCAGCAACTACTATAATAGGTGGATTATCATTAGGAATGATATCAACTGCAATTCCAGTAATTATAGTTTCTATATCAGTTTTAATAAGCTTCAAATTGTCAGGTGGATCAAATGATTTTAACTTGGGGTTATATGGTATAGCCATTTCAGCAGTAGGTATGTTATCGACCTTAGGAATAACTCTAGCAACTGATGCCTATGGTCCAATTGCAGATAATGCAGGAGGAATTGCTGAAATGTCAAATCAAGCCCCTGAGGTTAGAAGAAGGACAGATGCATTAGATTCACTAGGAAATACAACAGCAGCAACAGGAAAAGGTTTTGCTATAGGCTCAGCAGCTCTTACTGCCCTTGCATTTATAGCAGCATATAAGGACTCTATTGAAAACATGGTGAAAAGTGGAGCTTATAACTTTGAATTTAATTTATCTATATTAAATCCCCAAGTTCTTATAGGATTATTTATTGGAGGAATGGTTACATTTTTATTTTCTTCAAAGACAATGGATGCGGTTGGTCGAGCCGCTTCTAAAATAGTAGTAGAAGTAAGAAGACAATTTAAAGAAATACCTGGGCTTATGGATGGAAAATCAGAACCGGATTATGCTTCTTGCGTTGATATTTGTACAAAATCAGCTCAAAAAGAACTTGTAACAATAGCTATAATAGCTATCGTTACACCTCTTGTAGTTGGATTATTATTAGGACCAAATGGTGTTGCAGGATTATTAGCAGGTTCCACAGTTACTGGTTTTGCAGTTGCAATAATGATGTCAAATTCAGGTGGAGCATGGGATAATGCAAAAAAATATATAGAATCAGGAGTTTTAGGTGGTAAAGGATCAGATTGTCATAAAGCTGCTGTGGTAGGAGATACAGTAGGTGATCCATTTAAAGACACTACAGGACCATCAATAAATATATTAATTAAGCTTATGTCTATGGTATCAATAGTATTTGGTGCCTTAGTACTAGCATTTGGAATGCTTTAGATTTATTATTATTTCTATTTCAAGTTTAAAGAAACGCTAACTAAGAAAAATTAATCTTAGTTAGCGCTTTTTTATTTTGATTAATATTTATAGAGATTTAGGTAGTATTAATTAATTTATTTAAGGATTAATAATATCTAAATAATTCTATAATTTTTTAAATCTAGAGAATTTTGAAAAGCTGGGGAATATTAAAAACTAGGGAATATTAAAAGTAATATAATATTTATAAGTTACATAATATTTATAAGTTACATAATATTTAAGGCCATATAATGTTAAAATTTATATGGTTCCAAATATGAAAATAATATTAATAAGATATTTACAGTTATATATTGACAGTTAAGGATTACATTCGTAAACTTAAATTATAAATTACGAATGTAATTAAAGATGGGGGAGAGGTTTATGGGGAAATTACCTAAAATATCTGATGCAGAATGGGAAGTTATGAAAATAATATGGGTTTTAGGAGAAGCAACATCAAGTGAGATTATTGAAAATCTTAAAGGCAAACAATCTTGGAAAAACACAACTGTAAAAAGTCTTATAAGTAGATTGTTAAACAAAGATGCTATAAGCTTTAAAAAACTTGGAAAGGAATATTTCTATTTTCCACTTGTATCAGAAGAAGAGTGTATTAAAGAGGAAAGCAATTCATTTATAAAAAAGGTATTTAATGGATCATTGAATGAAATGATACTAAGCTTTGTGAAAGCAGATAATCTAACTAAAGAAGATATAAATGAGTTAAGAAATATATTAAACGAAAAAATTATATCGGAGGAAAACTAAATAGATTATCTTAAAATATTTGATTATATTTTAGTGATATCTTTAGTTGTAAGCTTATTAGTAGTTTTAATCTTAGGATTAAGACTAATATTCAAGTATCATATAAAAAATCAATTATTTTTTTGTTTTAATTTAATAAGAAAGGCTATTGCATATATAAAGAGTTGTTCACAGTTAAATAAACTATATGAATGTGTTTTAAAAAATTGTTGTTAAAACAAGTAAAGTTTTTGTTTGAGTATTTTTAAAATCTAAAAAGTGCTATTTAACAATATTAATTTGAAAATTTCTACTATATATTATTAGGGTTCTTTTTTTATTAAATCAAGAACTCTCTTTAATTAATGTCTTAATATAGAGTTTATTTGCACAAGAATTAGTATTTAAAATACATGATTTTATAAAATATTTAAAGCAGATAGTTATAGTGAGATTGGGAAAAATTTAATAATTGCCTGTTGAATTATATTGATATATTAATTTGAAGTCAGAAAAGTTTTTGGTTTTTATATAAGTTGATTTAAAGGATAAGTTTTTAAATAGTAAAATTTGATTTAGTGAATAAGTTTTATAATCATTCTTAAAATCGAGTATATGCCAATTCAAATAATTTTCCAAATACTTAGTAGCAACACCTCTAAACCTTACTAACCACTTTTTTATATTTAAAGAAAATGTATGTATAAAAATGCTGTTAGAAGGTAATTTTTTATTTATATTTTTTATTGACACAATATTTGAAGGTGTTAGATTATTTGAGGCTAATTGGTTAATAACTTTTAAAATAACTTTTGATGATAGTGGAAGGATTGTATCATTATGTTTTTTTGCATAAATATCAAAATACCTGTCATTATAAGCAGATATAACTGAAGATTTATCTAGGTTTTGAGAGAAGTTTTTATTTATGCTTCTAAAGAGATCGATCTTCTACTAATTGCTTTAGAAATGAGTGATTTATTACTATCCATTGCACAAGCTATAAAGATATTTTCTTTATTATAGTATCTAGCTTTTCTATCTCCCTTAAAGTTTTCTTTAATAATTATTTTACTAATTTCTACATAATTTTTTAATATATTATAGTTATTTGATGTTTGAGTAATTAAGAATTTATGTCTCCAATAAAAAGAAGTAGCTAAATTGATTCCTAAAATAGCGGAGCACTTTCTAAGAGAAAATTCATTGTTCATGAGAATTAAATATTTTAACCAAAGATCCAATGGCTTCTTCGAATTACTGAATATGGAATTTGTTTTTTTAGAAAAAGTTTTACCACAATTCTTATTGAGGCATTTAAATCTTTGTAGTCCCCTGTATTTGCCATATTTTATAAAGTTATTAGAATTACAATTAGGACAAGTTCTTATTTCTTTATCTTTTAAAATATCAATAATAGATAATTCGTTAAGATACAGATCTACTTGTTTAAATTTACTATTAATTTCACAATTAGCATAACTACATAGTGATGATGATACTTTCATATTTTTCTCTCCTTTAATTATAATGAGATTAGTTGAACTGATTTATTAATAAATATACATATAATTTATTTATTTAAATTTTCTACATAAAATTCAGACTTTAATCAAAGAATATTATACTTTTTGAATTTAATTTTAAAAAACAACAATTTTTTAAAACAGATTACTATAGTAACAAGAATGATATACGTGTTATTGAATGTTTGAATATGAAGTATCAAGTAATTAATAGAAAATAGAATTTACACATGTAATTAGGTATTAATTTTCAAAATTGTTTGAAGGAATCTTATTGAAAATTATCATTATATATTTTTTAGAAATAAATTCACTTAATAAATTAATTTAGTATTTAATTAATGATTTATTTATCAGTTGATATATTTTTTCGTTAATAAGTATATGTATTCTTTTATTAATTGGCTTAGTGATTGATTTATTTAAATGAAAGCGTATCGATAAGTTTCCAAACTACTCCTAATGGATACCGATATATTAAGGTTTTTTTAAGAAATTATAAAGTTTAAAATTAAGATATTTTCGCTACAATATAGATAAATAGTGAGAGCAGAAATTAAAAGAATTCTTCTTTTATGGTAAACTAATTTTAGAAGTAGAGAGGAGTGGATTTTTTTGAGCAAAGAGAAAATATTAATAGTTGACGATGAAAAGGAAATTAGGGATTTAATAGATATATATTTAAAGGGTGAGGGATACGATACAATAAAGGCTGAAAATGGTAAAGAAGCGTTAGATATCCTTTCAAATAATGAAGTGGATTTAATAATTTTAGATATAATGATGCCGAAGGTAAATGGTATTGAAGCTTGTTTGAAAATAAGAGAAGAAAGAGAAATGCCTATAATAATGTTATCTGCAAAGTCTGAGGATATGGATAAGATATTAGGGTTAAATACTGGAGCGGATGATTATTTAACGAAACCATTTAATCCATTAGAATTAGTAGCTAGGGTAAAATCACAACTAAGGAGATATAAGAGGTTTAATAATACATCCACTAAGGAAGAATTAATAGTTAAACAAGACAATGTATTAGAGATTGATGAGATAAGTATAAATCTAGAAACTCATGAAGTTTTTAAAGATGGTGAAGAAATAAAACTTACCCCAACAGAATTTGATATATTAGTTCTACTTGGTGAAAATAGAGGAAAAGTATTTAGTATTGAAAATATATATAACAGCGTTTGGAAACAAGAGTTTATGCAGTCTGATAATACAGTTATGGTTCATATAAGGAAGGTAAGAGAAAAGATAGAAGAGGATCCAAGAAAGCCGAAATTCATAAAGACTGTATGGGGGGTAGGCTATAAAATTGATAGGTAAGAAGAAGTCTAAAAAAGAGAAAGTTAAGAAAGAAAGAGTTGGGCTTATAAAGGGAATAAGAAACTTAATCTTAAAGATTTTTTGTAAACTTTATAATTCAATACTAGGAGTTAAAATTAGAGAGGTTTTAGAGTGGATTTATATAAGAATAGAAAAGAGTATACGATTTGAATTAATGCTTGTTTTTGCAATATGTTTTTTAGCTGCTTTTATGTTTTATGGATTTGCTAATAATGTCTTATCGAAAAATAAAACAATAACTAATCTTGAATATGATATTGGAGAAGTTCAGTCACATGCTAATTCTATTGCAAAGGAATTAAGTGGAGAATATGGATATAAAATAGAGGGTCTTAAAGAAGAAGAACAAATAAAAGAATTATTAAACAGATACAATGATGGTAAAGCTAAAATTTACTTGACTGATTTAGATGGGAAAATATTATTTAAGGTCAATGGTGAATTTCAAGAAAAATTAGATATATATGCAATCATAGATAAAAGCAATTCTGTAGCAGAAGATGGAAGCGAACGAGTATTTCTTTATCCAGTAAATATAGGAGCGGACAGGGCTTATCTAATATACTCAAAGATACCTACTCCTTATATATCATATGACTATTATGTGGATGAAAATTCATTTTTGGCGCTTGTGTTATCAGTTATTATGTTTATATCAATATTTATTATAATAACAAATAAGAAAATGAAGTATATAGAAGAAATAGCGTCAGGTGTAAGAATTATATCGAATGGGGATTTATCATATAGGATAGAAGAAAAGGGAAAAGATGAAATAAAGAAATTAGCTGAAAATATAAATAATATGGCATCGGAAATAGAAAATAGAATTGATGCGGAAAGAAGAGCTGAAAAGACTAAAAGTGAGCTTATAACAAATGTTTCACATGATTTAAGAACTCCTTTAACATCTGTAATGGGATATATAGGACTTGTCAAAGATGGAAAATATGAAGATGAAAATATGATGAAGGAGTATTTGAATATAGCATTTAATAAATCTAATCAACTTAAGGAATTAATAGAAGATTTATTTGAATATACAAAACTCAACAATAAAGGAATAGTTTTGGGAAAAAACAAAGTAAATATAGTTGAATTCTTATCTCAAATAATAGAAGAGTATATTCCTGTATTTGAAGAAAATGAAATAGAAGTAGTTAAAAAGTTTGTAGATGAAAAATGTATGGTAGAAATAGATGCCGGGAAAATGGTTAGAGTCTTTGAAAATCTATTTTCAAATGCCATTAAATATTCTTTTAAGCCAGGAAGTGTAATAGTATCTGCATATGAAAATAATGGATTTGTAAACATTACTATAAAAAATAGAGGAGAACATATACCAAAAGAAAAAGTGGAGAGACTATTTGATAGATTTTATAGAGTAGATGAAGCTAGAAATTCTAATACCAAAGGAAGTGGTCTTGGCCTTGCTATTTCTAAAAATATAATAGAACTTCATAATGGTAGTATATGGGCCGAATGCGTTGGTAATGAGATAAGTTTCTTTATAAAGTTAAAAGTAATTAGATAATAAATAAAAGTAACCTTTAAGAAAAATCGTAATAAACTAATATAGAGAATATTTTTCTTGGAGGAAAAATGCAAAATAAAAATCCTAATAGTAGATTTGGAATAGACATAAATGAATATACACAAGAGGTTAATTTTCAAACTCTAGCAAGAACAATAGATTTTTTATATCTAAGAGCATCAGGTTCAGGATCGGGAAGATTTAGAGTTGATAGGAGATTCTTAGAATTCGCTAAAGCTGCTAGAGATTATGGAATACCAGTAGGAGCATATCACTATGCTTTACCTTCATATGATTTAACTACTGCAGATTCTCAATGTGACGAGTTCATAGACATATTACAGGAAGGGTTTGGAGAAAAAGATTACGGAGATTTATTTCCAGTAGTAGATGTTGAAGCACCAATAGATAATAAAATAAGTACAAAAGCATTAATTGATTGGGTAGATAGATTTAGAAAAAGGTTCGAGAGAAAAACTAGAAGAAGATTAATGTTATATACAGGAGCTTTTTTTATAGAGCTATATAATGACTTTAAATTACCTAATGGAACACAACCACTAAAAAATATGCCTTTATGGATAGCGATGTATACAAATGTTCCAGTTAATCCACCATATCCTCCAAATTTAGGTGGATGGACGAGATGGAGAATATGGCAATTTAGTGAAGGTCAAGTAGTTAATGGTGTTGGAAATCCTGTTGATGCCAATTGGGGTCCTGATAATTTAGATTTACTTATGCAACCGAGACAGGTAAGAGATTTAAGAGCTGTCAAGGAAGGTGGATTATTAAAGGTTTCATGGAGAAGAAATGATGATGCTGATTTATTGGGATATAATATTTTTGAGAATGGCTATTGGATTGGAACAGTAGGAAAAAATGATACAAGTTTTGAAATAAGATTATCTGAATTACCTGTTAAAACAACTTCTCCTGTAAATATAACTATAGAAGCTTTTGATTATGATGGAGAAACATCTAGAATTAGAAGTAGAGTTACTGTCTAAAATATTTACATTAAAACATTAAAATAATACTAATTATAGAGCTTATAATATTAAAGGTAATTATAATATTATAAGCTTTAATTATTTTATATTTGATTGACAAAAAATCATGAATTTTTTTATTAAGTACTTAATTAAAGTTAATTATTTTATTCATATAAATATATTAAAATAAACTGTAGAATATAACATAATATTAATGATATAGTAGTATTATAATTATAGGGAATAATAATATTTTCGTAATTTTTGTTATGCTTATTTAGAAAGGAGTGGGGCAGTTGGAGGAACAAAAAAATAATTTAAAAAAGACTATATCTCCCAAATATAAAAATACAGTAATAGCTGCAATAGCTATAGCAATAATAGTTATAGTAGGAATTATAAGTTATATTTTTTCAGTAAATAATAGAGTAGCAGCATGGGAGAATAAGGTTTATCCGGGGATTGCTGTATATGGTGTTGAGTTAGGTGGATTAAGTAAAGAAGAAGCTACAAACTCTTTAAACGAAAAATTATCAAATCTTATTATGGACAAGAAGTTAGATATTTTGGTTGGTGATAAGAAGTTAGAGTTAGCTTATAGTGAAATAAAGCCTAAATATGACATAGAATCAATAGCAGAGGAAGCTTTTAATTATGGGAAAGATGGTGGAATGTTTAGTAAAAATTCACTAATTAAAAATGATGATGATATTAACATAGAAGCTAAGATTACATATGATGAAGAAAGTTTAAAGGCTTTTGAAGAAAAGGTTAAAACTGAAGTAAATTTAGCTCCGAAAGATGCTACTATAGAAATAAATTCAGGAAACATAGTGGTTACATCAGAAGTTGTTGGAAAGAAGATAGACGAAGAAGAGCTTCATAATAAACTAGTTGAAAATATTAATGGAGATCCAACTAATACTGTTGAATTAACATTTGAGCTAAAAGAAGAACAAGCAAAAGTAAAAGCAGAAGATTTAAATAAAGTAACTGGAAAAATAAGCGGTTATAGTAGTAGTTATAAAGATACTGGAGATGGTAGGGTTAAAAATATGCAAATTGCAGCTCAAATTGTAAATGGAACGGTAGTAATGCCAGGAGAAGAGTTTAGCTACAATGCATTAATTGGAGATACAACCCCAGATAAAGGATATGAAAAAGCTAATACATATATTGGAAATGAAATTGTTCCAGACTACGGTGGAGGAATATGTCAAGTATCAACAACTCTTTATAGAGCAGCAATGAGAGCAAATTTAAGATCAACAGAAAGAATGAATCATTCCTTAACTGTTTCTTATTCAGAACCTGGATTAGATGCAACAGTTGCAAATGGTGTTATAGACTATAAATTCAAGAATTCATATGATTTTCCAGTTTACATTCAAGGATATGTAGCTGGAGGAACAGTATCATTTAACATATATGGTAATGTAGAAGCTATGGGTGGAAAAACTTATGAGCTTGTAAATGAAGTTCATGAAAAATACAATCCAGAAGTTAAGTATGAAGATGATCCAACTATGGAAGAAGGTACTGAAAAAGTTGTATCACATGGAATGCCAGGTTATAAGGCAAGCTCTTATCAAATAACATATGAAAATGGTGTTGAAGTGGATAGAGAGTTTATAGCTACAGATGTTTATTTAACAACAAATACAGTTATAAAAAGAGGAACTAAAAAGAAAGAAACTCCTCAAAATTCAACTAATAAAACAGAAGAGAAACCACAAACTTCTACTGAAGAGAAAAAACCAAATCAATAATAGATATAAAATAGAATGGATATATTAACCATTCTATTTTTTTATAATTTTTTTAGTTAAATAGAATAATAAATGTTAGAAAGACTATAAGTTTATTGTCGAAAATCTAGCATAATGATATTATAATAATATGAAAATGTGAATAAAGGAGTATTTTATGGAATACAAAATGGTTTGTATTGATATGGATGGAACTTTACTAGGTAAAGGGAAAAAAATATCCGAAGAAAGCAAAAAAGTAATAAAAGAAATTCATGAAAAGGGTGTAGAAATAGTAGTAACTACAGGGAGAATTTATAACAATGCAGCATATTATTCACATCTTTTAGGAGTTGAATCACCTGTTATTGCAGCTAACGGAGCTATTGTTAGGGAGAAAAATACAAATAAAGTTATATATGAAAAACCAATTGAAACAGAAGAGTGTATTAGGCTAGTTGAAATGCTATATAAAATGAAGATGCATTTTCATTTTTATACTTTAGATAGTATATATTGTAGTAATAGGATTACAGAGCTTGGAACTAAATTATATATGACAAAACAAATAGGGTATGATAATTTAAAAATAAATTATTATGTTATCAATAATATAGAAAAGTGGAAAAAGTTTTTTAGAAAAAATCATGGGAAAATAACTAAATGTATAGCTTTTTCAACAAAACCAGAGAAGATTGAAAAAGTTAAAAACCATCTAAATAGTTTAAATAGTATAGTATATTACGGCTCAGGGAAAAGAAGCGTTGAAATTAATAGTAAAGGTGCATCTAAAGGTAATGCTGTAAAAGCTTTAGCAAATTATTACGGTTTTAAAAGAGAAGAAATTATATGTATTGGAGATAATGAAAATGATTTATCTATGCTTGAGTATGCTGGAATTGGAATAGCAATGGGTAATGCAATAGAACCAGTAAAAAAATTAGCAGATTATATTACTGATACTAATATTGAAAATGGTGTTGAAAAAGCTATAAAAAAATTCTTTAAACTTTAGATTTTTAAGTATTAAAAAATTTTCAATTAGATATTAATCATTAGATAACATTACTTTTATAAAATAAAAAAACAACTTTGAAAGAAAAGACAATAGAATATTTACTTGATTCGAAATCAAAAAATACTTAATAGGAATATTATTTTTATAATATAAAATAATATTATGTTAATAAATGCTAAATGTTTTGACTAATCAAGATTCATATAGTATCATTTTTTATATAGTTTTACTAAAGTAAGATGATTTCATCTTGCTTTTTTAATCGGAGGTAAGAAAATTGAATTTAAATATAGTTTTATACCAACCAGAAATACCACAAAATACAGGTAATATTGCAAGAACCTGTGTTTTAACAAATTCAACACTACATTTAATTAAACCTATGGGCTTTAAAATAGATGATAAACAAGTAAAGCGTGCTGGATTAGATTATTGGAGTGAATTAAAGCTTGAAATGCATGAAAGCTATGAAGATTTTATGAACAAATATGGAAATGAAAGAATATTTTTAGCTACAACTCATGGTGGGGTACATTATGATGAAGCTTCATTTAAAGAAGGGGATTTTATAATGTTTGGAAGAGAATCTTCAGGTGTTCCAGAAGAAGTACATAACAATCATGAAGGAATAAGAGTGCCAATGATCAAAACGAGTACAAGAAGTTTAAATCTTTCAAATACAGTTGCAATTGTTGCATACGAAGCTTTAAGGCAAATTGGTTTTCCTGAAATGAAATAAATTTAGGGGGAATAGAAGTGGAAAAGATAAAAATATTAACAGATAGTTGCTTAGATCTTCCAGAAGAGTTAATTAAACAAAATAATATAGAAGTTATACCAGTTTTAATTAATTTTGGTGATAAAAGTTATATTGATAGAGAAGAAATTAATTTAGAACAAATGCAAGAAAAAATACAAAGTGAACAAATACTTCCAACTACAGCACAAATTACTCCGGTTAGATTTGAAGAAATCTTTAGAAAGTATTTAGATGAAGGTTATAAAGTTTTAACAATCCTTATGTCATCTAATATGAGTGGAACATATAATTCAGCATGTATTGCAAAAGATATGATTGAATCTGATGATATAGTTATAGTGGATACACAAGTTATAACATCTGCTCAAGGTTTCTTTGTTTTGAAGGCTTGTGAGCTTAGAGATAAAGGATATAGCGCAGAAGCTATAAAGGAAGAAATAATAAAAATGATACCTAAAATGAATGCATCATTATGCTTTGAATCCTTAGAAAACCTAGTTAGAGGTGGAAGAATATCAAAGACTGCTGGTGTTATTGGAACAGCATTAGGACTTAGAGTAATAATTGGGTTCGAAGATGGAATGATGACTGCAAAAGATAAGGTAAGAGGTAATAAAAAAGCATTAAAGAAGATAATATCAGATTATGAATCAAGCAATCCAGATAAAAATGAGCCAGTTATATTAATCGAAATAGAAAGCCCAGAAATGAAGGGTGAACTTAAAAAATATTTAGAGGATAACAATATAAAATATATTGAAACAAAACCAGGTTGTGCAGTTGGAATACATTCTGGTACAAGAGTAAGTGGTCTATTTTTTATAAGCAAATAAGTTTTAAATAGTTTTGAATAACTTAAAAGATATAAAATAAGAGTACAAACTAAATATATGGAATAATAAATAAATTTTTTAGAATAAATAACTTTTATAATAAATAACTTTTATAATAAGACTAAAAAGATAAAGAGTAAATTCTTTATCTTTTTTATTTTGTAAAAAAGACAAACTGAATTTTTATATATTTATTTGGGTAACCTAAAGTAAAAAGGAAGGTGGTTACAGTGAATAAACAAAGACTATTTTTACTAACTCTAAGTATATGTCTAATTAGTATGCTTGTAAGTTGTGGAGTGCTTAATAGTCACGTAATAGATTTAGATAGACTGAAAGTAGCTTATGTTATTAATAAAGGATGTTTAGAAGATAAGGGGCTTAATCAGTTAGGGTTAGAAGGAATAAATAAATCTATTATAGAAGATAGCATTAAATTAACTATCATAGAAATAGACAGAGATGATGAAGAAAGTTTTCAAAAGCAATTTATAAAAGCAGTTAAAAGTAATGATTTAATAATTGTAGTTGGTGAAGAGTTTAAAAATGTAGTTAATGAAGCTGCAACAAACTATAGAAATAAAAGGTTCATAGTTACTACTAATAAGATAAGAGAAAGTAATGTCCAAAATGTAGATTTTAAATATGAAGAGGGCGGATTTTTAGTAGGGGCAATAGCAGGAAAGAGAAGCAGTAATAAAGATGTTGGATATATAGCTATTAAGGATAATGAACCAAATAAGTTATTATTATCAGGTTATATGGCAGGGATTAAAGTTACTAATCCAAAAGCATTATCAAAATTATTATCAGAAGAAAATGTAAAATACGTTGAAGATTGTGCAAATGTTGATTTAGCATATGAACAGGCAATAGAACTTTATGATAAGGGTTGTGAAGTTATTTTAACAGCCGCAGGTAGAGCTTCTGAAGGAGTTTTTAAAGCCGCTAAAGAAAAAGGGAAGTATGTAATTAACAGCGGTATGAATGCACAAGAGGTTTATAGTGATTATAAGGATAATATACTTGCATCTTTAGTAATTAGATTTGATGATATTCTTTATAAAAGTATATCAGAAGCAAATGATGGCATGTTTAAGAGCGGAGAAATAAACAAAATAAATGAGGGCTTAAAAGAGAATACAATTGAAATAATTATGAATGAGTCAATATTAGATAAAGAAACAATTAATTTAGTCAATAACTATAAAAGTGAAGTAATCAAAGAAAAGATTGAAATTCCAAAGATAAAAGAAGAAGTCTTAGAATTTAGAGTACAATAACCACTTGATATAACGTTTACTTACAGTATATACTAGTATTAAAGAGTGTTATCATTAATACTAGTATATTAAGTAAAAGTTATAGTTTATAGTTTATAGTTTTAGAAATGAAGGTGTACTTTATGAAATTAGACTTTAATTTAAATCTCACACAAGAGCAAAAATTAATAATGACCCAACAAATGCAGTTATCTATAAAGCTTTTACAAATGTCAACTTATGATTTAAGAGAATATATAGAAAATGAGTTTGTGGAAAATCCAATACTAGAAGGTGATTTTGATTTTGTTCAAGAAGAAAAGGATTACGAAGATAAAATAGATTATAAGGAAATGATAAAATACCTAGAATTCGATAATTATGGCTCTCAAAGTTATGGAGACTATAATAAGGATGAAGATGTATCGCCTTTTAATTTTATATCACAAAAAGAGTCATTAACAGAGTATTTGCAGGAGCAATTACTTGAGATAGATGAGGATGAATTGAAAAAGGCAATAGTATCATATATGATTGAGAATATTGATGCAAGAGGATATTTGGACATGCCTCTAGAAGATATATGTAAAGAATTAAATATATCAATTGATTTAGGACAGGAGTCATTAGATATACTTCAAGATTTAGAGCCAGATGGCATAGGGGCTAGGGATCTTAGGGAATGTCTGAAGATACAGCTAATAAAAATGGGAATATTAGATGACAACTTAGAGATAATAATAGATGAATATCTAGATTTAATAGCGGATAATAAATTTAATACAATAGCTAAAAATTTGAAAATAACTCCCAAAGAAGCTCAAGATTTAGGGGATATAATTAAGGGGTTAGAGCCAAAGCCTTCTAGGGGATTTTATACAGGAGATGAGGTTAAGTTTATAATACCAGATGCGGCTATTAGAAATATAGACGGACAATATTTTGTTATTATGAATGATGGCGTTATACCAAGATTATCAATAGGTAATATATATAAAGATATCTTAAATAATAAGGAAGATAAAAATACGGAAAACTATGTAAAAGAAAAATTAAATAGCGCTATGTTTTTAATAAAAAGTATAGAACAAAGAAAGAGTACTTTACTTAGAATATTAGAAAAAACTGTGGAGAAGCAAAAAGAGTATTTTGATAAGGGACAAAAATATTTAAAGCCAATGACGATGAAAGAAATGGCTGAAGACCTTGGAATTCATGAATCAACAGTAAGTAGAGCTATAAAAGACAAATATATATTAACAAGCCTTGGAACTGTAAAAATAAAAGATTTATTTACAACAGGTTTAAGTCAATCTAAAGGTAATGGTGAAGATGTTGCTGTTGTTAATATAAAAAAACAAATAAAAGAAATGATAGGTGATGAGGATAAGAAAAAACCTTTGTCAGATCAAATAATATGTGAAGAATTAAATAAGAAAAATTTAAATATATCTAGAAGAACAGTAGCAAAATATAGGGAAGAAATGGGGATAAAATCATCAAGCAAAAGAAAAAGAATAGAATGAAAAGAGTATTATAAAAATAGAATAAAAAAGAATTAAAAAGGGGAATTTATAATAGAGATGATAGCTATTTATATTAAATATAGTAGAAATGAAAGTTGGCATTTCTATTATAAGTTCTTTTCTTAACTTATCAATTAAGTTTTTAATGTCATATGTGTAGTTCGAACTGACTTTTTAGATAAAGTAGTGATGGAAAAGGCAAACTTACATATGCTGGCTTTTATAGGATATATGAAGCTGTAATGCTAAAAACTTGTAAAACTTTTAGAAAAGTTTGAAGAAAGTACTTTTAAAATTCATAGAAGTGTTTTATAATAATAAATGTGGGACATATAAATTATATGCGGGACCTTTTTAGACCAAAGGAGGGTTGGAAGTGCAGGAAATATTGTCTTTACAGAAAAAAATAGTTCCTGAACTTGTAGAAGTCCTAGAGAAAAGATATAGTATTCTTAGGACTATATATTACAATCAGCCTATCGGAAGACGTGTTTTAGCCAATCAGTTAGATCTTGGAGAAAGAATCGTAAGAACTGAAATAAGTTTTTTAAAATCACAAAATTTGATAGAGATTAATACTCCAGGAATGACAGTTACTGAAGAGGGACAAGAAATAGTGGATAAGCTTAAAGATTTTATACATGAAATAAAAGGTTTATCAGATATCGAGGAAAACATAAAGTCCTTCCTTGGGTTAAGAGATGTAATAATTGTTCCAGGTGATGTAGAAACAAACGAAATAATTTTAAAAGAACTTGGTAAAGCTACAGCTAATTATCTAAAATCAATTATTAAAGATGATAATATAATAGCTATAACTGGGGGAAATACTATAAAAGAGTTTGTGGAGGCATTACCTAAGATAAATAATGTTTCAAATATTCTCGTAGTTCCAGCAAGAGGCGGTATGGGAAGAAAAGTTGAAATACAGGCTAGTACATTAGCTGCATCCTTAGCAAAAAAGTTAAATGGTGCTTATAAATTGCTTCATCTTCCTGAAAACCTTAGTTTAGAACTTTTGGATACTTTACTAAAGGAAAAGGAAATAAAAGAAGTTATAGATAATATCCATAAAGCTGATATATTAATTTATGGTATTGGTGATGCTTTAGTTATGGCAGAAAAAAGAGATGTTTCAGAAGAAGAGTTTAATAAACTAAAATCTCTAGGAGCTGTGGGTGAAGCGTTTGGTTGTTACTTTAACAAAGATTCCAAAGTAGTTTCAGAAAATACTTCAATTGGAATAAATATTAATGAAGCAAGAAAAATTAACACACATATTGCAGTTGCTGCTGGGGAAAATAAAGTTGATGCTATTATTGCAACAATGATGAAAAATCAAAATGCAGTATTAATAACAGACGAAGCAGCTGGTAGAAAAATTGTAGAATTTATTAAGGAACACACTAAACAAGCTTAAAATTTTTAAAATTTTAAATATAACTATTTTTAGGAGGTAATTGCAAATGGTAAATGTAGCAATTAATGGTTTTGGAAGAATAGGAAGATTAGCATTAAGATTAATGATCGCAAACCCAGAATTTAACGTGGTAGCAATCAACGATTTAACTGATGCTAAGACTTTAGCTCACTTATTTAAATATGACTCTTCACAAGGAAGATTCAACGGAGAAATCGAAGTTAAAGAAGGAGCTTTCGTTGTTAACGGAAAAGAAATAAAAGTTACAGCTGAAAGAAATCCTGCTGACTTACCATGGAAAGAATTAAACGTTGACGTAGTTTTAGAATGTACTGGATTCTTCACTTCTCAAGAAAAAGCTGGTTTACACTTAGAAGCTGGTGCTAAGAAGGTTGTTATTTCAGCTCCTGCAACTGGAGACATCAAGACTGTTGTTTACAACGTAAATAATGATATATTAGATGGTACTGAAACAGTTATTTCAGGTGCTTCATGTACTACAAACTGCTTAGCTCCAATGGCTAAAGTATTAAACGACAAGTTTGGCGTTCAAAAAGGATTCATGACTACAATCCACGCTTACACTAACGACCAAAACACATTAGATGGTCCTCACGGAAAAGGCGATTTAAGAAGAGGTAGAGCTGCTGCTGCTAACATCGTTCCAAACTCAACTGGAGCTGCTAAAGCAATTGGTTTAGTTATTCCAGAATTAAAAGGAAAATTAGATGGTGGTGCTCAAAGAGTTCCAGTTACTACAGGTTCATTAACTGAATTAGTTGTAACTTTAGACAAGAAAGTAACTGTAGAAGAAATCAACGCTGCTATGGCTGCTGCTGCTAACGAATCATTTGGTTACACTGAAGATGAAATAGTTTCATCAGACGTAATCGGAATCACTTACGGTTCATTATTCGATGCAACTCAAACTAAGGTTATGACAGTTGGAGATGAGCAATTAGTTAAAGTTGCTGCTTGGTACGACAATGAAATGTCATACACTAACCAATTAATCAGAACTTTAAAATACTTCGTAACTAGATAATTAAATAGTTAAATGTATAATTAAAGAAATATAATTATTGGTCTGGTTTTATAGAAAATCTATGAGGCCAGGCCAATTTTAAATTAAGCAAGAATTATAAGTTTATATTTAAGTTTATATTTAAATTTATATTTATAAGTTTTGTGTAGATTAATCAAAATAAATTTAAGAGGTGAAATCAATGAGCTTTAATAAGAAAACTATCGAAGATATAGACGTTAAAGGTAAAAAGGTTTTAGTAAGATGTGACTTCAATGTGCCACTAAAAGATGGCGTTATAACTGATGAAAATAGATTAAATGGTGCACTACCAACAATCAAATATTTAGTTAATAATGGAGCTAGAGTTATACTTTGCTCACACTTAGGAAAAGATGCATCAAAGTCATTAGCTCCAGTTGCTAAGAGATTAAGCGAAATGCTAGATAAAGAAGTAGTTTTTGCAAGAGACGAAGAAGTTGTAGGAGCAAATGCTAGAGCTGCTGTTGCAGAAATGAAAGATGGAGATGTTGTATTATTAGAAAATACAAGATGCAGAAAAGAAGAAACTAAGAACGTTGAAGAATTCTCAAAAGAATTAGCTTCATTAGCTGACATATTTGTAAATGATGCATTTGGTACAGCTCACAGAGCTCACTGTTCAACAGTTGGTGTTACTGAATTCTTAGATACAGCTGTATGTGGATACTTAATTCAAAAAGAATTAAAATTCTTAGGAGAAGCAGTAAACAATCCAGTTAGACCATTCGTTGCTATATTAGGTGGAGCTAAGGTTTCAGATAAGATAGCTGTTATCAACAACTTATTAGAAAAAGTTGATACACTAATCATCGGTGGTGGAATGGCTTACACATTCTTAAAAGCTCAAGGATATGAAGTAGGATCATCATTAGTAGAAGCTGATAGAGTTGAATATGCTAAAGAAATGATCGAAAAGGCAGCTTCAAAAGGAGTTAAATTCTTATTACCAGTTGACCACAGAGTTGCTGCAGAATTCAAAGATGTTGAACCAGTAGTTACAGAAGATCAAAACATTCCAGCAGGAAACATGGGATTAGATATCGGACCAAAAACAGAAACTTTATATGCTGATGCAATTAAAGATGCTAAAACAGTTATATGGAACGGACCAATGGGAGTATTCGAATTCGAAAACTTCAACAAAGGAACAATTGCAGTTGCTAAAGCTATGGCTGATGCAGATGCTACAACAGTTATCGGTGGAGGAGACTCAGCTGCAGCTGTTAATATCTTAGGATTCGGAGATAAGATGACTCACATCTCAACAGGTGGTGGAGCTTCATTAGAATTCTTAGAAGGAAAAGCATTACCAGGAATAGAAGCGCTTAATAATAAGTAAGCTTCTAAATCTTTGATTTAGTAAAGCGAACTTACTCATCCGAAGGAATCTGAGGAGGAGCTTCATTAAACAGAAATATTTGTTAAATGAACAATTATAATGCATAATTAATGAAATAACTCCACTTAGGTGGAGTTATGGATTTTAATTTTTATTATTCAACTTTGTTGAATAATTTATCAATTATCAATTATCAATTATTAATTATAATACGAGGTGATTTAAATGAGAAAAGCGATAATAGCAGGAAACTGGAAGATGCACTACACTCCAGCAGAAGCTGTAAAAGTTATAGAAGAATTAAAGCCATTAGTAAAAGATGCTACATGTGACGTAGTAGTTTGTCCTACTTTTGTTTGTTTAGATGCTGTTTTAAAAGCAGTAGAAGGATCAAACATTAAGGTTGCTGCTCAAAACATGCACTTTGAAGAAAAAGGAGCTTTCACAGGTGAAGTTGCTCCAGGAATGTTAGAAGCTATGGGAGTTAGCTATGTTGTTTTAGGACATAGTGAAAGAAGAGAATACTTCAATGAAACTGATGAAGCTTTAAACAAGAAAGTAAAAGCTGCATTTGCTCACAACTTAACTCCAATCCTTTGCTGTGGAGAATCTTTAGAGCAAAGAGAAAATGGAACAACTAATGAAGTTGTTGGAGCTCAAATTAAAGCTGATTTAGAAGGTTTATCAAATGAATTAGCAGAAAAAGTAGTTATTGCTTATGAACCAATCTGGGCAATAGGAACAGGTAAAACTGCTACTAATGAGCAAGCTAATGAAACAATAATGGCTATCAGAAGCGTTGTTGCTGAAATGTTTGGTAAAGAAGTTGCTGACAAAGTAAGAATCCAATACGGTGGATCAGTTAAGCCAAACACAATTAAAGATCAAATGGCTATGTCTGACATAGATGGTGCTTTAGTTGGTGGAGCTAGCTTAGTAGCTGCTGACTTCTCACAAATAGTTAATTATTAATATATAAATTTTCAATAAGAGTTATGTAATATTTATTTTATAAATCATTACATAACTCTTTTTTTTATATATTTTTATATATATACTTTTTATTATATTATTAGTTAAAGATTCATAATAGTTTCAATACCTAATTATTGGATTAAAATAAAGTATGAAAAATACAAATTAATATATTTTAAAAAAGTGCAATTTAGATTATAATTAAAACATAAATAATGTTTAAAAACAATAATGATAATTTAAATTATTCGATAAAAGGGTATTAGTGTTATTTTAATTAATAATATGTGAAGGAGAAGGATTGAAGTGGAGATTAAAACTAATTTTATAGAAACAAAAGGTAAGAATACATACAAAGAAATTGTTTTAATTAATGATAATGGTGTAGAGGTTAGATGTATTGATTTAGGTTGCGTAATTACACAAATAAATGTTCCTGATAGGCATGGTAAATATGAAAATGTAGTTTTGAGATATGAAGATTATGATACATATCTAAATACTACTGCTTATCTTGGAGCGGTTATAGGTAGAAACTCTGGAAGAATAGGTGGAGCTGAAGTTAAGATTGATGAAGTAGAATATGAATTAGATAAAAATGATGGTAATAATACTCTTCATGGTGGATATAATGGTTTTAATATTAAAAAGTTTGAGTTTGAAACAATTAAGGAAGAAGAATTTATTGGTGTTAAATTTTATTTTATAAGCGAAGATGGTGAAGCGGGATTTCCTGGCAAGGTTGATATTGAAGTTTGCTATTTGTTAAATAATGATAATGAACTTAAACTCTATTATAAAGGAATATCTGATAAAACCACAATATTAAATATGACTAATCATAGCTATTTTAATTTAAGTGGTAATTGTAAAAGGAAGATTACTGATCATATTTTGCAAATACAGGCTGAAGAATTTACTGAGCTAGATGATGAATCTATAGTTACTGGAAAAATGATTAATGTTATGAATACACCATTTGACTTTACTACACCTAAGAAAATTGGACAAGATATTTATGGAGACTATTATCAACTTAATATTACAAAGGGATATGACCATTTTTTCAAATTCAAAGATGGTGTAAAAACAGAAAATAGAGTAGAGCTTTATGATGAAGAATCTGGTAGAGGTCTTTTAGTTTCTACTAATTGCAGTGGGGTTGTAGTTTATAGTGGTAATTATATTAGCAAAGGTAAGTTATCTATAGGTAGAGATATTGAAGTTAAAGATGCTGTTTGCCTTGAAACACAGAATATTCCTATTGGGAAATCTAATTTATTTATAGAAGATTCTATTCTTAAAGTTGGTGAAACGTATTCTAGTGAAACTAGTTATAAATTTGTAGTTGAATAGATGAAATGATAGAGGGAATTATAAAAAAGATAATGTATTTAAATATTACTTAATTTGTTATAAATAAGAAACCGTAGTTAAAGTATTCTGCAATTCTTTAACTACGGTTTTATTTATATTATATTTAGGAGTATATTTAGAATTATATTTTAGAGTCGTATTCAATTCCTAATAATATAGATTGAGGATGATCTCCAAATTTTTCTCCAAATAGATTTATTCCTCTTGAGTTTTCGGCATCTTCTTTTATTCCTATTTTTACTGTTAAGTAAGGGGTTTTAGTAACTTCTAAATCTTTTAAAGTAACTGATGAAACTAAAGTTTCATCACAATATGTTCCTGAATTATCTATTTTGTAAGATCTTAAAAGTCCATATTGTGTAGAACTATGAGGCCACCATCCTGGGTTTAACTTTCCTGATCTTCCTCCAAAATCACCTGGGGAAGTCCAGGTATGTAATTCTATATCATTCATCCATACGGTTATATCAGATGGCCAGTATGAATTGTAAGATGGAGCTTCAGAACAACATTCAAAAGACAAATCAAAACTGGTTAAATCTCCGAAAGATAATATATCTAATGGAAAACGGTATTCTAAGAATCCTTGCTCAAACCAGATAATTTGTGCTGTATAGCGATCTGGATAATAGAAGGTTTGAGGATTATCTAAAATTCCGATATGAGAATTTTCATTAGCCATGCCGCAAGTTCCATTAATTTCACAGTTTACATAAGAACCTATTGGCATATTTATATAGTGGCATCTGTGCTTATTTTCCTCAGCTTGAAGATTGAGATCTATAAAAATATCATCTACATTTCTAAAACAAACTTTTTTAGTTCCTCTTACAGCTGGTTCCAATCTTGTTAATATTAGCCCACATTCTTCTAAAACTTTTACATGCATTGCGGTGGTT
Organism: Clostridium sp. D46t1_190503_E9; assembly: GCF_015555225.1. Classification (NCBI taxonomy): domain Bacteria; kingdom Bacillati; phylum Bacillota; class Clostridia; order Eubacteriales; family Clostridiaceae; genus Clostridium; species Clostridium sp. D46t1_190503_E9. Next base: position 120,926 of record NZ_JADNKB010000010.1, read on the forward strand.
GAAATTGGGATTGATAGTGCTTCTGCAAGTTCGTTAACTGTGGGATTGCTATTAGCGGTTATTTTTAAGATTTTTATTCTATCTTCCGATGATAGAGCTTTGGCGTAAGAAGCCATTTTATCAATATCATTAAAATTTATAGATAAGCTTTTCATTTTAAAATTCCTTTCTTGATTATAAAAATGTTATATAAAGAGTAAAATCTTGTTGAAGATATATGAGAATATCTATATAAATTATATCATGTCAAGTGAAATTAAACAAATGCATTAAAACAAATAATCTGAAATAAATTACAATTAAATTATGATTATAAGCAATTTAAAACAGAAAAAATGTTTTAAATACTTTAAAAGAGTTGAAAATGGAATAAAAAAAGAGTTATTGAAACAAAAATAATAGAAAAAACTTCTAAAAGTTATTGAAAACGTATAAATTGAATGATATAATAAATTTGAAATTAAACAAAAAAAATGTTTTAAAAGGGAGAGGATTTTATGAAAAGGAAAAAGGTTTTAAGTGTTATTTTAGCTGGAATCTTATCATTGGGTTTAATATCTTGTGGTAATTCAAAAGGAAGCTCATCAAATAGTAATTCTGGTGGGAAAAAAGAAATAGTATTCTGGTCAGTTTTCACTGGAGCTGATGGAGAAAATATGACTAGAATGATAGATGAGTATAATAAAACAAATCCTGAATATAAAGTAAAACATATGCCTGTTGAAGGAGATGACTTATATACAAAAATACCAACAGTAGTTGGATCAGGTAAGGATGTACCTGATGTAACTATAGTTCATGCTGAGAGACTTGCTTTATTCGCAGAACAAAATTTACTTCAACCGTTAGATAAATATATTGAGGCAAGTGGAGTAATAAAAGAATCAAATTATGTTGAAAATGCATGGCAAATGGGAACTATAAATAATGAACAATATAGTATTCCTCTAGATGTACATTCATTTGTTACTTATTATAATAAAGATCTTTTGGCTAAGTATGGGCCTAATGTATTAGATGATGGAATTATAACTCTTGATGAAGTAAAAGAAGTTGGAAAAAAATCAGCAGCTGACAATATACCAACTTTAGGTTTAACTTGGATGAGAGTTCAATATTTATCTTATTTAGCTCAATTAAATGGAGATATATCAAAAGATGGAAAAGAAGTTAATCTTGATTCTCCAGAAGCTAAAAAAATATTTACAGAGTTAAATGGTTTAGTAAATGATAAAATAGCTAGCCAAGATGGGGATGATCCAGGTCAATTATTTAGAGCAGGCCAGTTGGTATTTTGGCCAGAAGGAATATGGATGCAAAATTCACTTAAGGGTATAGATATAGACTGGGGAATGACACATATGGTAACAATGGATCAAAATAATCCAAAAGATTGGAGTTCTTCACATCAATTTGTAATGCTTAAGAATGATAAAATGACAGATGAAAAAGCAAAGGGAGCTATGGAGTTTATAAATTGGATTGGTGAAAATAGTTTAGAATGGGCTAAAGCAGGACAAGTACCAGCTAATTATGCGATTAGAGAAAATGAAGAATTCAAAGCTATGCCTCAAGCATTTGTATTAGAAGACGCAAATAAATTAAAGATATATGATTATAAATACTATGGAAACGTTGTTGAAGCTTTAGACAAGGTTGTATTTGAAGCTTGCTTTGGAAGAATGACTCCTGAGGAAGCTGCTGCAGCAATGCAAAAAGAAGCTAGTGAAAAGATTCAGATGGCACAATAGTTAAATAATTAGGGTACAATTATAAGTTATTAAAAATGTATTACTTAATTAAAAGTGCATAATAGTTAAACAATTAGGATCTTTAGCTAATATTATAACTAAAGATCCTAAATAAAATATCCTAAAGGAGGTAAATATGAGTAAAAAGAGAGATTTAGCACCATATTCATTTATAGCACCACATTTAATTCTTTTTGTTCTATTCTTTTTAATTCCAGCTGTGGTTGGAATATATGTTTCATTTACTAAATGGGATATATACTCAGCACCGCAATGGGTAGGTTTCAAGAATTACTATGAAATATTAGTGAATAGCGACTCTGTTTTTTATGAACAGTTTTGGAATGGATTGAAAAATACTTTTACTTTTTCAGTTTTAACAATTCCTTTCTGTATAGCAATTCCATTATTATTCGCTGTTCTTTTAAATACTAAGCCTAAAGGTTATAAATTTTTTCAATCTGTATTTTATGTTCCAGGATTACTTTCTATTTCAGCAGTAATGTTAGCATGGAATTTTATGTTTAATAAAACTTTTGGACTAGTTAATAATATTACTAAATCAGATGTAAACTGGGGGAGTACTTTCCCTTGGTATTGGATAGCACTAATTATAATAACTGTTTGGTGGTGTATTGGTAGTAATATGGTAATATATCAAGCAGCTATTGCAAGTGTACCTACTGATTATTATGAGGCAGCATCTATAGATGGAGCTGGAACCTTAAAACAATTCTTTAAAATTACTCTTCCATCAATAAAAAATCAAATTTTATATACGTTAGTTATGACAACTATTGCACAATTTAATATATATGGACAACCTCTTATGTTCAATAATGGTGGACCAAATGGAGCTAATAGAGTTCTATTAATGTACATAAGAGAATTAGGATTTGGACAAGGAAGTTCATTAGCAGGTATGGCTTCAGCAATGGCTGTAATGCTTGGTATATGTATTTTATTTATTTGTATTTTACAATCAATTATATCAAGAGATAAAGATGAAGTTTTAGCTAAAAAGCAAAGAAAAATGAATAAGAAATTAAATAAAGCTAAAAGGAAAACTGCCAGTGCTACCTATAACTTAAGTGAAGGAGGAAAATAATATGGAGCATAAACTAAAAAAGAAAAAGTTTAATTATAGAAAAATAGCATGCTTTTTATTAGTTTTAGTGCTTGCTATAGTATGGATTACGCCATTAGTTTGGTCTATTTTGACATCATTTAAGTCTGAAGTAGAAGTACAAACAACTGGATTTAGTCTCTTACCTGCAAAGTGGGTAGTTGAAAACTATATTGATGTATTATCAGATACAACAGTTACACCAATAATTAAGTGGTTTGGTAACTCACTTTTTGTTTCTGTAACACATACAATTTTGGCAGTGTTAATTAGCTCAATGGCAGCTTATGCATATTCAAGATTAGAATTTAAAGGGAAAAATGCGATTTTTGGATTTTTATTAATGACAATGATGTTTCCATCAGTTGTAAATTTGATTCCTTTATATAAAATAATGGATACCTTAAATTGGGTAAATACATTATGGGCATTAATATTTCCTGGACTTGGAGGTGTCGTTAATATATTTTTAATTAGGCAATTTATGATGGGTATTCCAAAAGAATATGATGAGTCAGCAAGAGTTGATGGTGCAAGTACATGGAAAATCTATACTAGGATTATATTGCCATTATGTAAGCCAATATTAATAATAGTTGGATTATTCTCATTTACAGGTTCATGGAATGATTTCTTATGGCCAACAATTATTATGAATGATACAGCGAAATTAACATTGACTGCAGGATTAAGAACATTACAAGTAGGATTTAGTATAAAAGTAGCTCATTTAATGGCTGTAACAGTATTAGCAATTTTACCTACTTTATTATTATATTTAGTAGCACAAAAGTATTTTATGGAAGGATTGTCTTTACAATCAGGAGTTAAAGGTTAAAATTTAGGAGGAATAGATATGACAGTTAATATACCAAGAAATGAATATCCACGTCCACAATTCGTAAGAGAAGATTGGATCAATTTAAATGGGGAGTGGGGATTTGATTTTGATGATAATAATATAGGAATAAAGGATGAGTGGCACAAGAATCCCAAACTAGGTAAGAGTATATTAGTTCCTTACGCTTATCAGACTGAGCTTTCAGGAATAAATATTAAGGAATTTCATGATATAGTATGGTATTCAAAAAGTTTTGACTTAGATGAAGTTATGAAAAATAAAAGTAATATATTACATTTTGGCGCTGTTGATTATAAAACAGATTTATGGGTAAATGGTGAGCATTTATTTACACATGAAGGTGGACATGTACCTTTTTCGGTAGATATAACAAGTGTTATAAAAGAAAAAGATAATTTAATTGTTCTAAGAGTTGAGGATTATGCAACTGATTTAGAACTACCAAGAGGAAAACAATTTTGGAGAAAAGAATCACATGGAATATTCTATACTAGAACAACAGGAGTTTGGCAATCTGTTTGGATAGAGCCTGTAAGTGAAACGTATTTGAAAAAAGTGTGGCTTACTCCTGATTTAGATAAAAAGACAGTTTTAGTTGAATATGAATTTGAAGGTGATATTACTGAAACTTCATTAGGGGTAGAAATATCAGTTAAAGACACAGTAGTAGTTAATGATAGAATAGCTTTAATGAGTAGAAGAGAAAAGAGAGCTTTTGGATTAAATCAAGAATTAACATTAGATTGGAATCATCATGAATCCTTGGCTTGGAGTCCAGAAAACCCAATATTATTTGATATTAAGTTTAGTGTTTACAAGAAAAATGCTATCATTGATACAGTTAAATCATATTTTGGATTAAGAAAAGTAGAGATAGTAGATGGGGTCTTTATGCTAAATAATAGACCTTATTACCAAAAATTATTACTAGATCAAGGATATTGGGAAGAATCATTACTTACAGCACCAACAGATGAAGATTTCGTTAAAGATATCAAATTATGCAAGGAAATGGGATTCAATGGTGTGAGAAAACATCAAAAGATAGAAGATCCAAGATTTTTATATTGGGCAGATAAATTAGGTTTACTAGTTTGGGGAGAAATGGCTAATGCATATGTTTATTCAAGAAGATATGTTAAGATGTTAAATAATGAGTGGATTGAAATGATAGAAAGAGATTATAATCATCCTTCAATAGTTGCATGGACTCCTCTAAATGAGTCTTGGGGTGTAGATTCAATAATGAATAATAAAGATCAGCAGGCTCATTCAGCTGCTATGTATTGGTTAACAAAGTCTTTAGATCAAACAAGAGCTGTTATTTCTAATGATGGATGGGAACATACAAAAACAGATCTTCTTACAATTCATGATTATGAATATAGAAATGAAGTTTTAACAGAGAGATATTCTTGCTTAGATAATATCCTAAAGACAAAACACTCTGGAAGAGGTATGTTTGCTAAAGAATGGGGATATGAAGGACAACCTATAATTATTTCAGAAATGGGTGGAATTTCTTATCAAAAAAGTGAATGGGAAGGCTGGGGATATTCCGCAGCAACATCCGATGAAGATTTCATTTTAAGATATTATAACGTAATATCTCCAATGCTAAAATCGAAATTAATTCAAGGATTTTGTTATACTCAAGTAACTGATGTAGAACAAGAAATAAATGGCTTACTAACTTATGCTAGAGAGCCAAAAGTAGACTTAAGTATTATAAAGGCAATAAATGAAGGGAAATGGACACCTGATATTAAGTAAAGTTAATATCTATTTAAGATAAGTTAGTGTAATTAGTGTTTATAAATACTAATTACACTAATCTATATATTGGAAATTGGAGGCATAATTATGAAAGTATTAAATAGAAATCTTGAAAGAAATATGATTCTTATAGGTTCAATATGGCAAATACTATCTGGAATAACTACTATATTTATTTATGCAACGTATATAAAAACTAAAGGAGTAGGACTAGAAGATATTTCGCAAATGGATATTACATCTATTCAATTACTATTAGATAATGTTTATATAGTGACAACTACTATAGGATTTCTATTTATAGCTATGGGATTAATAAATTTGTGTATTTATAAAAAAACTAAAAATAATATGATTGAAAAAGGGAAAGGAATTTGGTTTATTGTTTGTTCAATAATTTCTTACTTCTTTATGGATTTCATTTCAGCAATTATATTTATGGTTTCAGGAGTAATTATGTTATCTAAAAATAAAGCTATTTTAAAAATTAATAATGGATCAGTAAACTAAAAAGTAATTAAGAGCAACTATGAGATATAAAAGTATAGATTTATTTATATGGATATTAGTAATTTTAATTATAATAGCTCATAATAATCAGTTTTTGAGACTTTTTACTTAAAGTCATAGCTAGAGTGTATAAAAATATATTGAAAGATGTATTTAAAACATATCTGGCTTTTTGTATTTCTGAAATAGCTATCAAAGTGGAAGTGGTAAGAGTGATTATATTGATATGAATAATAGTTAATGCTATTTTATTAAGGAGATTTTCAGAGTGATCTGAATTCCTACTACTAGTAGCATTAGTGTTCTTATTATTCTTAAAAATATAGATGAAAAATAATAGTTTATATGGAGGAGATTATGAGGAGGTTAACTATGAGTTTGTTGATTACAACAGTGCTAATGACAGGATGTACATCAAAATATGCAGATAATAAGAATAATATTAACGTAGAAAATGAATATTTAAATAGTTTTACTTTAGAGGATGAATGGGAAGATGAGTATGGAATAGGGGATCCATATATCTTAAGGTATGATGGAAGATATTATTTATACGTATCGACTCATGATTATAATGTAGGAGTAAAATGTTGGAGTTCGGATAATTTAGTGGATTGGAACTATGAGGGACTAGTCACAAATGAAAAGAAAACTTTAGGTGCATATGCTCCAGAAGTGATATATTGGGATGGATATTTTTATATGTATACTTCTCCAGCTGGTAAAGGACATTATGTATTACAAAGTGATTCGCCTACAGGTCCATTTAAATTAATATCAGATAATATTGGTATGAGTATAGACGGTAGTGTTTTTATAGATGATGATGCTAAGTGGTATTTTTATTATGCATCACCTAAGGGTATAATAGCAGCACCTATGAAATCTCCAACTGAAGTAGAAGAAAATAAAGTCGTTGATAATACATTTATGAATTGGTGGACAGAGGGCCCTAGTGTTATAAAAAGAGATGACATATATTATATGACTTATACAGGGAATCATGTTAAAAGTACTGGATATAGAGTTAATTACTCAACATCAATGGAATCTCCTGTTACTGGCTATAAAGAAGGAATTAATAATCCTATATTAATTAATACTTCAGAAGAATTTAATGCATTAGGACACAGCTCGAGTGTTTTAGGTCCAGATTTAGATTCTTATTATATAGCATATCATAATTTAGTGGGTCAAAAAGGCTTTCCACTAAGAAAGTTGAATATAGATAGGTTAGCTTTTAATGGTGAGAAAATGTCTGTTTTTGGACCTACGAATTTTAAACAACCAAGTCCTAATATGCCTCAATTTTATACATGGGTAAATAATGATATAGATAATAAAATGAAAAATATAAATGAAGGAGAAGAAAAATTTATTGTTTCAAATGATGAAACCGGTGATACATTTACAGCTGAATTTTCTTTTTCAGATGTAAAAGATGGCAATGTGTGTATAGTTACGTCATATAAAGACAGTAAAAATTATGGAGAAATTAATATAGATATCAAGGCTAATAAAGTGTATATGAAATCAATAGAAAATGGCAATGAATCATTGATTAGTGAGAATACGTTACCATATAAATTTGATTTCAGTAAAATGCATACTATAAGGATAAAAAATAAAGAAGATAAAATGGAAATACTTATAGATAATATAAAGGTATTAACTACTAATAGTGGATTTAAAGAAGGTGCAATCGGGTATAAATACGAAAATGATTCAGCAAATTATTCATTTTTAGCATTTACTAATGAATCATTTGGGACAAGTGATAGTAAGACTGTTAAACCTATTCCAGGTGTTATAGATACAGTGCACTATAATGGAAGTGATTATGAAATACCTACAGTAGACTATAAAGATAATATTTCGGCAATTACATTAAATGAAAAAGGTAAATCAGTAATATATAACGTAAATATAAAAGAAGGTTACAACTACGGAGTGGATGCAATCGTAAAGAGCGCTGATATAAATGGGAAAGTAGATGTACTAGTTGACGGGAAAAAAGCCTTAACAGGTACTATAGATGGAAATGAAAATGGCAATGAGTGGTTTAAAAGAAATTTAGGAGAAATGAAATTAACTAAGGGTTATCATCAAATAGAGTTAAAGTTAAGAGAAGGTGCACTAAATATTGAAAGTCTAGATATTTACAAGGTTAATACAAAGGTAAAGTATGAAAATAATTTATACAAAGTACCAAGCGATACTGAATGGAATTTAATATCGGGATGGACAAGTTTAAATGATGCAACTGAAAACATGGGAGATGAAATAAATAGAGCTTTTTATGGAAATGATGAATATAAAATTCAGTCATTATCTGTTGATTTTGCTCTAGGGAATGTAATTAATGATGTTGGAATTTACTTTAATGCAACAAATGAATCTGTATATAAAGAGCAAGTGAGTGATTCTTTATTTGGATATTATCTACAAGTTCAAGAAGAAAAATTAACATTGTATAAATTAAATTACGGAAGAGGAGAATTGATAAGCAAGGAAGTTAAAATAAATCCAAAAGAATTCAACAACTTTGAAATATCCATTAAAGAAAATACAATAATTGTTAAGCTTAATGATAAGGAAGTGCTATCTTATGATGATATGGATATATATACTCACGGAAAAATCGGATTTAGAGGAGATAGCTCAAAGATTTATATTAAAAACTTAAAAATTAAATAATAGAATTTTTACAGTATCTCTTAAGGGTGAGAGAAGCAATATTTATATAGCTTAACATATATAAATAATAGTTGTGGAGGTAAAAATGAAAAAATATAGAAAAATATTAGTAACTTGTATGATTGGAGGAATGTTTGGAAATTTAATTAGTTGTGAAAAAAGCAGTAATGAGTTTACACAGGTTACAGTTGATAATTATGACAAAAGTAAGTTTTATACAAATCCACAAAATATAGATTTAATAGCAGATCCTTTTGTGTTAAGGACTGAAGAGGGAAAATATTATGCATACGGAACAAGTGATAGAATTCAAGCATCTGGATATCTAACTTGGGAATCAGATGATTTAATTACTTGGAAAGAAGTTGGAGTTGCATATATGGCTAAGAGGGAAAGTTGGTCCAATAGAGATTATTGGGCTCCTGAGGTATATTATAAAAATGGTAAGTATTATTTGTACTATACTGCTAGAGATAAGGAAACAAAAAATCTTGGATTAGGGGTTGCTGTTAGTGATAAACCATATGGACCTTTTGAAGATATAACAAATAGACCTATAATAGGGGAAGAATTTGCTGTTATTGATGCTAATATACTTATGGATGATAATAAAATGTATCTTTATTATGTTAAAGATTGTTCAACAAATGTCGTAAATGGTAAAAATGTTAGTCAAATATATGGCGCAGAATTAAATGATGATATGGTAACTTTTAAAGGAGACCCAGTATCACTAACTACTCCAGAGCAGGTGTGGGAAGATATCCCTGGAGAATGGGCTTGGAATGAAGGGCCAACAATTTTAAAAGAAAATAATAAATATTATTTAATGTACTCTGCTTATCCATACTGGGATAAATTATATTCTTTAGGGTATGCTGTTTCTGATAATCCATTAGGACCATTTGAAAAATATGAAAATAATCCAGTATTAACAAGCGAAATAGAGTGGACTCATGTTTCAGGTTCAGGTCATAATTCTGTTATAAAATCAAAAGATGAGAAGGAAATATATTCAGTGTATCATACACATATGGATCCAGAAGCTGGAGGTAGTAGAAGAACAATAAATATAGATAAAATAGGATTTAGAGATGATGGAACAATGTATATCAATGGTCCAAGCGTAACACCTCAACCTTTACCATCAGGAACTGGAAGCAGCAATAATCTAAATGATTTAATAGAATCTATAGAAGTAGAAGGTCAATCAGAAAAAGATGTAAAACTATTATACGATGGAGAAATAGTTTACCATAAGAATTTTGAAAATTATGAATGGACCGGTAAGGGAAAAAGTAAACTAATTATAAAATTGAAAGAGGAAATAAAAGCTACAGATATACTTATATATGGTAATATTGAAGAAAGCAAAAGACCGGATATAAAGAAAATAGAGGTTTCAAAAGATAAAGTTTTTAAAGGGATAGATTCTAATTTATCCAAATTACCTGGAGAAGCTACTATAATTTCTTTTGATGAGGCTAATACAAAGGAAATTATTATAGAGTTTAATAATAAAGAGGAATTTGCAATTTCAGAGCTTATAATAATGGGGAAATAAATGTAATATATCTCTATATCATTAATATAAATACGGATTTCATTAAAAGTAAATAACTCTCTATCTAATATAAAGAGAATAAAATATTATATAGCAACAAAATTTTAAATTTTTAGAAAGTTTTCTATAATATGCTTTTTACGGATTAAAATAATTTTCTGCAAAGGTTTACCTAGTCGGTGCTTTTATTGTTTAAAGTCACTAATTATAGTATAATATAGATATAAATTAAGAAAGATAATATTAGAATATTGTCAAATATAGATTTTGATAAAAATTTGGAGGGAATTATGGCGAAGAAACCTGTAATGTTAATGATATTAGATGGCTTTGGAATAGCTCCAAAGTCAGATGGAAATGCTGTTGAAGCAGCTAATAAACCAAACTTTAGTGGATTAATGGAAAAATATCCACACACTCAATTACAAGCTAGTGGATTATATGTTGGATTACCAGATGGACAAATGGGTAACTCAGAAGTTGGTCATTTAAATATAGGTGCAGGAAGAATTATATACCAAGAATTAACTAGAATAACTAAAGAAATTAGTGAAGGTGGATTCTTCAAAAATGATGCATTAACTCTTGCTGTTAACAATGCTAAAGAAAATAATGCAGCACTTCACTTAATGGGATTATTATCAGATGGTGGAGTTCACTCACATATAGATCACTTAAAAGGATTATTAAAGCTAGCTAAAGAAGCTGGATTACAAAATGTATATGTTCACTGCTTCATGGATGGAAGAGACGTTCCACCATCATCAGGAAAAGATTTTATAATAGAACTAGAAAACTACATGAAGGAAATTGGTGTAGGTAAGATAGCTACTGTTGCAGGAAGATACTATGCAATGGATAGAGATAATAGATGGGAAAGAGTTGAACTTGCTTACAATGCAATGGTACTTGGAAAAGGTGAAATTGCAGCTTCAGCAGTAGAAGCAATAGAAAAATCATACCACGATAATAAAACAGATGAGTTTGTATTACCTGCTGTTGTAGATTCAAATGGAATGATTAAAAATGGAGATTCAGTAATATTCTTTAACTTTAGACCAGATAGAGCTAGAGAAATAACTAGAGCAATAAATGATAAAGAGTTTGCAGGATTTAAAAGAGAAACTTTAAACTTAACATTTGTAACAATGACTCAATATGATAAAACTTTAGAAGGAGTTAATGTTGCATATAGACCAGAAAGCATCAACAATACTTTAGGAGAATATGTTTCAAATCATGGCTTAAATCAATTAAGAATTGCAGAAACAGAAAAATATGCTCACGTTACATTTTTCTTTAATGGTGGAGTTGAAAAGGAAAATCCAGGTGAAGATAGAGCTCTTATAGCATCACCTAAGGTTGCTACTTATGACTTAAAACCAGAAATGAGTGCTTATGAAGTAACAGAAGAATTAATTAATAGAATTAATGAAGATAAGTATGATATGATTATTCTAAACTATGCTAACCCAGATATGGTTGGACATACAGGAGTAATGGAAGCAGCTGTAAAAGCTATTGAAGTTGTAGATGAATGCTTAGGAAAGGTTGCAAATAAGATTCTAGAAAAAGACGGAACTTTATTTATAACTGCTGACCACGGTAATGCAGAAACTATGATAGATTTCTCAACAGGAAATCCATTTACAGCACATACTACAGATCCAGTTCCATTCATTTGGGTTTCAAACAGAACTGAAGGAAGAACATTAAAAGAAGGTAAGCTAGCAGATATAGCTCCTACTATGTTAAATGAAATGGGTCTTTCAAAACCAGAAGAAATGACTGGAGAATGTTTAATAGTAAATAAGTAATAAGAATAAAAAGTAAAAGGACACTCACTATAAAGGAGTGTCCTTTTACTTTTGTTAAAATTTAAGAAGTCAAATTTATAGAGTGTTATCAAAGCAATAAAAAGGTATTTCTTCAGTAGGTAGTCTTAAGGTGGAATCAATTATTGAATCAGTTACGTTAATTTTTGTAACCATATCTTTTAAAAGCTCTATGATATTTTCCATTATTAATTATTATATGAAAGTATCCCTGCATTCTAAATTTCTATTAGCAAAAACAATTTAAATTTATACATAATTAAATATAAATAAGTAAGTTATCTGGATAATAAAACAATATTTGGTATAAATATGATATAATTAATTTTGAGTGATAGATTCTAAAAGAATACTATTTGGAATTATATTAATCATGAAATTTAGAAATAAAGGAGATGGGAAAAACGAAATTTATAGAGCAATATTTTAAGGGTGAATCAATAGTTTTAGAAGAATCAAATTTAAAAAGCTTCTGGTATGAATCTATGAAAAATATTACAATTGGCTTCATGTTTACTTTAATTACTTTTGATTTTTTTTATTTACAATATATTTTACCGTGTATAGGAGCAGTACTTTTATATATTGGATTTCACAACTTGCGAAAGGAAAATAAATCTCTTAACTTAGCTTGGATCTTTTCCATAATAAATATGATATTTCGAGTGTTAAATTTGATATATTTAAATACACCATTAAATGTTAACGTTAAAGGTATTGGTATATTAGCATTTGTATCTACAGTTTTTCAATTAAGTTTTCTTGTTATTTTTAGATTAGGTTTAAAGAAAATTTTTCAGGAATCAGGAGTTATCTTAAAAAAAGATATTATTTTAAGGATAATTATTTGGAGAATTGTAATTATTATTTGTGCATTAACAGAATTAGGACAAATTTGGGTTATATCTATTCCAATAATTATTTATTACTTTTATATATTTAAATCCTTATATAAATTAAGTTACGACATTGAAGCTATTATTTACATAGATTCGAGGAAGATTGAAATACTTAATAAGAAAAAGCTTACTTATACATATATGCTATTTTCTACTTTTGTAGTTGGAGTTTGTTGTGTATTTTCTAATCATATTAGTCTAGATTCAAGTGAGGTTATTTCTGTTAAGGAATTTGGATTTAGAAATACGCTGATTGATAAAGGCGTCCCAATAGAAATTGTTAAGGATATAGAAGACGAGGATATTAGTAAACTTAAAAATTTAATAAATATTGAAACTTTTAGTGAAGATTTAAAATTTAATTCTATTTTAAATGATTTTGGAATTGATGTTCAAGTAACAACTATATTTTTTGAACTTTATGGTAATGAAATGTATGCAATTGAATATTTTAACTGGGGGGAAGAAGGACCTTATTGGCAAGATGGTTTTGATATAAGTAACACAAGACCTTTAAAAGTTATAAATGGAAGATTATTATATGAAAAAGATGGGGTTAATTATTCAGCTGAAATACCTAGGTTAAATGGTGGAATGGTTACAAGTAGGGATATATTTGGAGATGAAAGGCAAGAAGAAAAAATTACAGGTGCTATAAATTATCCTTATAAATCTCAAAAACAAAGAGGGTATATTTTCTATAAAATAGATATTACTCAAGAATCTTTAGCTGGAACAAATATAGTAAATTATATGCATTATAATCATCCTTTTAGAATTCCTTATACTGAACCAGAAAAGAAAATTATAATGTTTAGTAATAAGTTAAGACAACATGGGACGAATTTTAGCACTAATCTAAGTAAGGAACTGTTTAGTAATTAAAAAATTTTTATTAATTATTGTTATTATGTATGCATAGTTTATTTAATTTAAAATACATAAGAAATTTGCAAATTTAAGGGCTAACGAATTATATTGTTTAGTATATTAGAGATGTATATCATCCTTTACTGACTTACTTTTGGGTTGACAATAAAGGTAATATATATCTATAGAATATTTTGATATTCAAAGGATTTGACAATGAAAAAATTTGAATGTATAATATCAATTACTAAAACGAAAGTAATTGTAGGAGTTGAATATTATGAAAGTTAGACTTATAACTGATTCAGCATGTGATTTGCCTTTAGATTATATTAAACAAAACAATATAGAAGTAGTACCACTTATGGTTAATATAAATGGAGAATTTATACCTGATGATCTAGGACAAACTTTAAAGCACCAAGATTTTTATAAAATGATAAAAGAAGGTGCAATGCCATCTACGACTCAAGTAAATGTTGGAACTTTTTTAGAAGTATTTAAGAAGTATGTAGAGCAAGGAGAGTCGATAATTTATATAGGATTATCTTCGGCACTAAGTGGAACTTATAATAGTGCTTATACTGCTAAAGAGATGATTTTAGAAGAATATCCAGAGGCGAATATAAAAGTTATTGATTCATTAAGTGTATCTCTTGGAGAAGGTTCTTTAGTTTATAAAGCAAATGAAATGATAAAAAATAATATAGATATTAATGAAATTGTAGAGTATATAGAATCTATTAAAAAGAAAGTTATTCATGCAATTACTGTAGATGATTTAAATCACTTAAAAAGAGGTGGACGAATTTCAGGTACAGTAGCAGCAGTAGGAGGATTACTTGGAATAAAACCAACTTTAAAAATAGATGATGATGGAAAAGTTATACCAGGAGATAAAATAAAGGGAAGAAAGAAAGCTTTAAAATCTTTAGTTCAGCAATTAAAAGAAAAAGCAATAAACCCGGAGGATCAAGTAGTATTTATATGTCATGCAGATTGTTTAGAAGATGCTGAAGATGTAAAAAGAATGATACTTGATGAAGTTAAGGTTAAAGATATTATCATTAATTCTATAGGTGCAGTAATAGGGACTCATGGTGGACCAGGAACTCTAGGAGTAGTATTTATAGGAAATAAAAGATAAAAGATTAATCGATTTATTTTTAATCCCATAAAAACAATTAATTTAAAATAAAGAGTTGCCTTTTGGCAGCTCTTTTATTTTGGGTTTAAGTTATAAAAAGTTTTTCTTTAAATAGCTTTTTATAATTTTTATTCTATACACGTGAACAATTTAATTATATAAACATACATTGAAATAAAATATTAGTAATAAAAATATAGAAACAAAAAATAATGGGGTAAAATGTTAAAAATAAAATGGTAGAAATAAATAATACGTATTGACAAATAAAACCAAGAGGGTATAATTTAATTAAACATATCGGAATAGTAGGAAAAGCTAAGATGAAGAAAGTAGTATATTAATAATGCTTACAGAGAGAAGGAATTGCTGAGATCCTTTAGCAAAGTAATATATGAATTGCACTTCGGAGTTTAAAATGTGAAATATAAGTAGTATTTTAACGGATCGCCGTTTATAGCGAATTTTTAAGGTGGAACTATGTTCAATTAGAGTGGAACCGCGGAGTATGACTTCGTCTCTTATAAAGTTGTAAGGGAGGAAGTTTTTTATTTATATAAATTACATTAGGAATATTATATTTAAATTTAATATAAATTTTGATAGGGTTAAGGTTTTAATATGTTTAAGTTGCTTTATCGTTTAGAAAGTGCATATTGAGTTATAAGATTTAGGGGGATTTTATGGAGTTAGATTTCAATTTTATTATCAGTAGTTTACCACATTTTTTTCAGGCAACAATCGTCACTATAAAATTAGCAATTATATCGATTATATTGTCTATTCTAATTGGATTAATAATAGAAGTGGCTAGATATTTTAATATAAAATTGCTAAATATAATATCAAAAGTATATATAGAGTTTTCAAGAAATACACCATTATTAATACAAGTATTTTTTCTTTATTATGGATTAACTAAGATAGGAGTAACCTTAAGTGGATTTACTTGTGGAGTAATAGGTTTATCATTTTTAGGTGGAGCTTATATGGCAGAATCCTTTAGAGGTGGAATAGATGCAGTTGCCAAAGCACAAATAGAAAGTGGACAAGCTTTAGGCTTAAGGAAAACACAGATTTTAACATATATAGTGATGCCAATGAGCTTTTCTATATCAATTCCATCCATAGTAGCTAATTGTATCTTCTTAGTAAAAGAAACATCTATTATAGGGTCAATAGCTGTTGCAGAGCTTATGTTTGTTACTAAGGATGTTATAGGAATGTACTATAAAACAAATGAAGCATTAATATTAGTTGTGATATTTTATCTTATAATATTACTTCCTATTTCAATAATCAGTAGGATATTAGAGAGGAGGTTAAGATATGGAGAATTTGGCAGATAATATAATTTTTAATATAGATAACATGAAAAGACTCATGGAGGGGTTATTGGTAACATTAAATGTAGCTATTGTATCTGTTGTTTTATCAACTATATTAGGAGTTATATTTGGAATAATTATGACAAGTAAAAGAAAGTTTGTAAAGGTAATATCAACTATATATTTAGAGAGTATAAGAATAATTCCATTAATGGTGTGGTTATTTATTTTTTACTTTGGAGTACCTACATTTTTAAATGTTCATTTAGAATCTGCAATAGTTGGATATATTGTTTTTACTTTATGGGGAACAGCAGAAATTGGAGATCTAGTAAGAGGGGCAATTACTTCTATTCCTAAAATATATTATGAATCATCAAAGGCATTATCTTTGAATAAGATACAAACTTATAAGTACATTATTATTCCAATTAGTATTAGAAGAGTTCTGCCAGGTATTATTAATTTAAGCACTAGAATGATTAAAACTACAACATTAATGACTTTAATAGGTGCAGTTGATTTAGTAAAAGTTGGACAGCAAATTATAGAAAGAACAGTCTTAACAGAGCCACTAGCATCTTTTTGGATTTATGGACTATTGCTTATAATATACTTTTTAATTTGTTTCCCAATATCATTGGGAGCAAAGGCATTAGAGAAAAAACTAAACTAGGGGGGATTTTATGAGTGAAGAAATATTGCTTAATGTAAAAAATATAAAGAAAAAATATGGAGAAATAGAAGCATTAAAAGGGATAGACTTAGAAGTTAAAAAAGGCGAAGTAGTAGTAATTTTGGGACCTTCAGGTTGTGGTAAAAGTACATTTTTAAGATGCTTAAATGGCTTAGAAGATATATCTGGAGGAGAAATCATCTTAAACAATTATGGGATTTTAGGTAAAGAGGTAGAATTTGAGAAGGTAAGAGGAACAATAGGAATGGTGTTTCAAAGCTATGAATTATTTCCTCATATGAATGTTATAAATAATATTTTGCTTGGGCCGACTAAGGCTCAAAATAGAAGTAAAGAAGAGGTTGAAAAACAAGCTGATGAACTTTTAAAAAGAGTAGGATTATTTAATAGAAAATATGCATATCCAAGAGAACTTTCAGGAGGTCAAAAACAGAGAATTGCAATAGTTAGAGCTTTGTGCATGAATCCGGAGATAATGCTTTTTGATGAAGTTACAGCAGCATTAGATCCAGAAATGGTTAGAGAAGTTTTAATGGTATTATTAGAACTTGCACAAAATGGAATGACTATGGTTGTAGTTACTCATGAATTAGAATTTGCAAAACATGTGGCAGATAAAATTGTGTTTATGGAGGAAGGGAAAATAGTAGAAGAATCTTCTCCAAAAGAATTTTTTGAAAATCCAAAAACTGAAAGAGCAAAAAGCTTTTTATCATCATTTGATTTATATAAATAAAAAAGGAAGGGGCAGGTAAAAATGAAAAAACTTTTATCATTAATTTTAACATTAGTAATAGCATTGGGGGCATTAGTTGGATGTGGAAGTAAATCAGAAGAGAGTAAGTCATCAATAGATGCAATTAAAAAGGTAGGAAAAATAAGAATTGGAGTATTTAGTGATAAGCCACCATTTGGCTTTGTGGATGAAAAAGGAGCAAACCAAGGTTATGATGTTTATTTAGCAAAAAGATTGGCTAAGGATTTATTAGGAGATGAAAGTAAAGTTGAATTTGTATTAGTTGAAGCAGCAAACAGAGTAGAATACTTACAATCAAATAAAGTTGATATAATCTTAGCTAACTTTACAGTTACAGCAGAAAGAAAAGAAAAAGTAGATTTTGCAACTCCATATATGAAAGTTTCATTAGGAGTAGTTTCACCAGATGGGGCACCAATAAAATCAGTAGATGACCTAAAGGGAAAGAAACTATTAGTTAATAAGGGAACTACAGCTGAAAGCTATTTTACAAAAAACTATCCTGATATTGAACTAGTTAAATTTGAACAAAATACTGAAACATTTGCTGCATTAAAGGATGGAAGAGGTGCTGCATTAGCACACGACAATACTTTATTATTTGCTTGGGCAAGAGAAAATGAAGGTTATGATACTTATATTTCAAGTTTAGGCGAAGAGGATGCAATAGCACCAGCTGTTAAAAAAGGAGACACAGAGTTATTAGAATGGCTTAATAAAGAAATAGATGAGCTTACTAAAGAAGGATTTTTTAAGGAAGCTTATGATACAACTCTAGCACCAATATACGGAGATACTGTAAAACCAGAAACAGTAATATTTAATTAAATATGAATATAACGGCAAAGATAAATTGATATGTTCCATTTATCCTTGCCAATTTATATTTGTTATTTAATTAATGTGGAGAAGTAAAATAGTGAAAGAAACTTTTTCTTTATAAATAAAAGCAGAAACTTGTGATAATATCTACGTATAAGTAATAATATATAATAATAATATTTTTATGGGAGAGTTATATGGCTAGGACTTATTCTTATTCAGCAGATTTTGATGCTGAAACTGAAGAGCTTTTTAAGGAAGCCGTTTTTCTTGGTGAAGGTCATAATGGTATTGTTTATGAGTTACCCGGTAATAAAGCAGTAAAGATATTTCAAGAAGCAAAATGTTGTAAGGAAGAAGGGGAGATACTTAAAAAAGTAAGTAGGTCTAAATATTTTCCAAGGGTATATAATTTAGGTAAGTTTTATATAGTAAGAGATAAGGTTGAAGGACATAGGTTAGACCATTACATCAAGAAGAAAGGCTTTAATTATGAAATTTCAGAAAATCTATATTATTTAATAGAAGAATTTAAAAGACTTAAATTCACTAAATTAGATGCTAGATGTAGAGATATTTACATAACAAGTGATAATAAGGTTATGGTTATAGATCCAAAGCAATGTTATAAAAGAAAGGTACATTATCCAAGGCATCTAATGAAGGGACTTGATAAAATTGGAGTGTTGGAAAGTTTTTTAGAGGATATTAGATTAATTGATAAAAAAGTTGCAAGAGAGTGGGAAAAGAAATATAAGCAATACTTACAAAATGGTGAATTAGAGTAAAAAAGAGTCTAGACAGGCTCTTTTTTATTTTGTAAAAGAATTTTATCCTAAAATGCATAAAAATTATTAAAAATATTTACAATAAATACACATTTTGGTAGAATATAATTGTACGTAAGATTAATAAGGTGTATTCAAAGTGTACGTACTTTACAAAGTTGTTTTTGGAGGTGAATAAATTAAGGATTATATAATTTGAATCATTTATAAAAATTATATTGTAGAGGAGAGCTTGTATGAAAAAATTATTATCATCTGTTTTAGCTTTAACTATGTCTTTAACACTTATGAGTTGTAAATCGAATACAAATGAAAATTCTTCGGCAAATAGCAAAAATAAAACAATAGGTATTGCACTGCCAACTAAATCATCGCAAAGGTGGATTGATGATGGAAACAATATGAAAGAAAAATTTGAAGAGCTTGGATATAAAGTAGATATGCAATATGCTGAAGATGTCGTAGAAAACCAAGTTTCTCAAATAGAAAATATGATTACAAAAGGAGTAGATGTATTAGTTATTGCTTCTATTGATGGAGAAGCATTATTTGATGTTATAAATAAAGCAGCAGAACAAAAAATTCCTGTAATAGCATATGACAGGTTAATACGGGGTTCAGAAAATATATCTTATTATGCAACATTTGATAATTTTAAAGTTGGAGTATTACAAGGAAATTATATAATTGAAAAGTTAGGACTAGATAAAGGTGAAAAAGGTCCATTTAATATAGAGTTATTTGGAGGATCCCCAGATGATAATAATGCATACTTCTTTTATGATGGAGCAATATCTGTATTAAAACCTTATATTGATTCGAAAGTTTTGGTTGTTAAAAGTGGACAAATGGGAATGGACAAGGTATCAACATTAAGATGGGATGGAGCAACAGCACAATCAAGAATGGATAATTTGTTAAGCACATATTATTCAAGTGAAGAAATAGATGCTGTTTTATCACCATATGATGGCATTAGTATAGGAGTACTATCTTCATTAAAGAGTGTCGGATATGGCAATGGAGATAAAAAGCTACCGATAGTAACAGGACAAGATGCAGAGATTCCTTCTATAAAATCAATAATTTCAGAGGAGCAAACACAAACAGTATTTAAAGATACTAGAGTACTTGCGGAAAAGACTGTAGCGATAGTTGAAGCTGTATTAGAAGGTAAGGAAGCCCCTGTAAACGATACAAAAACTTATGATAATGGTAAAAAGATAGTCCCTTCATATCTTTGTGAACCAGTTTCTGTAGACATAAATAATTACAAAGAAGCTTTAATTGATTCAGGATATTACACAGAAGAGCAATTGAAGTAAAAATTAAAAGTTAGAATATGTCTTATAAGGCTTTTGTAGGATATATTCTAACATTAATTTTGAATAACTACTTTACTTATTTAGAGGGAGGTTGGGATATGGAAAATATCATTCTAAAAATGAAGGGAATTACTAAGCTATTTCCAGGAGTAAAGGCATTAGATAATGTAAATCTAGAAGTTAAAGAAAATGAAATTCATGCATTAGTAGGTGAAAATGGTGCTGGAAAGTCAACTCTTATGAATGTATTGAGTGGGATATATCCTTATGGAAGTTATAGTGGTGAGATATACTTTAAAGGAAAATTATGCTCTTTTAAAAATATTAAAGATAGTGAAAAATTAGGAATAGTTATAATACATCAAGAGCTAGCTTTAATACCATATTTATCTATAGCTGAAAATATATTTTTAGGAAATGAGAAAAGTAAGAATGGAGTTATTAATTGGAATACCACAATCAATAAATCAAAAGAGCTTTTAAAACGAGTTAGATTAGATGAATCACCAGATAAACTAATAGCGAATATAGGAGTAGGTAAGCAACAGTTAGTCGAAATTGCCAAGGCCCTTTCTAAAAATGTTTCATTACTAATTTTAGATGAACCCACAGCAGCATTAAATGATGAAGATAGTAAGGTGTTGTTAGATCTTCTTATAGAATTAAAAGCTCAGGGTGTATCATCAATATTAATTTCACATAAATTGAATGAAATATCTGATATTGCAGATAGAATTACAATAATAAGAGATGGATCAACGATAGAAACTCTAGATAAAAAAGTCGATGGAATAAATGAAGATAGAATAATAAAAGGAATGGTAGGTAGGGACTTAATTGATAGATTTCCAAAAAGAAACAGTAAAATTGGTGAAGTTTCTTTTGAAGTAAAAAATTGGAATGTTTATGATACATTAGATACACAAAGACAAATAATAAAAAATATTAACTTGAATATAAGAAGAGGAGAAGTTGTAGGGATAGCCGGTCTTATGGGGGCAGGAAGAACTGAACTTGCAATGAGTATATTTGGAAGAAGCTTTGGAAGCAAGATATCAGGTGTAATATTAAAAGATAATAAAGAGGTATCCTTTAAAAATGTAAAAGAAGCTATAAAAAGTGGAGTTGCATATGTAACGGAGGATAGAAAAAATTGCGGACTAATTTTAATAGATAATATAAAAAATAATATTACTTTAGCAAGCTTAAATAAAATAAGTAAAAATAATGTTGTTAATAATAATGATGAAATAAAAGTAGCAGAAAGTTTTAGAAGTAAAATGAATATTAAATCTTCTAGTATATTACAAAATACAGGAGACCTTTCTGGAGGAAATCAACAAAAAGTTGTGCTTAGTAAATGGATATTCTCAGAACCTGATGTACTTATTTTGGATGAACCAACTAGAGGAATTGATGTTGGAGCCAAATATGAGATTTATACTCTCATTAATGAGTTAGCTGAATCGGGCAAATCCATTTTAATAATATCATCTGAATTACCTGAAGTTCTTGGATTAAGTGATAGGATATATGTTATGAACGATGGGAGGATAGTCGGAGAATTAGATAAAGAGGAAGCTTCACAAGAAAATATAATGAGATGTATAGTTAATAGTTAGGGGGGAATCATATGGAGAAGGTAAAAACACTATTTAGTGGAAATATTAGAAAGTATGGAATGGGTATTGCACTTATATCAATAATGATATTATTTGAAATTTTAACAAATGGAATATTATTAAAACCATTAAATATTACAAATTTAATATTACAAAATAGCTATATATTAATTCTTGCTATAGGTATGTTATTAGTTATAGTAACAGGAAATATTGATTTATCAGTTGGTTCTATCGCTGCTTTTGTAGGAGCTATAGGAGCGATGCTTATGATTAACTATAAAATATCGGCTATTCCAGCCATGATAATTTGCTTAATAATTGGTGCAGCAATTGGGGCATGGCAAGGCTTTTGGATAGCATATGTAAAAATTCCAGCCTTTATAGTAACACTTGCAGGAATGTTAATTTTTAGAGGATTAACTCTTGTAATATTGCAAGGACAAACTTTAGCCCCTTTTCCAGAATTATTTCAAAGTATAAGTTCTGGATTTATACCAGGAAAATTTACAGCTATAATAGTTGGAATTTCGATTTCAATAATATTTGTATTGCTTCAGATAAAGGATAGAAATAGTAAAATGAAAAATGGTTTTGATGTTCAGTCTGTTACCCTTTTTATAATTAAATGTTTACTTACTATAGGAGTAATAAATATATTTATGTATTGGCTTGCTGCATATAATGGAATACCTACAGTTTTAGTTTTACTTACAGTATTAATTATAGGATATTCATTTATTGCGAATAAGACTATAATTGGTAGGCATATATATGCGTTAGGTGGAAATCAAAAAGCAGCAGAATTATCAGGAGTAAACACAAGGAAAACTTTATTTTTAGTTTATATAAATATGGGGATAATAGCAGCTTTAGCTGGGATGATATTTGCTGGTAGATTAAATGCAGCAACACCAAAAGCAGGAGCTAATTTTGAGTTAGATGCCATTGCAGCTTGTTATATAGGTGGAGCATCAGCAATGGGTGGAATAGGAAGTGTATTTGGAGCTATTATAGGTGGATTTGTAATGGGAGTTCTAAATAATGGTATGTCAATTTTAGGAATAGGAGTAGATTGGCAACAAGCAATTAAAGGACTGGTGCTTTTAATTGCAGTAGCTTTTGATGTATATACTAAATCAAAGGCAACTAATGTAAATAATGAAACAAAAAAAGAAAAAGATAATATTAGTATTAATAAGAAAGTGAAAACTATAAATTCATAGGAACTAATAGAAGTTCTATTAATAAAAAGTTCAGACGAGTCTGAGCTTTTTTTAATTTGTAACACTTATCATAAATATTATAATAAAAAAATTCCTTTTAAATGATTACAGCCACAAATAAATATTGAAAATTATGGTCAAAGTGGTATAATGATATTGAAAATGTGATAATGATTATTATTTGCTAAAAAATGTTATTTCTTTCAGAAAAATCTAGATGTATATCTTTTTATGAATAAATTATTACTCATAAGAAATAATATAAAGGTATGGATATAGGCGAAAGAAATTATACATTTCAAATATAAGGAGGAAAAAGTAATGAAAAATTATTGTGAAATAGTAGACGTTGTAGCAAGACAAATTCTTGACTCAAGATGTTTCCCTACAGTAGAAGTTGAAGTATACTTAGAAGATGGTACTGTAGGAAGAGCAGCAGTTCCATCAGGAGCATCAACTGGTATGTATGAAGCAGTTGAATTAAGAGATGGAGATAAAGATAACTACCTAGGAAAAGGTGTTTTAAAGGCTGTTCAAAACGTAAATGATACAATTGCAGAAGAATTAATTGGATGCAACGTATATGATCAACCATATATAGATAAAATGCTTATCGAATTAGATGGAACTCCAAACAAAGCAAAATTAGGTGCTAACGCTATATTAGGTGTTTCACTTGCTGTTGCTAATGCAGCTGCAAAATCATTAGATTTACCATTATACCAATATGTAGGTGGAGTAAATGCAAAAGTTTTACCAGTACCTATGATGAACATAATCAATGGTGGATCACATGCTGATAACTCAGTTGATTTACAAGAATTCATGGTTATGCCAGTTGGAGCTAAAACATTTAGCGATGCATTAAAGATGTGTGCTGAAGTTTATCATACATTAAAGAAAACTTTACATGATAAAGGATATTCAACAGCTATCGGTGATGAAGGTGGATTTGCTCCAAACCTTAAGTCAAACGAAGAAGCGATTGAAGTTATTATAGAAGCTATAACTAAAGCTGGTTACAAAGCTGGAGAAGATATGTTCATCGCTATCGATGCTGCTTCATCAGAATACTACAAAGATGGAAAGTATGTATTAGAACATGAAGGAAAAACTTTAACTGCAGCTGAAATGGTTGACTTCTTAGAAAACTGGGTTAACAAATACCCAATTATCTCAATCGAAGATGGTATGGCTGAAGAAGACTGGGAAGGTTGGAAGCTAATAACTGAAAGATTAGGTAAGAAAGTTCAATTAGTTGGTGATGACTTATTCGTTACTAACACTGAAAGATTAGAAAGAGGAATCGACATGGGAGTTGGTAACTCAATCCTAATCAAGTTAAACCAAATCGGTACTTTAACAGAAACTTTAAATGCTATCGAAATGGCTAACAGAGCTGGTTATACAGCAGTTATTTCTCACAGATCTGGTGAAACAGAAGATACTACAATTGCTGATTTAGTTGTAGCTGTTAACGCTGGTCAAATCAAGACTGGTGCTCCTGCAAGATCTGAAAGAGTTGCTAAGTACAACCAATTAATAAGAATTGAAGAAGAATTAGACGATGTAGCTGAATACAGAGGAAGAAAAGCATTCTTCAACATCAAGAAATAATTAAATTTTAATATATAAGGATAAGATTTTATAATCTTATCCTTATTTTTATAAGGGATTATAAGGGATAATTTTGTAACTATTGACTTGTAATGTAGCATTTAATATGATAATATAAAGTTATGTAAATATGACCGTTTTGAGTAATCATGGGAGGTATAAGAATGAAAGATGTTTTATTAGTATTAGAAGTGATCTTAGGGTTAGCAATCATAATATCAGTATTATTACAACCAAGTAAAACAGATGCATTAAGTGGACTTATTCAAGGAAGTAAAAATGAAACTTTCTTTTCAAAGAATAAAGCTAGAACAAAGGAAGCTATGCTATTAAAAGTAACAATTGTAACAATGACTTTATTTGCTGTGAATACAGTAGTATTAAACTTAATATAATGTTATAACAAGAGCTGCTTTTTATAATAGGTAGCTCTTTTATACTATTTTATCTTAAAATAAAGGGAGTGTTTTTATGGGTATATTTAATGGATTAATGGGAAATGCTTCAGAAGTTAATTTAGAAGCTTTAAAAAAAGAATATGGAAAAATATTAGCATCATCAGAAACTATAGAAAAAGCTTATAAACTAGTAAGAGATACGTTTATTTTCACAAATAAAAGACTTATTTTAGTTGATAAGCAAGGTGTTACTGGAAAGAAAACAGAATATCATTCAATCCCATATAAATCAATAACTCATTTTAGCATTGAGACTGCTGGACATTTTGACTTAGATGCAGAATTAAAAATATGGATTTCTGGAACAGCCCTTCCAATAGAAAAGCAGTTCAACAGCAGCTTAAATATTTATGAGTTACAAACTGTATTAGCTGAATATTGCTTAAGATAAATGGGATAAGTGAAAGAATGAAAAATGAAAAAGTTTAGGAAATAATTCGCTTGCGTTAAATTATAGAAAGTCAGCTGTTTGTAGAATAAATTTACAAATGAGTAGAATGTTAATTCATAATAGATAATTTAAGCAAAATGAATTATATGGAAAAGTGAAGGAATAATTAATAGTTGGTAATTGGTGTGGACAATTGACAATGGGGTTGTTGATTGTCTGTTTTTTTGATTAAATATAAATTGGTAAATAAAACCCTAATAGGAAAATGGGTGAAATTAATAAAAGTGTTTCGGAAGTGTGTAATATCAAGGGAAGATGGATAAACTAGAGAAGGATGAAGAAGTTAAGGGTAAAATAATTAATAATGAAAGAATTAGCAAATAATTCATCTAGGGTGAATTATAAAATGGATCTGACTGTAGATTAATTTACAAATAGCCAAGAATTAATGATATATTATTTTATTTTACAAATGATATAGATTTTAAATTATACATATAATAAATGTATAACTTACTTATAAAATCAGATTAGAAATAGATTTTTAAATAAATTGAATTATATGGAGGAAACGTATATATGGGAATTAAACAGACGTTATTAAGTTTTATGAGAGAGGAAGCATACAGACCAATGGATATTCAAGAGTTGGTTGCTGTATTTGATATAAATCCTGATGAATATAAATCTTTTAAGAAAGTTCTAAAATCAATGGAAAGGGAAGGCCTAATTGTTAGGACAAAGAAAGATAAGTTTGGTGTGCCTGAAAGACTTGGTTTAATAACTGGTAAGTTACAAGTGCATCAAAAAGGATTTGGATTCTTACTTCCAGATACTGAGGGGGAAAAAGATGTTTTCATACCAAGTTCATCTATGAGTGGTGCTATGAATGGAGATAAGGTGTTAGTTCAAATAACAAGAGAAGATTTAAATGGTAAAAAGAGAGAAGGAGAAGTAAGAGAAGTTTTAGAAAGATCTAATACTAAAATTATAGGGGTATATGAAGATAGTAGAAACTTCGGATTTGTTGTTCCAGAAGATACAAGATTAAATCAAGATATCTTTATATCTAAAAAAGATAGAAATGGAGCACAAGATGGAGATGTAGTAATTTGTGAAATAGTTAAATGGGCAGATAAAAGAAGAAGTCCTGAAGGTATAGTAAAAGAAGTTTTAGGTAAAAAGGGAGATAAGGGGTTAGATATTCTTACAATAATTAAGAAGTATGGATTACCAGAAGAGTTCCCAGAAAAGGTTCTAAATTATGCAGAAAACATTGAAGAAGAAATAGATTCTAAGGAATATGCAAGAAGAAAAGATCTTAGAAATTTAAGAATGGTAACAATAGATGGAGAAGATGCTAAGGACTTAGATGATGCTGTTTCAATAGAAAGACTTGATAATGGTAAATTTAGATTAGGAGTTCACATTGCAGACGTATCTCATTATGTAAGAGAAAAGAATCCTTTAGACAAAGAAGCTTTAAAAAGAGGTACTTCAGTATATTTAATAGATAGAGTAATTCCAATGTTACCTAAGAAGTTATCAAATGGTATTTGTTCATTAAATCCTAAAGTAGATAGATTAGCTTTAAGCTGCTTTATGGTTATTGATAAGAGTGGAAAAGTAATTCAACATGAAATAGAAGAAACAATTATAAAAACTAGTGAAAGAATGACATATACAGATGTAACAAAGATTTTAGAAAATAATGATGAAGAACTTATTAAAAGATATGATTACTTAGTGGATGATTTTAAGGCTATGGAAGAGTTATGCAACATTCTTCGTGAAAAGAGAATGAAAAGAGGCGCTATTGACTTTAACTTTGAAGAATCAAAAATTATATTAAATGACTTAGGTAAACCAGTAGATATTAAGCCTTATGACAGAGCTATTGCAAATAGAATAATAGAAGAATTCATGCTTGTATGTAATGAAACAATAGCTGAGCATATGTTCTGGACTAATTTACCATTTGTATATAGAATTCACGAAGAGCCAGATGAAGAAAAGTTAGAAAAGTTTAAAGAGTTTGTATATAACTTAGGTTATATTGTAAGATGGGGTCAGGAAGCTCATCCAAGAGCTCTTCAAGATATATTAGAAAAAGTAAAAGGTAAAAAGGAAGAAACAGTAGTAAGTACTCTTTTATTACGTTCAATGATGCAAGCTAAATACTCACCAGAATGTGTAGGACACTTTGGTCTTGCAGCTAAGTATTATTGCCACTTTACATCACCAATAAGAAGATATCCAGATTTACAAATCCATAGGATTATAAAAGAACAATTAAATGGAAAGATAGATGAAAAGAGAGCAGGAAGATTAACTAATATAGTTGAAATAGCATCAAAACAATCATCAGAAATGGAAAGATTAGCTCAAGAAGCAGAAAGAGAAGTTGATGATTTAAAGAAAGCAGAATATATGCAAGAAAGAATTGGAGAAGAATTTACAGCTATTATATCTTCAGTTACATCCTTTGGTTTATTTGCAGAATTACCAAATACAATAGAGGGATTAATTCATATAACAGCTTTAGATGATGATTACTATATTTATGATGAAGCTCATTTATGCTTAATCGGTGAAAGAACTAAAAAGGTTTATAGACTAGGTGATGAAATCAAAGTTAAATGTACTAGAGTTGATATAGACAACAGAGAAGTCTATTTTGATTTAATTGAAGAAGAACAACCTAAGGAAGAAATAGTACCTAGTGAAAAGCTTAGTGAAAAAATTCAAGAAGCAAAAGATGAAATAAAAAATGAACTAGTTAATGAAGATGATAATGAAGATAGTGAAGAACTGTAATAAATTGCGAAGCAATTTATAATTGAAAAGTGATAATTGATAATTAAGAATGTTTTGAACAGCAAAACTTAAATTGGTGTGCAGCACCTTTATTTTAAAAATCTTTAGGATTTTTTCCTTAATTGTCAATTGTGCATTATCAATTATCCATTAAAAAAAATGTTCACATTTTTTTACTATTTTGTTATACTAAAAGAAAAATAAAATGAGTGGTGAGAATATGGTAAGGAAGAAAAATAGTAATACATTAGCTGAAAATAGAAAAGCTAGGCACGATTATTTTGTAGAAGAAACCATAGAGGCTGGAATAGCTTTAGTTGGAACTGAAGTTAAATCAATAAGAGCAGGAAAATGTAATTTAAAAGAATCTTACGCAGATGTAGAAAATGGTGAAATTACTATAAAAGGTATGCACATAAGTCCTTATGAACAAGGAAATATATTTAATGTTGATCCATTAAGGGAAAGAAAGCTTTTACTTCATAAGGAGCAAATATCAAGATTTGCGGGACTTGTAGCACAACAAGGATTTACTTTAATACCATTATCATTATATTTAAAAGATGGTAAGGTAAAGGTTGCACTTGGATTGTGTAGAGGTAAAAAGAATTATGATAAGAGAGATTCTATGTTAGAAAAAGCTCATAAGAGAGATATAGAAAGACAATTAAAGAACTCTACAAGATACTAAAAAATCAAATTTTAATGACTATAATTGTAATTTTTTATAAAAATACAATTATAGTCATATTATTTTGTAGAAAATTTATCAATCTAATAGTAAACTTATATTATACGGTATAAAGATTAAAGTAAAACAATGGTTAAGAGGTATAGAGTTATGTATAATAAAAGTTTATTAATCGAAAACTCGCATAAAAGAAGTGAAGATTACGGAGTTGAAAAAAGTAGCAATCATTCAAGAACCATGTTAAATGGAGAAGCGCTTAAAAAAGTACTAGAGATAAATAAAGAATTAATAGAAATATCAAAACCCTATATAGATATGGTAGTTGAGTCTGTAGAAGATAATGACTTTATCATAATTTTAACAGACAATAATGGATGCATACTTTATATAAGGGGAGCTGATTCAATAAAGGATGAACTTGAAAAGCTAAATTTAAAAGTTGGAGCCTATATGGATGAGAAAAATATAGGTACTAATGCAATGGGGACAGCAATAACAGAAAATAGATGTCTTCAAATAACTGCAAATGAGCATTATGCTACTATATTTCAAGGATTAACTTGCTCTGCAGCACCTATCCATAATAGTAAGTGCGAAATAATAGGAACTTTAAATTTAACAGGAAAAAGTAATATGAAACACCCTCACACCTTAGGATTAGTTATTTTTGGAGTTACAGCAATAGAAAACGAACTTTACAGAATAAAAACTAATTATATCTTAAATCAAACCTATAATTATATGAAAACTGTTATAGAAAATGTTGATAAAGGAATAATGATTATTGACATACATGGAAAAATAATAAACATAAATGAATTAGGATTAAATATTTTAGATAAAAGAAATCAAAACCTAATTAATGAAGACATAAATCATATTATCCCCAATTTTAAAAACATAGTAAGCAGAATATCAAAGAATAGTGAAACTATAACAAAAGAAATAAAGCTAAGTCATGCAAGCAAATATAAGACTGAAATTATTCTTAAAGGAATCAAATGTAATGAAAAAATAATAGGGATTGTAGCAACATTAACAAAGATAAAAGAAAAAAATAAAGAAAGTAATTTTACAGGGGCATTTTTTACTTTCAATGATATTATAGGAGAAAGTGATGCTATAAAAAATGTTATAACAAATTGTAAGATTATAGCTAATAGTCCTTCAACGGTATTAATTAATGGAGAAAGTGGGACAGGCAAGGAAATACTAGCGCAATCTATTCATAATTATAGTATAAGAAAAAATAATAAATTTATAGCTATAAATTGTGGAGCCATACCTGCTAATATAATTGAAAGTGAACTTTTTGGATATGAAGATGGAACTTTCACTGGAGGAAAAAAAGGCGGAAAGATAGGAAAAATTGAAATTGCTAATGGTGGAACATTATTTTTAGATGAAATAGGTGAAATGCCATTGGATATGCAAGTGAAACTACTAAGAGTTCTTCAAGAAGGGAGAGTTGCTAGACTTGGAGGAAGCATGGAAATTCCTGTAGATATTAGAGTGATAGCTGCAACAAATAAAGATTTAAAGAAAGAAGTTAAAAAAGGAACTTTTAGAGAAGATTTATATTATAGATTATGTGTAATTCCAATAAAATTACCACCTCTTAGAGAAAGAAAAGGGGATATAAGAAAGCTTATTGAATATTTCCTTAGCATGAAATCAATAGAATTAGAAAAAGAAATTCCTGAAATAACTAAGGAATTATTTAATAGGTTACTTGGATATAATTGGCCAGGGAATATAAGACAATTAGAAAACTGTATAGAAAATATAGTTAATTTAAATGGTGAGTTATCAGATGATATATTAGAGGAATCAGAAGAAAAAAGAAATGAAATATTAGATATAGATAGCAAAGATATTGTTTTTGACGGAGAAAAGGAAAAATGCTTTAACTTAGAGGAAATTGAAAAAGTAACTATAAGAAATGCTATAGAGCATAATAAATATAATATGACTAAAACAGCGAAAGTATTGGGAATAAGCAGAAATACACTTTACCTTAAAGTTAAAAAATACAATATTAATATTAACTAATAAATTGCTAATGTAAAGGCTAAGATAACTAGATATGTTCCATAAGCTAATAGCTGCACAAAGAAGTACTAGGTTCGAAAAAACTACTACGCCAAGAGTTTTGGTTAACTCGCTGCGCTCAAACAAACCAACAACACTAAGGCCTAGTAGTTATTCCTTCACCAAGTACTTCTAATTGTTCGCTATATGCTTATTACACATATTCTATTTATCTTAGCCAACTTATATTTTGCTACTTCAAATAATTAAATGAAGAATTAATACATATAATTATGTTTATTCTCAATTTATTTTAAAACGTAAGATAATAAGACGGTGTCCTAAAGTAGAGCAGTAAAAAATATTTAAACTGATTTATTTTAGGACATATTTATTTTAAAGCGTGCATAGTATTTACAGGAAGGTGAATGATTTAACAATATTGTTAAATTATAAACACTTGGCATGATTTTTGCTTATTATATTTATGTAAATAAGTAAGAAATAAATTATATAACTTTTAGGAGGTTTATTATGGCACGTTTTACATTACCAAGAGATTTATATCATGGGGAAGGATCTTTAGAGGTATTAAAGACATTAGAAGGAAAGAAGGCATTTGTTGTAGTTGGTGGAGGCTCAATGAAGCGCTTTGGATTCTTAGATAAAGTTGAAACATATTTAAAGGAAGCTGGAATGGAAGTTGAACTTTTTGAGGGAGTTGAACCAGATCCATCAGTAGAAACTGTTATGAGTGGAGCAGAAGCAATGAGAAGATTTGAACCAGATTGGATCGTTGCAATGGGCGGAGGATCACCAATAGATGCTGCAAAAGCAATGTGGATTTTCTATGAATATCCAGACTTTACATTTGAGCAAGCAGTTGTTCCATTTGGATTACCAGAGCTTAGACAAAAAGCTAAATTTGTTGCAATCCCATCAACAAGTGGCACAGCTACAGAAGTAACAGCATTTTCCGTTATAACAGATTACAAGGCAAAAATTAAGTATCCTCTAGCAGACTTTAATATAACTCCGGATATTGCCATAGTAGATCCTGATCTTGCACAAACTATGCCATCTAAACTTGTAGCACATACTGGAATGGATGCATTAACTCATGCTATCGAAGCTTATACTGCATCATTAAGATCAAACTTCTCAGACCCATTAGCAATGAAGGCTATTGAAATGGTTAGAGAGAACTTAGTTGCTTCATATAATGGAAATAAAGAAGCTAGAAACTTAATGCATGAAGCTCAATGTTTAGCAGGAATGGCATTTTCTAATGCACTACTTGGAATAGTTCACTCAATGGCTCATAAGACAGGAGCAGTATTCCATATTCCTCATGGATGTGCAAATGCAATCTTCTTACCATATGTAATTCAATATAACAGAGTTAATTGTGAAGATAGATATGCAGATATAGCTAAAGCATTAAAATTAGAAGGCAAAAATAATGCAGAATTAACAGATGCATTAATAGAAATGATCAATGATTTAAACACACAATTAAATATTCCACATACACTTAGGGAATATGGAGTAACAGAAGAAGACTTTAAAGATAATCTAGAATTTATTTCTCACAATGCAGTTTTAGATGCTTGTACTGGATCTAATCCAAGAGAAATTGATGATGCAACAATGGCTAAATTATTTGAATGCACTTATTATGGAACTAAGGTTAATTTCTAAAAGACTTTAAGTTTTCTAAAATAATAGATTGATTTTAAGGTTATCTTAAACAGAAATTATTTTCTTTTTGAGGTAACCTTAATTTGAAAAAGTAGATAAATAATTAGATAAAAATAAGTCGATAAATAAAAATAGAGTAATAATAAAAATAAGGAAATCTAAAAAGCAATATTTAGTAGTAAAGAATAATATTTACATTTACTAATTGTATGAATATTCGAAAAATGATAATATAAGATTGATATGAAAATAAGCCAGGGGGGAACAATCATGTATAAGATAGTGAAAAAAAGAGAACTTACTGATAACATATATCTTATGGATATAGAAGCACCAAGAGTTGCCAAATCTGCTAAGCCAGGACAATTTATAATTATTAAAAATAACGAAAAAGGGGAGAGAATTCCTCTAACAATAGCTGATTATGATAAGGTTAATGAAACTGTTACTATAGTATTTCAAGCTGTAGGAAGAGAGACAAAAGAATTAGCTAGTTTTGAAGAAGGAGATTATGTTAGCGACTTCGTTGGACCTTTAGGACAACCAAGTGAGTTTATACATGAAGACCTAGAAGAGCTTAAAAGGAAAAATATAATATTTATAGCTGGTGGTGTAGGGGCAGCACCTGTATATCCGCAAGTTAAATGGATGCATGAAAATGGTATTGCTTGTGATGTAATAGTTGGAAGTAGAACAAAGGACTTATTAATATTAGAAGATGAAATGAGAAAAGTTTCAGGCAATTTATATATATCAACAGATGATGGAACATATGGATTTAATGGTAGAGTAACAGAGTGTTTAAAGTACTTAATTGAAGAAAAGGGAAAAAAATATGATCATGCAATAGTAATTGGACCTATGATAATGATGAAGTTTATGTCAATGATGACTAAGGAATTAAATATTCCTACAACAGTTAGCTTAAATCCAATAATGGTAGATGGAACTGGAATGTGTGGGGCATGTAGAGTTACTGTAGGTGGAAAAGTGAAATTTGCATGTGTAGATGGTCCAGAGTTTGATGGACACCTAGTTGATTTTGATGAATCAATGAGAAGACAAGGAATGTATAAGACTGAAGAAGGAAGAGCTCAACTAAAAATCGAGGAAGGAGACACTCATAATCATGGTGGTTGTGGATGCAAGGTGGAATAGTTATGAATATGCAAGATAGAATGAAAAGAGTACCTGTTTCAGAACAAGCTCCAGAAGTAAGAGCAAAAAACTTTGAAGAAGTGTGCTTAGGATATATAGATGAAGAAGCAATAAAAGAAGCAAATAGATGTTTAACTTGTAAAAATCCAAAATGTGTTGATGGATGTCCAGTATCAATAAATATTCCAGGATTCATAGCATATATAAAAAATGGAGAATTTGAAAAGGCAGCTAAAGAAGTTGCAAAATATAGTGCA
The DNA here is from genome assembly GCF_015555225.1 of Clostridium sp. D46t1_190503_E9. Taxonomy (NCBI): domain Bacteria; kingdom Bacillati; phylum Bacillota; class Clostridia; order Eubacteriales; family Clostridiaceae; genus Clostridium; species Clostridium sp. D46t1_190503_E9. The sequence goes on from NZ_JADNKB010000010.1 coordinate 155,649, forward strand.
TTGCCAGCAGTTTGTGGTAGAGTATGTCCGCAAGAAAGTCAATGTGAAGGTAAATGTGTATTAGGAATTAAAGGGGAACCAGTTTCAATAGGTAAGCTAGAAAGATTTATAGCAGACTGGTCAAGAACACATAATATAGAATTAGCAGAAAGAGAAGAAGATAAAAATAAAAAAGTAGCTGTTATAGGTAGTGGTCCTGCTGGATTAACTTGTGCAGGAGAGTTAGCTAAAAAAGGATATGATGTAACTATATTTGAAGCTTTACATGAACCAGGTGGAGTTTTAGTTTATGGAATTCCTGAATTTAGACTACCTAAGGATGATGTAGTAAAAGCTGAAATTGAAAACATAAAGAAGCTTGGAGTAAAGATTGAAACTAATGTTATAGTAGGAAGAACTATTACTATAGATGAGCTTATGGAAGATGAAAAGTTTGATGCAGTGTTTATAGGTTCAGGAGCTGGTCTTCCTAAGTTTATGGGTATTCCAGGAGAAAATGCAAATGGAGTTTTATCTGCAAATGAATTCTTAACAAGAGTAAACTTAATGAAGGCATTTAAAGAAGAATATCATACACCAGTTAAAGTGGGAAAGAAAGTAGCTGTAGTAGGTGGAGGAAACGTTGCTATGGATGCTGCAAGAACTGCTTTAAGGCTAGGATCAGAAACTCACATTGTTTATAGAAGAAGTGAATCTGAGCTTCCAGCAAGAGTTGAGGAAGTACACCATGCTAAAGAAGAAGGTGTAATCTTTGATATTTTAACTAACCCAACAGAAATTTTAGTAGATGAAAATGGTTGGGTAAAGGGAATGAAATGTGTTCAAATGGAACTTGGAGAGCCAGATGAATCAGGTAGAAGAAAGCCGGTAGTTAAAGCTGATTCAGAATATGTTATGGATGTTGATACTGTAATAATGTCACTTGGAACTTCACCAAATCCGCTTATATCATCAACAACAAAGGGACTTGAAACTAATAAGTGGAAATGTATAATAGCAGATGAGCATGGACTAACAACTAAAGAAGGAGTTTATGCTGGGGGAGATGCTGTAACTGGAGCAGCAACTGTTATTTTAGCAATGGGAGCAGGTAAAACTGCTGCAGAAGCTATTGATGAATATTTAAGTAAATAATGTTATAGAGTTATTTTTAACTTGCTACTATTTTAAATTGTGGCTCAAATGGTTAGAAATAACTCTTTTTTTTATATTTAATCTTCTAATTATTAATAAAAAATCAATTTTGTAAATTAATTGTAAATATTGTATATCCTTTAGAGTAATTTTAGGTAAGTATATAGTATAATATCCGTAGAGTAAATTTTATATAAAATTAAGAATAAAGTTTAAATGTTGTATAAATATAGAATCTTTAATTTTAATGTACATATAAAAGTTACTAGCAATTATAAATTAAGTTATGGCAATAATCATACGAAAGAGAGGAATTATTATGTACTTATCAAAATTTACTGATTACTCGTTTAGAGCCTTAGTATATCTAGCTGAAAATACAGACAAGCTATGTACTGTAGAAGAATTAGCAAAAAAATTAGAGATTTCAGAACATCATTTAAAGAAAATAATACACAAACTTGCTAAGACAGATTTAGTTATATCTATGAAAGGTAGAACTGGTGGATTAAAATTAGGCTTAGAGCCTCAAGATATAAATTTAGGTGAAGTTATCCGTATAACAGAAGATAACTTAAATATTGCACAATGTTTCAATAAGGAAGATTGTTGCCCATTTATAAGTTCAGGGTGTAAGTTAAAGGGAATAATGAATGAATCTTTAAATGCATTTCTTCATGAGTTCTCAAGATATACCCTACAAGACTTACTTAACTAAAGTTTAAAGGTATAAAATCCAGTTATTTAAAGTTATATGGTTAAAAATAGGCTATAAGTAAAATAACTATAGCCTATTTTTATTTTAATAATTTATTTTAAAGATACTATGTAAAATTCAGAATTATCATTATTCCAACCTAAATCAAAAGGTACTTTATACTTGTCAATAGAATTAGAATTAACTAAAGGATACCCAGCATTATCAAATCCTGTGATTATAGCACTATGCTCAATATAATCACCTTGCTTATATATGACTAAATCACCTAGTTTTATTTCATTACTTGACTTAGACATACTATCTAAGATTTCATCAAAAGATCCTGAAAAAGCTATAAATGCTTTATTACTAGATAAAAGATAATCTAAAAGTTTTTCAGAATTAACCCAAGTTTCACTTGCCATTACTCCTTTAGATTCATTAAACTTATAAGACCAGTTTTTATCTTGAGGAATTCCACCACCTTCAAGGCTATCAGATAAGCATTGAGATATAAAATTAGTACAATTTCCAGAGCCAGCAACATAAGTATAATAATTTGAATTATATTTACTATCTAAGTTAGTTGCAAAAGATATTCCAGAATACTTATCAGCATAATCTACAGCAGCTTCTCTATTATAAGTAGAACTATTTTCAGGTGTAGGATTAATTTTAAAATTTAAATTATAAGCTTTAAATCTAGTTAATGGAATATTCTTTTCAGTTAAATCAAAATCATATTTACCAAGGCCACCTTCAAAGCAATCTTGATAATAATCCTTAGTAACTATAAATGAATTTCCTAATTTCTGAAGCTCCAAAGTGTGTATTAAAGAAACACCAAAGTTATTTACTTTTTCAGGTGCATCATTATATATGTAATCAAATTTATATTCCTCACTTAAAGTTAAATCATATGTATTATTATTTTCCTTTATAGATGTAATCTTAGGTGTAGATTCTATATTTTTAAAACTTACATTTCTTTCACTTGCCCAATCTCTTAAGAAAGCAATTCTTTTAAATTCATGTTTTAATGAATAGCTACTAAAGGTTTGAGCAGTATCATAAAACTTATAAAGCTCTTCAACATTACCACTAGTAAAAGACTTATTACGAGTACTATATAGATCATTTAAAAATGAAATTATAGAAGCTTCTAAATTTTCATCACTATCAGTTATAAAAGTACCGGCATGTGCAATTGGTTCACCTTCATAAACTTCACTAAAAAATACAGAAGGCACAAAAGATGAGTTTGAGGTCTTAGAAATAAAAAACAAAAAATTAGTTATAAGAAAAATTGAAAATAAAAAATAACTACTTGCTTTGAATATCTTTTTTTTATTTTTATCTTTAAAGATATTACTCATATAAAAAACCTCCCTAGTATTGACCATATTTAAGTACAATCAAGCTTTCTCATATTTTTAAATAATACATATTAAAAATGCAAGAATTAATAATAGTAGTATGTGCAGTTAAAATAAAAATATGAGGAGAAATTAAAAAGTGAAAGAATTGATTGCATAAGTCTTGATAGAAAATATTAGTAATATAATATATAATTGAAATGAGCAAATAAAAGGTACTAATGAGTTGGAGGGATGATTAATGATTAATATTGGTGTTATAGGAACTAATTTTATAACTGAATGGTTAATAGCTGGAGCAAGGGAAGTTGAAGGTGTAAATATATCTGCAGTTTATTCAAGGACTGAGGAAAGGGCAAGGGAGTTTGCCAATAAGTTTAATATAGAAAATATATTTACAGATTTAGAGGAAATGGCTAATAGTCATTTAATAGATGCTGTTTATATAGCTTCACCTAATGCTTTGCATGCTGAACAAGCTATATTATTTTTAAATCATAAAAAGCATGTGCTTGGAGAAAAGGCTTTTGCTTCAAATACAAAGGAAGCTGATGCAATGATAAAAGCAGCAAAGGAAAATGATGTTGTCTTAATGGAAGCAATGAAAACTACATTACTTCCAAACTTTAGAGTTATTAAAGATAATCTTCATAAGATTGGTAAGGTTAGAAAGTATTTTGCAAGCTACTGTCAATACTCTTCAAGATATGATAAATATAAGGCTGGAGAAGTGTTAAATGCATTCAAGAAGGAACTTTCAAATGGAGCTATTATGGATATAGGAGTTTATTGTATAGCACCAATGGTAAATCTTTTCGGAAAGCCAAATACAGTAAAAGCAAATGGAATAATGCTAGAAACTGGAGTTGATGGAGAAGGTAGCGTAGTCTTTGGCTATGATGATATGGAGGGAGCTGTAATATACTCAAAAATAAGCAATTCATATCTTTCGTCAGAAATTCAAGGGGAAGAGGGGAGCATTATAATAGATAGAATTAATACATTTAATAATGTAAAAATAATATATAGAGATGGTAGAGAAGAAGATTTAACATTAGAACATAAAGAAGCAAATATGTGTTATGAAGTAGAAGAATTTGCCAACTTAATTAGAAGTGGAGAAAGAGAATCTAAGATTAATTCATTAGAAGTTTCTAGGAATGTGATTGAGGTTATTGAAGAAGCTAGAAAGCAAATTGGAGTGGTTTATCCTGCGGACTAGAACAATGGATAATTGATAATGGACAATTGATAATTAATGAAATAATTCAGGCGAGCTGAATTATGGAAAGTGAAGAGTGAAAAGGGAAAGAGTGAAAAAGTTGAAAAAATAATTCAGACAAGCTGAATTATGAAAGTAAGAGTGAAAAAGATTGGGGTTATAATTTGGATAATTTAATAATTAGAAAAGAAAGGGAAGATGATTATTTTAATGTTGAGTATATGACTAAAAAGGCATTTTGGAATTTGCATATACCTGGATGTGATGAACATTATTTAGTTCATATGCTTAGAAAAAGTGATGATTATGTCGAGGAGCTAAGTAGGGTTGCAGAGATTAATGGAGAAATTGTTGGATTAATAATGTATTCAAAATCTTATGTAACTGATGGGATAAATAAGACAGAGGTGCTGACTTTTGGACCATTATGTGTAGAGTCAAGTTATCAAAATAAGGGAATAGGTAAGGCTTTACTTGAAACAACTATGGATTTAGCAAGAAAAGCATGACATAAAGCAATTATAATATACGGGGAACCTGAATATTATCCGAAGTTTGGATTTAAAACTTGTGATAACTTTGGAATTACAACTAAGGATTCTAAAAACTTTTCTGCATTTATTGGAATAGAATTAATAAAAGATGGACTTAAAGATGTACATGGAAAATTTTTTGAATCAAAAGTATTTGAAAATCTAGATCAAGAAAAGGTAGAAGAATTTGATAAGCAATTTCCTCATATGCAAAAATTGAAATTACCAGGACAATGGGAATAGTATTTATATAGGTTTGCTATTACAGTGAAGCATATTCTTTAGAAACTAGTTACAAAACAAGCAAACTTATATGTAACTACTTTTTATTAAGAAATTAATTATAAAAATAGTAATATAAGAAGCTTTTTCCCTTAATGCTAATAAGATTAGGTTTAAATTAAGTCGAATTTGTTATAATATAAGTATGTAGAAATTGTGTGTTATATAAAGTCAAATTTAGATTAGTAATAAACTTTAATTTTCATTAAATGTTAGCTAGTCTTGTTAATGAAGAAAAATTAATAAGATAGTTATAATTTTAAAATTTTTAAAAGAAAATTGTGGAAAGTAAGGATTAAATCTAAGTTGACATAGAAATCTATATAATATATAATTTACACGTAGTCAAAATTGAATATTTCGCGTTAAACTAATTCTTAACCTGGGGGCGTTTTGGCTTCGACGGGGGTAAGATGGGTTTGATAAGCGAGCCGAGGCAAGCATGTCACCTCGATAATAAAGTATGCATTAAAGATAAACGCAGAAGACAATTTTGCATTAGCAGCTTAATATAGCCGCTCATCAGCCCAGGGTGCCCACGCTCTGGATCACTGGTGTCATTGAAGTGGGAAACGAAGTTTAGCAAAGCTTTGAGCTAAAGGGGTATTCATGAAGCTAGGGAATTAGGAGTTTGTTTGTGAGCGAACTAAGGACCGAAATTTTAGTCACAAACTACGCTCGTAGAAAGTCAGGCTGGTCTGCTTTCGGACACGGGTTCGACACCCGTCGCCTCCACCAACAAATCCACGACAGAAATGTCGTGGATTTTTTCTATTATTAAGTTATTTATGGATTTATTATAGATAATATTGTAAAATTAGAAAGTATAAGGTTATATGAGGGAGAGATATTATGAGAGAAATGAGTTCTTTTCAAGAGAATGTATCTGCTGACAAAACATCTATAGGATTTGAATACCAGTTTTACTATTTTATATATAAAATACTTGGTTTAAAAAAAGGTGATAAATTAGGATATGAAGTAAAAGATGATGTCCATTTAGAATTATCTAATGGTGAATATATACTAATGCAATTAAAACATAGCATGAAACAAAAAAGTAATGGTAGTATTTCTAATTTAACTACTAAAGATATAGATTTGTGGAAGACAATGTATAATTGGATTAATATGATAAATGAGATTGACGAAGGTAAATATAATAAAGAAAAATTAATGAAATATACTTTTATATTAGTAACTAATAAAGGGAGAAGTGGAGAAAATATAGTAGTATCTAATATTGAAGATTTTAGGAAAGATAAAATATCAATAGAAGAAATTAAAAAAAATGTTAAGGAATTAATGGATAATACTAATAATAAAGAGAAGTTATTTAAGTATATGAAAACATTTTATGATTTAAGTAATGATATTTTGGAAGTGTTTTTAAAAAGAATAAAGTTTGATTTAGAATTTGATGATATTATTGAAAAAATTAAAGACAAAATTGAGAGTGAAGCATATATAGATAAAAAAAGAATTGATGATGTTTTAAATGAGTTAATTGGTAATTTTGCGGTATGGAAATTTGAGACGGTTAAAGGAAATGGATTAATAATAATAGATTATGAAGAATCTTATAAAAGAATAAGGCCTTGTTATGAAAAGATAAAAACACAAGGAATTCCAGACAGAAAAATACATATAAATTTGCCAGATAGAATAATGAACCAAAAATTTATAGAGGAATTGATAGAAATAGGAGATATAGAGGAAGATGACATTAATGAAGCAATAAAGTTTACAAGAAATATGTTAAATATTAACGGGCTTTTAGAAGTAATGTATCAAGAAGGGCTAACAACTAAATCTGAAATCAAACATTTGGAGAGAGAAGCGATAAGTTTATGGGAAAATATACATAGGGAATCATATAGAAAGATAAAAAGAAAGATAAAAAATAATACCTTAAATGAAGATGAAAGAATAGATATGCTATATGATAAAGCGTGTGCTTGTATTGCAGAAATTAGAAAACAGAGATTGAAAGTTAATAAAGAGGAATTAGATATACAATTATGTAATGGTGAGTATTATTCCTTAGCTAATGAGGAAAAGGTTGGATGGAAATTAAATTGGGAGGTTAAATACAAGTAATGATAAATTATATCTATAATAATGAAGCGATAGGAGTAGTGGCAATATATTCAGTTATAAAAGAGTTGGAAGAAATTGAGTATTCAAAGGCGATGTTGATACTTCCGCTTATGTTAAATGATAAATTGATTAAATTTCTTGGGAGAGCAAATACAAAAGTAAGAGGAATAGAGGAGCTAATAATAAAAAAAGGACAAGTTCTAACAAATTTTAATGAATTTTATTTGGAAATGCTCCCTATTAGTATTAATTCTTTAATAATACTAAATGAAATGCAAGTAATAGAGATAGAAAATGGAATTATTAGAATTATAAAAAAAGAAATAAAATTTGATTTAGATGTTAGTAAAAGAACTAATAGTATGTTAAAGTCTGTTAAAGGAATTTGTGAAATATTGAAGATACAGAGTGAAAGTTTATATTTACAATTGAGGGTGATTTTATGAAGTTCTATTTTGATAAAATAATATTATGGACAAAAAATGGTAATATAAGAGAGCTGAATTTGAAGGCAAATAAGGTCAATATTATTACAGGTGATAGTAACACTGGAAAAACAACAATTTTAAATATAATTGAATATTGTTTTTTTTCTAGTGAAAATATAAGAATTCCCGAAAGAATAATTAATGAGAATACAGTTTGGTATGGAATTAGATTTTATATTAACGGAAAGTTATATACAATATGTAGAGCAGCATTAGACTCAAATGGAAATCCTTCAGCTGAGTATTATTTTTCAGGGAGTGGAGATATACCTATAAGACCTATTACTAATAGTAATGAAAAAGAAATTAAGGGATTAATAAATTATGAATTATCTATAGATGAAAATGTAGTTATTCCTTATGGTGGGAAAAAAATAAGAGCAGGAAGTAAAGTATCAGCAAGATATTTTATGTTATTTAATAGTCAAGATGAGAATACGATAATAAATACTGAAACATTTTTTAATAGACAAACTGATGAAAAATATAGAGAAGCATTAGATAGAATATTTGATTTAGCATTAGGTATTTCTATACCAGAAGATGTTACTATAAAAGCAAAGCTTCAAAAATTAAATAATGAACTTAGAGTGTTAGAAAAAAAACAATTAGTTAATGAAAATAGAGAACTGATATTTAAAAGTGAAATTGAAGAATTGGTGAAACTAGCTAAGAAGTATAATCTATTAGAAAAAAAGGAGCCTATTTCAAGAGAAAGTTTAATAAAAATAAAACAAAATATAAATTCTACCAAGTATATTAATGAGATATTCGAGGAAGAAAATAATAAATTAAAACAATTGCAAATGGAAAAAATAAAGATAAAAAAACAAATAAAAAACCTTAAAGAATTTAAGTATGAATATGAATATGCAAAAAAAATAATAGAGAAAAATAAGGATAGTCTTTTACCTATAAAATATTTAAAAGATAATTATAATGAAATTATAGAAAGTCCAATAGTAAAAGATTTTATTGAATTGCTAGAAGAGCAATTAACAATTATGTCTAGAAAATTAAAAGAAAAAAAACCAATGGATTTTGATTATTTAAAAGAGATAAAATCTTTGGAATTAAAGCTACAAGAATTAAATGATAAAATTAATATAATTTCGGTTGAAGACTATAAGAGTATAGAATTGAAAGAATTATTTATGGTCATGGGGGAATTAAATACTAAAATTGACTTATACTTAAATAATAAAAAAATTGAAAATAAGGATTATTTAAAAGATATAGAAAGAAAAAATGAAGAAATTGAAATATTAGAAGGAAAATTGTCTAATAGAGATGATTTGAAAATAGCAACGATTAGACTTTTGGAAAAAATAATTCAAATATATTTGGATGAGGTAACGGATTCTTTAGATTCTTATGGTGGATATGAAGCTGTAGTTAATTATAAAAATAAAAGGTTAGAATTGCAAGAACCAAGAACAACAAAGGTAGCTCATTATGTTGGAAGTAGTTCAAATATATTATTTCTTCATTTATGCATGTTTTTAGGGTTGCATGAATTATTTATTTTGAAAGACATACCGTATATTATGCCTTATATAGTGTTAGACCAACCAAGTAGACCTTATTATGATAATGCAACTAGTAAAATGAAAGATAGAGAAAAGATAACTCAAGCATTAAAACTATTAAATGATTTTGTAACACGTATGAATGAAGAATACTCGAAGGAGTTTCAAATTATAATAGTAGAACATATCCCAAAAGAAATATGGAATAAAGAAGAGTTTAATAATATATATCTAGTAGATGAATTTTATGGTGATAATAAGTTAATAAGAGTTTCTGATGTAGAGATAAGATAAATAAGTATTATATTGGTGGGTTTTAAAGGTAATGTATCACCTCCACCATAATAAGCCGTGAAGAAATTCACGGCTTTTTTACATATTTAATTGTATACTAATGGTATAACTTTTAAAATATATATTATACATATGTTTATGTTTAAATAATAAATAGTTGCTTTGACCCCTCGCCGTAAATATTTACGTTAGGAAAAATCCTCTTATTCGATTAAGCTACTAAAATTAGATTGCTATCGTATATATCTTTATGGGGTTACATAATTTATAGTATGGAATTTTAATTTTTTCAAATATTTCTAATTCAAAGCTACCATACCTACAAATATTACAAGCTGCATTTAAGTCGGCATTTATTATTTTATTAAAACTATAATCTTTAAATAATCCTCTTTTAACTCGTCTTCCTCCGAAAACATCAATTGAAATTGAATTATTTGAAGCTAGTGATTTTACTTCAAAAATCTTTCCGCTTAAACAAGAAGTTTTTGAAGTATATGATTCATCGATTTCAATTATTTTTATATTATATTCTGGGGCTTTTATGCATAGATAATTTATTAATTTTATTATTGGAATTTGGAGAAAATGATTTTTGATTTTTTGTGATATTCTACACTTACCATTATTTTTTAATTCATTAATAGTCTTTGATAATACTAAATGTGTTACATTGTTACTTTTTAAATATAATAATATATATTTAGATAGTTTATGAAATTCTGAAAAAAAGTGATTATATTTCTTTTCATGAAGAAATTTTTTATAATCAGTTAAATATTTAATATCTCCAAGTCTATTAAGATTATCAAGATTGTTAATGGTGTTATCCAATTTGGAAAGAAATCTATTGAATTTGGCATTATAATTAATGAAATTTTTTCCACTAATTATTAAAGATTTAGTTGTAGTATCGTGAATATATATTGAAGCTATATTTTTAATTCCAATGTCTAATCCAGCATATTTTACTTTTTCTACAGGATTAATATTAGTTTTAGGTTCAATATAATTTATTAGCATGTAGATATAACCATTTGAATAGTTTAAATTAATGTTCTTTATATTATCAAAGCTTTTAACTATTTTTAATAATGGTTCATGCTTTACATGTGTATAAATCATTTTATCGTTTAAATTTATACCAATAGTATTTTTCTTTTTAAATGTAATAGATTTATATCCATCCATATACAATGTTATATGATTTGCATAAGCTAATGATTTTGTAGACGGTTTATTAGCTTTAAAATCACCAATCTGTGATTTTGTATATGTAGATTTATAATTTTTTTTAACATTTTTAATTTGCTCTACAATGTTATGTATTTTTAGTTCTCTTGTAACATTAATTATATCATTCATAAGTGAATTATTTTTATAATAATTCTTAATGTAGTCAACATAGTCTTTTAATTTACCACCTGTATTATTTGTAAAGACCGCTCTCATTACTCTTCCATTAGTTAATAATCCGAAGTTTTTACCATTATTCTGATTTAAATCTTGATTGATTAAAATTATTAGCATATTTTCAAAATGTTGAGTAAGAAAAATTTTATGTTTTAGATAGTTAATTATATGTTTATCTTTTATTCTAATCTTTACAGTTCTCAAAAATCACACCTCCTAATAGTAGTATTCTATATTTATTAAAAAATATAATAGAAATAAGCTAATAACAATTATAATTATCTTATTTTATTACGAGAGATATATAGGTAAGTGAAATTTATAGAAGTGTATTTTAAAAAAGGAAAATATTTAAGTATTAGATGATAAGAAAGAGTTATTCATTACAATGATGTCTAATTTAGTTTGATAAGAACATAAATTAATTTCAGTGAATGTTACATGGGGATAACGTAAGAGATTTGCAAGTAGAAAAATAAGGTTACATTATAAGTAATTCTTAGAATATGAAAATTTGAAAATAGAGTGCTAAAATAGTTGAATCATAAGTTCAAATATAAGGCTAATACATAAATGTAGTTACTTCACCTAAAAATATGGTAACTACAAAATCATTTACAAAATGAAATATGAAATGTACATATTGAATATTTAGTTGAAGTATCATAGCAAATTTATGTTCTAGTAGATATTGAAGTAAATAAGAGGAGAATTGAAGTTTATTAAATTAAAATACTAAGGTTAGATTTTAACAATTAAAGTTTAAGACCTATAAGTTAAGAGATTTCTTAACTTATAGGTCTTATTTTACTTAATATATAAAGCTAGTGAAAAAGTAATCTATAATTAATATATAAGTATTTAAAACTATTTTCAAACTTTTTACGTATAAGATTATGTACGGGTATTAATAGGAAGGGGGCATAAATGGTTGATGATGAATTAAAACTTATTGATAATATATATATAAGATAAAGAAGTATTTTAAAATAAGTATCTAATATATATTTAATTATTTATAGAAAGTGCTATTGCTTTAAACTTAAGATTTCTATAGAGTTTTATGTTTAATAACATAACTGTTTAGTATATAATATAACTAAAATTATAAATATAAGGAGTTTCTATATGGATAAAGTAGAATTTATAAAAAAATTAAATAAGTATAGAGAAATTGTAGCCTTATGTGAATTTGGAAGTTATGGTACTAAGGATTGGATTAAGGATAGAAGTGATATTGATTTAATTGCTGTTACTAAGCCTAATGTTACTTTTTTAGATACCTTTAATATAGAAGATGGAATAAAAGAAATAGCTACTGATTTTTATAAATATAATAAAATACATTTAACTTTCTTATTGTTTAATGACTTTTCAAATAAATATGCACGTATTGCAGTAGACAGTGATAATATATATATTTTAGATGAAGAAAGATGGTATGACTTTAATCATTATGTCTTAAAATCTGTAAGAAATAACGAAAAGTTAGAGAGAACGTTAAGAATAGACGAACAATATAGTTATTTTGGAGGTATTATTGATGAGTCCTTACTATAGATATAAGAAAGAAAAGTTTTTAGAAAAATATCAAAGTGCATATGATAACTTAGAAGATCTTAAGGAAGCTATCAATGAGTATAAGAAAAGTAATAATAGAATTATAAAAAGAGCAATGTTTGCATTTTTTCAAGATTTCTCTGAGTATATAGTAGATATGTGTGAAAGTTATATAATAATAAATGATGGAAAATTAAAAAGTACAACATCATCTATTCAACTAATAGAAAAATCATATGATATGGGATTTTTTGATGAAAAGCTCAAGAGTTATCTTGTGATGGCTGTTAAATTAAGAAATAGATATACGCATGATTATTATTTAAGAGAAGAAAGTGAGAAGTTAATAGAGGAATTTTGCTTTAAAAAGCTGGCTTATTTAAATATATTTTTAGAGGAAAGTAAAGATAAAGTTATTTTAAGATATAAAGAAAATTAAAGCTAGTAGCGCTTTGAAGAGTGCTACTAGCTTATTATTTTTTAAAAGGAAATTACTAATCTTTCAAACATTGAAGAAGTACATATAGATGGGGTTAATACAATAATAACTTTAGAGGTTGCTTTATGTAATTCTTTAATTATTAAGTCTATGGATGAAACCATAAGAGATTTAGCGGGACTTAGGGGTACTTATTCAGTTATAGATAAAACTGAAGTTGCAATTAAGCTGATAGGTGAATTTTTATTAAAACATAAAATTGAAAAAGCTATATTTTATTTAGATAAGCCAGTTTCTAATTCAGGTAGATTAAAAATGAAAATTCTTGAGGTACTTGAAGGTTTAGAACTTCAAATTGAAGTATGGAATATTGATAATGTAGATAGTGTTTTAAAATCAAAGGAAAATGTAGTATCTAGTGATGCAATAATTCTTGATAATTGTATTAGTTGGATTAATTTAAATATGTATATTATTCAAGAGAAGATATCAAATAAAAATTGTATAGATTTTACTAAGTTATAGTATGTTTGCCGACCACAACTATAATACAAGGCGGCGAGCAATATGGAATTATATGAATATGTTATGGGTATTTTTTCTTGGATTTTTAGCAATACGAATAAATTAAGGAGTATAATATAAAATAAAATATAAAGTATTAAATAAAGAAGGAGATGAAGTAGTGAATTTATATAATAAATATATCAAAAAATATAAAATTCCTTTTTTAACTGCTGTTATTTGTGTAACCTTGGAGTCTATATGTGATTTGCTGGGACCAACCCTTATGTCTAATATAATTAATTCAGGAATAGATGGAGGAAGTCTTTCAAGTGTTTATTACTGGGGGACTTTAATGCTTATGGTTACAGTTCTTGGGGCTTGCTTTGCTATAACCAGAAACATTCTTGCATCTAAGGTTTCTCAAAGAGTTGGTGCAGATTTAAGATATGATTTATTTGAAAAGATATTACACTTTTCGGAAAATGGAGCTGATAAAATTGAAAGTGGTTCCCTTATTACTCGTATGACTAATGATACTTCTCAGGTTGTTCAATTTATAAATGGAATTATGCGTATTTTCCTAAAGGCTCCAATAACCTGTATAGGAAGTATTATCCTTGCAAGTATTCTTAATTTTAGGCTTTCTTTAGTTATTTATGGGGTTGTAGCCATAGTTGGTATTCTTATAGTTATTAGCATGAAACTTAGTTATTCACGTTTTTATAAACTGCAAAAGGCTATGGATAAGGTAAACTCAGTTGTTCAGGAGTATCTTATTGGTGTTAGATTAGTTAAGGCATTTGGTACTTATGATAAGGAACAGGAGAAGTTTGGGGAAACTAACGACAATTTAATGGAGAAGGGTATTTCTTCTCAAATGATTATAACCTTAACAGCACCTCTAATGACATTTATTGTTGGTATTGGAACCGTACTTATACTATTTGTTGGAAGTGGGCTTTTTTCATTAAACCTTGTGAATCCTGGAGACATAACAGCATTTACAATTTATATGGCTCAAATTCTTACATCTTTAATAATGATAACTAATATATTTAATACCTTTGTTAGAACAAAAGCATCTACTGCTCGGATTGAAGAAATTTTAAATTGTGAAGAGGATTTTCCTTCTATTGGAGAAGATTCAGAGTTAAATGGAGCAGTGGAATTTAAAAAAGTTACCTTTGCTTATCCTAATGGAAGTGGTTTGCCTGCTATTAAAGATTTATCTTTTTCATTAAAGTCTGGAGAGAACCTTGCGATAATAGGACCTACAGGTAGTGGAAAGTCCACAATAGCATGGCTATTATTAAGGTTTTATGATGTTAACGAAGGAAGTATATTAATTAATGGAAAGAATATTAAAGATATAAGAGTGGATACTCTTAGAGATAATGTTTCTATTGTTCCTCAAAAGCCAATGTTATTCTCAGGGTCAATTATTGAAAATATTAAATGGGGTGATAATAATGCCTCTAATAAAGAAGTCAAATTAGCATTGGAAAAAGCAGAAGCTTCTTTTATAGAGAATATGTCAGATGGGTTTAATACTCTTTTAGGTGGAGGAGGAGTTAACTTATCAGGAGGGCAAAAGCAAAGAATTTCTATTGCACGTGGAATTATTAAGGCATCTAAAATCATTATTTTAGATGATGCTACTAGTGCTTTAGATGCAGTTACTGAAGCTAGAGTTAGAGATAATCTTAATTCCTTGGAAGATAATAGAACTATTATTACTATTACACAGCGTTGTGGGACTGCTATGTTCTCAGATAAGATACTTGTTATGGATAATGGGGAGAAAGTTGGTTTTGGAACCCATAGCGATCTTATGAAAAGTTGCCCTATTTATAAAGATATTTATAAAACTCAAATGGAAAGTAGCAAGGAGGCATAATAATGGGACAAATATATAAGAAACAAGAAATGCAAATGCCTTCAATGGGAAGAGTAGGCGGTGGGGGACCAAGCAGGTTTGCTCCTAAGGCAAAGCCGAGAAATGCTAAAGGCACATTAAGAAGGATTGTAAAAATATATATGAGGTGGGGAAAAACCATATTATTAGCCATGATTTTAACAGCTATGGCTTCTTTAATAACTGTTTCTATTCCTTATTTTGTTGGAAAGACATTTAACTATCTTAATATAAGCACTAGAACTGTAGATAGTAATATGTTTATAACACTTTTAATGATTATAGCAGCTCTTCATTTATCTAATTTAATTATTTCAAGCATTAATGGAGTAATTATGCTTAAAGTATCTCAAAAACTAGTCCATGCTTTAAGAACTGAGTTTTTTAATAAGATGCAACGTTTGCCTTTAGAATTTTATGATACCAGATCCCATGGTGATACAATGAGCAGAATTACTAATGATGTAGATAATATTAGCTCTACAATAGCTCAAACCACTACACAGCTTATATCAAGTATTTTAACTTTGGTTGGTTCATTTTTAGTAATGATAAACTTAAATCTTCAGCTTACTTTAGTTGTGCTTTTATGTGTTCCTTTGGTAGTTTTATTAACTAAAACAATTGCATCTAGAAGCAGATCCTATTTCCTAGCTCAGCAAAAAAGTCTTGGTGCTTTAAATGGAGTTATTGAAGAAAATATTTTAGGATTAAAAATGGTTAAGGCTTTTGGAAAGCAAAAGGATATTTTAGAGAATTTTAAAGAAATTAATGAGAATCTTTATGCAAGTAGTAATAAGGCTCAAATATGGTCTGGTTATATGATGCCTTTAATGAATGTTATAAATAATTTTATATTTACTGTAGTTTCCATTGTTGGAGGAATACTATCTGTAGGATACGGCTTAGCGGTAGGTACTGTTGTTAGTTTTTTAAGCTATTCAAAGCAGTTTGCCCAGCCTTTAAACTCTGTAGCTGGAATGTTTAATACAATACAATCCGCTCTTGCTGGGGCTGAAAGAGTTTTTGAAGTTTTAGATACATTAGAGGAAAAAGAAGATATAGAAGGAGCAATAGAGCTTGAAGATCCAAAGGGAGATGTAGAATTTAAGGATGTATGCTTTTCTTATGATAAATCTACTCCTATTTTAAAGAATATTAGTTTTAAGGTTAAGGCGGGAGAAACTGTGGCATTAGTTGGAGAAACTGGTTCAGGTAAGACAACAATAGTTAATCTTCTTACACGTTTTTATGACAGTGACAGTGGTGAGATTCTTATAGATAATGAGCCAATAACAAATTTAAAAAGAGACAGCCTTAGAAAATGTTTTTCCGTAGTTCTTCAAGATACATGTTTATTTACAGGAACAATCATGGATAATATAAGATATTCTCAAAGTTCTGCATCTGATGAAGAGGTGATTAATGCTGCTAAAATAGCACATGCACATGAGTTTATAAGTAAATTGCCAAAGGGATATAACACAAAGGTTTCTGGAGCCACTGATAATTTAAGTCAGGGACAGCGCCAGCTTATATCCATTGCTAGAGCAGTTTTATGTAATAGTTCAATTCTTATTTTAGATGAGGCAACCAGCAGTGTTGATACTAAGACAGAGAAGGAGATTCAAAATGCCTTAGTTAGATTAATGAAAAATAGAACTAGCTTCTTAATTGCTCATAGACTTTCTACAATTAGAGATTCTGATAACATTATGGTTATTGGTGATGGTAAAATACTTGAAAGTGGAGATCATAAAACTTTAATGGAGAAAAGAGGATATTACTTCGAAATGGTAATGAGCCAGATGGGAAAGTTAAATGTAGAGAATGAATAAATTATACAGGGAGAATTAGAAGTAAGAAGTTAGAAACTTTATATAAAATAGAGTTTCTAACTTTTTATTATTTATTGATAGGATTGCTTATTTGCTATATAAGTATCTGTACACTATAATAGCTAAAAATATAGAAGAAATTCTTTATTTAATAGGAAAAGATAAAAGTGCTATTGTAAAAAATATATTATAGCTAGTAGTAAGCTAGAAGCCCCTTCGCCATTAGATACGTAGAAAGTAATGAATGTATCTAAATGGATATGTAATAAAGTCACAGAAGGATATATATTAATCTGTATAATTAAATAGTAAAACTGTCATAAATAAATTTAAGGGGGATATGCATGAGCAGTTTATTTAAAATTTGGAAAAAGTGGTCGTATGTAATTCTAATAACTTTTTTAGTTTTGGGTATGTTTGATTTTAGAATTGGATTGATTGCATCAATTTGTATGGTTGCGCCTATAATAATATCTGTATTTAAAGGTAGATTTTGGTGTGGGAACTTATGTCCTAGGGGAAATTTTTATGATAATGTAGTATCTAAGTTTAGTAATAAAAAGAAAGTTCCTAAATTTATTAAATCGCTATATTTCAGACTGTTAGCTATAGCACTAATGCTTACTGTATTTACTACTGGAATGATAAATAACTGGGGAAATTTATATGGAATGGGATTTGTAATATACAGGCTTATAGTAATAACAACTATTATAGGTTTAGTATTAGCTCCATTTTACAATGAAAGAACCTGGTGTAATTTTTGTCCAATGGGAAGTATAGCTGCATTTATATCAAAATTTAGAAACAAGCAGAATAAAAATCTTTTATTAAGCATTAATGATGATTGTGTATCATGTAAGTTATGTACAAAAACATGTCCTATGGGAATAAATGTTCATGAATATAAAGGGGAAAGTATAACTTATTATGATTGCATACAATGTGGTAGGTGTGTAAATAAATGTCCTAAAAAATCTATAGGATATACAAAATAAAAATATATAAATTCTTTAAGTGGAGTGTACTTTTTTATAAGTAATTCATAACATAAAGAAATTTAGTGTTATACAAAAGTTATTAAGCTTACAATTTCAAATGATTTAGTTAGCAAGTTTTAAATCTTATTTGCTGGATTCTTGAAAAATAGTATAACTTAGATGTTTTTATTTGTCTCTCATAAGAAATTAATATAATAAAAAAGCCTATGTACAATTCGGTTACATAGGTGTTTTTTATTTTTAATCAGAATTCTTTGAAGAGGAATATTCACAACTACCATCTAACTCAGGGTAATATTTAACAGACCAATTTTCAAATTCCTTGATGAGTTTGGTAATTTCTTTTCCTTTATCAGTTAGATGATACTCAACTTTAGGTGGAATTTCAGCATATACTACCTTATATACTAATCCATCACTTTCTAGTTCTTTTAAATTTTGATTTAAAATCTTTTGGCTTATGCCTTCAACCATTCTTTGAAGTTCTAAAAATCTTTTAGGGGCATTATATAAATTACATAGTAAAAGAGCCTTCCATTTACCACGTATAAAATCCATTGCAAAATCTAATAAACAAACATATTTTTTGTTATTGTAAGAAATCAT
>NZ_JADNKB010000011.1:0-57987 GCF_015555225.1 Clostridium sp. D46t1_190503_E9
CCCCTGTTCAATACAGAAATCATCTTCTTTGTGCATAACCCTTTTTTTATAATGTCCTTGACATAGGTATCAGTTTATTCTACACCTACCTTAACTCATAAAGTTGCTTTTGCTTTAGGATTTCAAATGGGTATGAGGCGTGGAGAAATTCTTGGTCTTACTTGGGATAGTATTAACTTTGAAGAACAAGAACTTAGTATAAATAAACAGTTAGTCTTAACACAAAATGGTCCTCTATTTAAAGAACCTAAGACAAAAGGGTCTATTAGAGTAAATCCAATCCCAGATTCAGTATTTAAATTGCTTTTAGAGTTAAAGGATTATCAAAACTCTTTAGAAGTTAAAGGTTTAGTAAACAAATATAACTTAGTCATTTGTAAAGATAATGGTGATTTATTTAATCCAGCCTCTATTACATCTAGTTTAAAGAGAACCTTAAAAAGATTAGGTTTAAAAACAATGCGATTTCATGATACTCGTCATTGTTGTGCGCAACAATTATACTTACTAGGTATTGACGAAAAAACAGTTTCAGATTTACTTGGACACTATACCCCTATATTCACTAGAAATACTTATCAACATAGGAATAAAAATATGATTAGAAATGCTCTAAATACATTAGATACTAGCCTTAACGGACAAGCCACACAAGATTAATTGTGTGGCTTGTTCTATTTTGCTATTTTAATTTCTTGCATATCTGAATTAATAAGTTTAATTTGATTCCCATTTATATATTGTTTTAATATATTCAATAATTCATTTGAATATCTATGATTATTTCCATTAACTCCAACATCTATATGATAAGAATTATTTGTCCCTTTAATTTCAATTCCTGACTTCTCTTCAATTTCAGTTATTAATTTATTCGCCCTATACCAATGATCGTCACCAATCTTATTTGCAATATCACTTATTCTATATGGATATTCTGCTAATAATTGTTCTGGTTCCTTTATTACACTTAAATTTATAAATGTATTTTTTCCTTCAATATTAGTAGAATCTGGTTTCTCAATAATATCTTTCAATCCCAATTGATTTATTATGTTATTTTCTGTCCATGCCTCTTTAAAACTTATTGCATCAACCTCAAGATTTGTAATAGTCTTACTTTTAACTATATTGTAAACAGTATCTTGTAAACTTAATAATTCATCTATTTCTACACTTGACCCTTGATAGAGTGTTTTAAATAATTCAACATAATCGTTAACTGCAATATAATTTATTCTAATAGTTTTACTTTCACCTAAATTAATAACCTTTTCAGAAGGTGGTTTTTCTCCTTCTCCCATTGACTCACTATTCCAGTCAATTAGCCAAATATTTTCCACTAAGTTATCCTCAACTGAAATCATATCCGCTATATCATTTAATATTCCAATAATATTTTCATCTGATAATGAATATCCTATAAATATAATTGGATGTTCAATAAAATAAGTTAGCAACTTAGCAGATAAATATTTTTGCTTCTTTTTGAAATTTATGTAGTCATTTTTAGAAATAATAATTTCTTCAGGATTTGAAACACATCCATGAATTTTAAAAATCTGCCCTATTTTATTTACTTCAGACTTTTTAATAACTTGCTGTCCAATTATTGTCTTATACTTTCCTTTGAATATTGTTTCTAATAAAGTATCATAATTTGTTGTTATAATTGCATGTGGCGTTAATTTACTTAACTCAACTAATTCTTCTTCATATTTGTGTCCTTCTATTTTAAAGTCACTCATATACTTACCTATTATATCTGAAATAGTATATTTCAAGAAAATGCTTTTATCTGGATATTCATACAAGCCCTCTGGATAAATTTCCTCTGCTTTTCTTTCCCATGCCAAATTAAAATAATCATCTATTATCTTAGATGCTACTTCAGATAAATCGCTACAGTCTTGTCTATAATATCCTAAAGGATATTTTATATTGGGATTTTCTCCTATTAAAATATTAAGTAATCCTTTCCAATCTGGCGCCTCAATATATCTTCTACTTATCCCTGTGCCTGCAAATATTATTGGTCTACAACCACTGTCATACATATTTGTCTTTAATTGATTAAATCGTTCATTTAAATAATCGCTGTAATTTCCCATAAATACCTCCGTACATTAAAAATTTTAATTATTAAACCTATCAATATATACTCGACAAGAGCCACTCCTATCAAAATTAAATCCAACTGGTCCAATGTTTAAAGTAATACCACTAAATCCTTTTGTTATGTTTCTAATGAACTTTATAATCACAGGGCATCCCTCCTTATTTTCTTCTAATTTTGTTGACTCTTGTAAGGTATGAACCTTGTCCAATATACTCAACACTATTTTAACATATTATTCCTATTTTATATCATTTATTTATGCTTTTTATATGTTTGATGAGCCTTTGATGATTCTTTATAAAAATAATCATTTTTATAAACCTAACAATTTACTATTAAGCCCTTATATTTTCAGCATTAATCACAATTTAATATTTTCCTCAAAATATTAAATTAACTTGTTTTCGAGATAAAATAATTAAAAATATATATTGATTATGCATTAACTTGTATTATTAATTGATTCTTACTTTATGTTAATCTTATAATCTATAACTTATCAATAACACTAAATCCTTGATTTAAAGCTATTTGATATATTGGAGCTATGCTTAATTTTAGTTTTTCTGAAAAACCTTCTTTTCCTTTATGCTTATAAAAATCTAATGGATTTTCTAATCTTAGAATATCTACATACTGTTCTAAGTCTTTCTTTCTGTTATTATCACACATAAAAGAAAATGCTGCATACTGTATATTACAAAAATCATTTATATAATTTTCATATCTTAAAAGTTTATCATTTTTCTTACTATTTATATTTTTAAAAGTAGGCACTAAGTTCCACATTTCATCATGCATTACAAAGCTCCAAGGAATAAAGTGATCTATACTTAAAACACCTAATTCATCATAATTTTGCTGTGAAAACTCTCTTCCTGTATAAACATCTTTTATATTTCTGCTTTCAATAACACTTGTCCATATTCTTGTTGCTTTAGATAAATTTCTGCTTATTGGTGGATCTAATTTGAATATAATTGCTGGTACATTGGGATTTCTTTTTTGTAAGAAACAACTTAGTTTATAATATATCCAAGATTTTATTATCTTATAATTTCCTCTCATGTAGCTTGCCCATTCTTCATCTATAATTATATAATTATCATCTTTAATTATCTTATATAAACCACCTGGCTCACTTAAAGATAACTCTGTTATTTTATTTGTTCTTTTTGTACCAGATATTCCTCTTATTTTATTATCAAAAAAAGGAGATAAAAGCATATAAGGAACTTGATTTGTTAAGTCCTTCATTTGCTTATTTAAAATCTTATCATCAAGATTACAAATAAATTCTAATAATTCATTATTATTAATATTAGTAAGCACTTTGTAAGTACTTGATATATGATCTATAGACTTTTTTAAATTATCAAATTGTCCAAAATATAATTTGTACTGCATAGTTGGGTACCATGCTGCTGTTATCATTCGTGCAACTAATCTCTTAAAAGATATTTGAAGATTGCCTAAACTCACTTCTTCTAAAATTCCTAATAGCCAATACATTTTGTAACTTGCTACTACTCTGCTATCCTCTAATAATCTAGCAAATATTCTTGTATCTACATTATTAGAACTAGGTAAATTATATAAAATCATTTCATTGTTATTTAAGATAATACCTTTTTCTTCTATATGAGTATGTTTATTTAATTCATGTGGTACTTTATTTATATACATCGATTCTATCTCCATTTAAATCTGTTTTAATATTAAAACTTACTAATTACATAAATTATTATAATATAAAAATATAAGGAATAATATTAAAAATATGGAAGATTCCCTTCGGTGAAGAAATTAAAAAGTTGTATCAGATAAGAATTAATTTGATACAACTTTTTAGTTATATTCAACTACTATAGATTAATATAATTTTAGATAAAATTATAAAAAGAATTATATATTTTTATTTTTTTATAACTCCTATAGCTACACCAATTATCCTTAACTGATCTTCATCTAAAATCATTGGTTCATAATTATCGTTTTCTGGAATAAGTAATATCTTGCCGCCCATTGTTTTATAAGTTTTTAATGTTGTATTTCCATCAATATCAACAGCTACTACATCCCCTATGTTTGCAGTTGATTGCTTATTAATAAGAATATAGTCTCCATTATTGATATTTTTATTTATCATACTATCGCCTCTAATTTTAAGTATAAATATATCTTGTAATGATTTAGTCCATAAATTTGGTATAAAAAAGTTACCTTCTATTACATCATTTATTAATATAGGTTTCCCAGCGGCGATTTCATTATAAATTGGCACACTTCTTATATCATCTTCTATTTCCTCTGAATTTTCATTAGTCACATAAATTTCACTTGGATTATTTGAATCGCTTATAAATTCGATCTTATTATTATATTTTAAGTTTATGTATTCATAAGATACTAAAGACGAAGGGAGCATAGATGAATTAAACTCTGGTATATCACTTATAATTTCACCTTGTTTATTAATTATAATTATTTCATTTCCATCTGTAGCAATGCCGTATTGAACTGTTTGTGAAGTAGCCATATAACTTTTAAGCTGAGTAAGAGCTCTTTCGATTCCTACTCCCCATCTTTTTACTTCAATCATTACATAGGAATCTTTAATTTTATTCCTATATATATTTACTACAATATCTACAAAACCAGGTATAGATCCTATATTAATAGGTTTCTCTATCTCTATTAGGTCCTCTTTATATTTATATACATCTATTAATTCCTTAATTAACCATTGCCTTACTTTCTCTTCTTCGGAATATAAGTCAAATATTTTATCTTTAAATTTATAATCTTCTATATTAATTCTATGAATTCTTCTAAAACTTGTATTTAGAGAAGGTTTTAAATATTTATAACTTATTTCTCCTATAAATTTTGAAGGCTTTCCATCTGAAGTTATAAACAATTTTTCAGTTGCTCTTGTCATACCAACATATAATAACTTTCTATCTCTTGATTCAATAATATCTTCGTCCTCTATTTCATTAGCAATAGTATTTAAAGGCATAATCCTATTATTTAAACCGATTATCATTACAACTTTAAACTCTAATCCTTTAATAGAATGCATTGTTAGTAATTTAACTGAGTTTTCTTCAAAATCAAAATCATCTTTCGTATCAAATAAAGTTGATTTTATGTTTAACCTTTCTAGAAAAGATTTAATTTCAAATAGTTGCTCTTTCTTTCTTGCTATTATAGCAATATCCTTTAAATTATATTCTTTAATTAAATCTTCATTTATAGTTGTAGCAATATATTCAGCCTCTTCTTTTTTAGATTTAAATATTCTACATACAGGATAACTCCCTTTTTTATCAATAAGAGACGGCTTAACAAAGTTATCATCTTCTATAATTTCTACATCGTTTTCAATAAGACTATAAGCAGCTTGTGCAATTTCCGTTGTAGTTCTATAGTTCTTACTCAAAGATGTTGATTTTCCTTTCATATCAAATCCAATTGATGTAAATGATCTATTTTTTGTGAGCCAGGCTTGAGGATAGATACTTTGTGCTACGTCTGCTACAAAAGTTATACTTGAATATGATTTTTCATTATATAATGCTTTAATAAATTCTAATTGTATTCTTGTTAAATCTTGACTTTCATCTATTAAAATATGAGTATATTTTGCTGTTCTTTCTTGCTTTACTGTATTTAGTGCAATTATTGCCATATCTTGAAAATCTATTTTGTTTATACTTTTTAACTTCTGATTATATATTTCTAAAATTTTAAATATGGCTTCTCTTTGTTCCGAATTTTTTCTTAACTTTTGAGGAGCATCTGATGTTTTCTTGGAAATCCTACCCAATCTATCAATATTCTGATAGACTTCTAAATCCGTATAATCACAGGATTTTATCCATATTATTTCTTCCCTTATAAAAGATAAGTTTTGTGGTGATACTAATTTTACATTTATATATTTTTTGCTAATACTAGCTATTGATTCAAGTAGTATATTGTTTACTTCTTCTTGACTAGCAATTTCTAAATTCTTATTTTTAACTCTATTCTTATAAATCATAAAATATCTATACATAAGAGAATCTATGGTCTTTATATCTAATTTATCATTTTTAATTGAATCAATAAATGTTAGTTGTTCTAGCTCTTTCTCCTTTTGAATATTATCATATATGTATTTAACGTACTTAACTAAAGATTTATTATATGTAACCATAAGTATTCTATCATCTTTATCGTTGCAATAATTATCTAAAAGAACAGATATTTTATTAACAGCTACAGTAGTTTTACCTGAACCAGCTACCCCTTTAACAAGAACATGTCCATTTGGTTTACCATTGATTATCTTTTTTTGTTCAATATTTAACTGCATTATGCTTTCCCCTTTTATAATAAGTATATATTATATATTATAACCTATTTCTGTAATATTTTTCAATATTCGTTTAAAATTCCTATATTTATTCACTATTTTATTAAATACTTATAAAAAATGTTTTTATTTAAATTAAAATTTTATTTCTATTGTAATTCTCTCTTATCACTTTATACAATAATGAAGAGTTACTATTTTAGATTAAATATATAATGGTTATCCCATAAATTATTTTAAAATCATTTATGGGATAACCCTATATAATATTATTATGTAATTTATAAATTCTCTACTTATAATATAAGCTGCTATTTATAAAAATAATACTTGTTGTTTTATTTTACTGTTTTTAATACTATTCCTTTTTTAAATCCACCACGCTCTTTTAGCTTTTCATTTCTTTTCTTTATTAAATCATCTTCACTATATCCAAGTTGATTTGCAAGCCCAAATAGTATTTCCATAACATCTGCAAGTTCTTCTAGATTTTTATCATCTAAATATTCATTTACTTCTTCTAGTAATTTCTTTTCTAAAAGTTCTTGTTTTTCTATTCCAGTAACTATTTCTATTTCACATGTCTTTCCATCTGATGTTATTATTTCTGGTATTTTATCTCTAACTAATTTATTATATATTTTCATCCTTTTTACCTCTTATAATTAATTTTCTATAAGTATTCTTGTTTTCTTCTTAAAACTTTTCTTGATCCTTTTCATTATTTTATATTTAATATCTTATCATAGTATTTTTATTAATAAATATAGTTTTAAATTTATTTACAATAAAAAAGAACATACACACTCTTAACAGAGAATATATGTCCTTTGATATATTTCTAAATTCCTCAGATTATCAGTATTAGCCCCCTATTCCAAAGTAAAAGATGCAAGACTTGCACTCCCCTGACCTGTATAGGTGAAATATAATGCTTGAATTCCATCTGGAATTGCAATATCAGATGAATATTCCTTCCAGACATTTGAAAAACCAATAGATATTTTTCCAAGGGCTGGACCATTCCAGGATGTTTTTACTTCAAAGTCACCTGAAGCATATCCGCGGGCTTTAATTTTAACTTTTTTGATATCATTGCAATTAAAATACTTAAAACCAGCTGTAGCAGATTCTTTCATATTAGCAATATATCCAATTTCTTCATCACCATCTTTTCCATCCTGAGTTATCTTAGGAAATTGGTTATTCATCCATGAAGCCGTAAAATCAGTATAGAGAGATTCTTCTTTACAAAATAGATTACAAGTTAAATAAGCAGGAAATTCTCCACGCCCCTCTAATGGCCCATCATTTGCACCACAGGAAGTCATTTCTACCTGTTGAATTGTTCCGTCAGCCAAAATTTCAATTTTCTCCATGCATCCCTGTCTGCTAAAATTGGTTCCATTAGTATGTCTATGATAGAAAATATACCATTGTCCATTAATTTCAACTATGCTTCCATGATTATTGCCACCATAAAACATTGGTTTTTCAGCAGGCTTGTAAGAGTTAATATGAAGGTCACTATTACTTATAATAACTCCTCCATATTTAAAGTCCTTAGTTGGATATTTGCTTGTAGCATAGCATAACTCGTGCATAGAGATAGAAGAATATATAAAATAATAAGTATCTCCATATTTTCTAATTGAAGGCGCTTCGAAAAATTCAAAACCTTCAAATCCAGAGCCTTTACTATAAGAATCACTTGGTACAATAATTACTGGATCTTCAATGATTGTCAACATATCTGGACCAAGTACTGTGGCCATAGCTCCACTTCTTGATTTGTCACCTCTTGAGCAAAAGCCAGTATACAAATAAGTCCTATCTCCCTCTCTTAGTACTCCTGGGTCAAATTGAGGTTCGTCTCCCTCCCTATTTCCAAGGTATGTACCATCAGAGTAATGAACATATCCATAAAATTCATATTTACCTGCTGGTGTGTCACATACTGCAACAGAAACAATAGAACGCTTGCTGTCAACATAATATAAATAGTATCTACCGTCTGCTCCTACTGCAACATCTGGAGCATATAAACAGCTATCACGATCTTCATTATTTTCTACATCAGTAGCTTTTAAGATAACACCTTCATAACGCCAATCTGCAAGATTATTAACTGGTGCAGACCAGCACACATAATCATTTAAACAATATGCATATCCGTTAAAACGATCATGAGATCCATATACATAAACTCTATTATCAAAAACATATGGTTCTCCATCAGGGATATATTCCCATGATGGCAGATAAGGATTAAAACCTTGCTTTTTCATTTTTTTTAATCTCCTTTTGTGTAATAGATTTGCCAAACATGTATAAAATGCCTGAAGTTTTCATTTTTCTATTTTAAAGGCATTTAACCATTCAATTATAGTTATAGAAAGCTATAAAAATTTATTTAAAGGAAAATTCAAATTTTTGCTTGCCTGTTACTTGAAATGGCCCAGGAACTGCCTCTTTACCACGTGAATTTCCAAAGAAGTCTGTATCAAAACAATATGGTGTGCCATCAGGCTTTTCAAAAAACTGCTCTGTCTGGAATCCATAACCAAGTATATTTGTGGTGATAATATCCGAAGCATTTTCCATAAGCATTTCAGGGTTTGTTATATCAATAATGACCATTTTTGCTTCCCTATTAATTTCATATTCAATTCCTGAATTTTCGTATAACTTAGAGCCCTTTTCATTTTTGTATGCAAGTGCCCTATTGAAGTAAACATTGTTTTCAATATAAACTGCAAGTGGGTCTGGATTAGAAAGGCTTGCATATGCTGGCTTTCCTTCTTCCTCTTTATTATCATCTTCCTTTTCTTGCGCTTTTGGAGGCTGACTACTGGAGGCAAGCCTTCTTTGAATTTTATCCCATGGTTTCACATCGTCTGGACCTGGACAATTATTATAAACAGCAGTTCCTACAGGATATGTTAAAACAGGGTTAGTAAATGGAGTTATTTCTTCGGGCTTTAAAATATTGTTTCCAAAAAATGCTTCAAGATAAGGCTCATCTGAGCGTTTATCATCTTTTTCTCGAAGGAAAATATTATTATAATAACGGTCATCCCCACCTGTAAATCTGGTCATACCAGCAATAGAGGTGCTGTGTGGAACGTGGTAAGGTGTATGTCTGTTCAATTCATTTCCTATAGATATTGTTCCTGCAAGGAGGTTATGAACAAGGGCGCAGCTATGACTAAGGGTTTTGAAGGCATGACCAGAAAGTAGAATATTATGGTCTATCATTGTTGGCCCATGGCTAACTTCAACTAATATATCTTCACTGTCATTTCCAAACATCACATTATTGCAAACACGAGTTCCCTGAGCCTGCCAATCTAGCCAAACTCCCCTAAATGAATCGTGAATAACATTGTTTTTAATAATTGTATCAATAGCTGCATGAAGCTTGATTCCTCCAACCTCTGCACCTTCAAATTCTCTTTTGTGTCTTATGTGGTGGATATGATTGTTTTCAATGAGACTGAAAACACAACCCATATGTCCCACAATACCCGCCTGTCCACAATTATATATAAGGTTATTACGAACAACATGACTACCTATATTGTCCTTGTTCCAACCATTGTTAACTGCCCTAAAGATAACTTCCTGTTCTCGCTGATGACCCATTTTAGTGTGAATAGTAGACCATTCGTTTTGGCCAGTACTCTCTTCTTTTCCAAGACTTATTCCACTGCAACGAGAATCACTGATGATATTATTTTCAATTATCCAGCCCTTACTCCAGTGAGGCCCAATAAGACCTTCCTGTAAAGCAGTTGGAGGTGCCCATTGAGTAGCAGCTTGTTTCATTGTAAAGCCACGAACTGTTATGTAGTTTCGTCCTGGATTTTCAGGCCAAAAGCAGAAACGACGTACATTTATCTCAACGTTTCCCTTTGTTGGATCTTCTCCTTGGAAATTTGCATATATAGTTGTATTGTAGTCGTCTACATCAGCATACCAAGCATATACCGAAAATTCCGCCTCCAGCGATGTTTCTGACTTTTTGGGATTGCGTACTGCATCCATAGAAGCTGCTTCATACATAGAGTGTCCATTAAGATAAACATCTCCTAAGTGAAAAACTCTATCTGTTTTAAATAGCCAGTCCCCAAATATAGCTTCAGCAAATGGATTGAAATCCCCAAAAAACTTGTTGTCAATAATAGTTTTCCATATCTCTCCATCTCTTTCCCATTCAGTGATAACTTCAGCACCTGTAATAATTACATTTTCACCTTCAGCTGCCTCATAGATTATTCTCTGTGCAGAAGTTCCGCCACTCTTAGGACTGACCCATTCCCTATAAATGCCCTCGTGGATAGTAATAATGTCACCTGGTTTTGCAACATAAGCTGCCTTGCCAATAGTCAAAAAAGGTTCCTTCTCTGTTCCAGAATTTAAATTACTACCTGTCTTTTTAACGTGATAATTCATGCTTCAAACCTCCCATTTAATTTATATAACTTTATTTTATATTAGCAGAGGAAAAAAACAATGTATTATATTATAATGTATTATATTATCCCTATCATTAAATATATTTAATAGCAACATATTAATTTAAATAACTAAAAATGCTCCCCATTTTCATAATACTTATTTTCATCTAATGGAAAGAATATTACATCTACATTAGGATACTCTAATAAATGTATATATTTAGTTATTATTTTTGCAGCTTTATCTTGAACTTCTTGTCCCCTATCAAACCATGAAACTTCAACTACAGGGTCACCTTTAACAATTTCTCCATCTTTTATATATACAGATTTATCAACTGACAAACTAAAATAATCTCTTGGACATTGAATTAATTCCTGTAATTCGTTTATTAAATTCTTACTTATTGCACAAAGATTTTCTGTTTCTATTCCCTTAAACTTTAACATTGGCATTTTAACCACTCCTATCAATATAAATATTAATAATATAATATAATATTTAATCGGAAATTTTACAAAATAATATCACATTAAGTATTAATTAGTGTAGGAACTTGATAATTATAATTAATCAATATAACTTTTCGTTGATTAATTCTGTTAATTTCATAATTATTTTCTCTTACCCTGTATTTAATTAATCTGTTTTTTTATTTGGCTCTGTTTTAAAATAATTTGATAATATCTTATAAATTCTTTGTTTTTCATAAAGTCATCCTTTTTATAATAATACTATTAATAAACAATAAATTGTGATTATGTAATAATATGCATTTCTATTATATATTAAAATTGTATCTTAATTCCATAAAAATTAAACCTTAAATAAATGTTGACTAGTTATTTTCCATTTCTTTTTTGTTTAATTTTTAATTTAAGCTTTTCCATCTAAAAAACAAATATTCCCCAAGTCTTATCCTTAGGGAATATAAGTAATCTTAAATATTCAAACCATCCTACTAATCATACTATCTAATAATATTACTGTTCTTTAAATTTATAATATAAATCACTATATAAATATAGATTATAACTTTTTATAAACTCTCATTGCAAATATATAAGCAACAACTGTTATTGCAATGCACCAAGCAAGAGCAATCCAAATATCATTTCCTACTGGATTATTTGCTAGTAAATTACGAATAGCTTCTACTATAGGAGTTACAGGTTGATTTTCTGCAAAGGCACGTACTACTGAAGGCATCGTGTCTGTTGGCACAAAGGCAGAACTTATAAATGGCAAGAAGATAATTGGGTAAGAAAATGCACCTGCACCATCTGGTGTTTTTGCAGCAAGTCCTGCAATTACAGCAATCCAAGTTAAAGCAAGTGTAAATATCCCAAGAATTCCAAATACAGCTAACCATTGTAAGATTCCTGCTGAAGAACGAAAGCCCATTAATAATGCAACAAGTATGATTACTACTACAGAAATTCCATTAGAAATTAATGAGGTTAATACATGTCCCCATAACACTGTAGAGCGAGATATAGGCATTGAGTGAAAACGTTCAAAGATACCACGTTCTTTATCTATAAACAAACGATAAGCTACATATGCAATCCCACTACCAACAGCCATTAACATTATACCTGGCAGTAGGTAATTAACATAATTTTCTGTACCTGTCTCAATTGCACCACCAAATACATAAACAAATAATAACATCATTGCAATTGGTGTGATACAAACTGTAATAATTGTATCTATACTTCTAAAAATATGGCGCATAGAACGCCCAAACATAACACTCATATCTTTGAAAAAATATTTATTTGTAGACTCCATTTATTTCTCCTCCTTTTTACCGATAATTGTTAGGAATATTTCTTCTAATGTAGGTTGTTTTTCAACATATTCTACTTTTGCAGGTGGAAATAATTTTTTTAATCCTTCAAGTGTATCTAAAGCAATGATTTTTCCTCCATGAAGAATAGCAATTTTGTCTGCAAGTTGTTCTGCTTCCTCTAAATATTGAGTGGTTAAAAATACTGTAGTTCCTGAAGTTGTAAGCTCCTTTACAATTTTCCAAACTTCTAAACGTGCTTCTGGATCAAGGCCTGTAGTTGGCTCATCTAAGAATATAATCTTTGGATTTCCAACTAAACTCATTGCAATATCAATTCTTCTTTTCATACCTCCAGAGTAAGTACCAACTCTGCGATCTGCTGCCTCTGACATACCAAATCTCTTAATTAATTCATCTGCTACTTCATTTGGATTTTTAAGATGTCTAAGTTTTGCTATCATTTGAAGATTTTCACGACCAGTCAAAATTTCATCAATGGCAGCAAACTGC
Organism: Clostridium sp. D46t1_190503_E9; assembly: GCF_015555225.1. NCBI lineage: Bacteria > Bacillati > Bacillota > Clostridia > Eubacteriales > Clostridiaceae > Clostridium > Clostridium sp. D46t1_190503_E9. The sequence continues at coordinate 13,249 of NZ_JADNKB010000011.1, forward strand.
CCAGTAAGACTAATAGAAGCTCTAATACCTCCTGGATTTTTTTTAATATCAAAACCATTAATTACAACACTTCCAGCATCTGCTTTAAGTAAAGTTGCCATGATTTTAATCATAGTTGTTTTTCCAGCGCCATTTGAACCTAGTAATGCAAAGATACCTCCCTCTTCTACTTCAAAATCTACTCCTTTTAAAACTTCTACATTTTTATAAGTTTTTTTTATATCTTTAATCTGAATTATACTTTTTTTCATTTTCATTTCCTCCTCTACAATATAGTAAATTTATTTAAATTTAAATTTACATCTAATCCTTTGAATACAGCTTGACCTTATAAATTTAACTATTTCAAGGTAATTTATAAGTGATTTATATTACAAAGTGATTGAGTAATTAGAATAAAAAAGAGCCGATAACTATGATTTTACTCATATGTTATCGGCTCTGCGTCTTAGCGTCTGGCTCTTTAATAACTGATATATTTAGTTGTTTTACATTTATTATTGTTTCTTGTTTACACTTAGGACAAAATAATGGGAAGTTTTCAAGCACAGTATCAACACCTATCTTGACCCTTGTTTTATTGCCACAGATTGGGCATAATATCCACTCGTATTTAGACACTCTATCATCCCCTTAATTTATGATGTTTTTCAATACTATAATTTTTAAATTCCTGCAACCATTAAGATACTTTTATATACTCTACCTTTATTATATAAGTTGACATTTAGCTTTAATTGCTTTTTAAATTTGATATCTTTCTTTTACTTTGTTTTATCTATAGCTTTTTTCATAGCCTTGCTAACTTCTTTATCAACTGATTCTTGATAAATGTCAGCATAAGTTTTGGAATCTTTGATTAAATCGTCACAGAAAGCTGCTACGTCATTACCAGTTACTTCTAATACGCCTTTTCCTAATGCTGCACCTTCTTCAAAAAGATCAACAATCCCAGAAAGTAAATCTGTTCCTTCAGTTAGTTCAACAGGACCTACCTTAAAAAGATATTTTTGGATTTCTTTATAAACAATTTGATAATCTTTTGGTAGCGATTTAACACGAGCTACGTGTGCTCGCCATTCTTTTTTACCTTCAATGATATCTTGTATTTTCATTTTATCCTCCTATTTACCTAATTTTTTAGCTATATTATTATTAAGTTGCTTTCTCCACTTGTCTCGATAATAATCTGAATTTTCTTTACCAACTAAAGCTGAGCAAAATCCTTTGATATCCTCACCTAAAGCTTCTTGTACACTCTGCTCGTCAGAAGCTGTTTCTTCTAGCAATCCAAGTACACCATCAAGAATTGGTATTAAGTTTCGACCAGTAAAATCTGAATACTGCCAAAGATTAGCCTTAATTTCTTCCCATGCTGCTTGATAATCAGCTGGTAGCTTTTGAGCTCGTGATTCAAAGGACTTAAGTTCTTTAGTCATGTCGCTTCCCGTAATTTTCTCCCAAAAATTCATAATTTCATCTCCTTTAATTCATTGATTTTTGATGATACAAATTCCCATTTTTCCCAGAACCTCTGTAGTTCCTCACGTCCTGCATCATTAAGAGTGAAAAACTTTCGTGGAGGTCCCATATCAGATGGTCTTTTTGTGCTTTCAACCAATTTATTTTTTTCAAGCCTTACTAGTATTGTATAAACTGTTCCATCTACAACATCAGTAAATCCAAGGGTATTAAGCCTTTTAGTAATTTCATATCCGTATATTTCCTCATGGCTGATAATTTCCAGAACACAACCTTCTAGTACTCCTTTTAACATTTCCGTGATATTTTCCAAACAGGTCACCTCTTCACTATCTAGTATTACTTGTATTTAGTATTACTTACTACTACTATATAGTAACACTTAATAGTGGCGATGTCAACACTATTATATTTATTTTCTATGTTTATTTTTATTAGTAATATCTAAAATAATTCTAAGGATGATTATAATCACTTTATAGGCTAAAAGGGCTTTGCGTTTTGTTAAGTCATTTTCAATTTCTTTAATACAGTTTATTTTGTTTAATTAACCACATTCATTTTTATTCGAAAATTATAATAAAAAAAGCTATGCTCAACCATCACAGTTTCACATAGCTTAATCAACTCGTTATTATTTATATAAATCTTCTTTAAATCTATCTATTTAAGGTTCTTCATTCATAATTCCTAGTTTATCAAATATTAAAAATGTTAAGTTTAAAGCAATTCCAACTACTGCTGCTAGTCCCATTCCTTTTAACTCTATTACACCTATACTTAATTTTATGCCACTTAATCCTATCATAAATATAACTGATGTAAGTATTAAATTTCTTGATTTTGAAAAGTCTACTTGCTCTTCTATAAAGGTTCTAAGCCCTGATGTTGCTATAGATCCAAATAATAAGAGACTAACGCCACCTACTACTGGAGTTGGTATTGTGTTTATTATAGCTGAAAGCTTACCTGAAAATCCTAATATAATTGATATTAGTCCTGCACCACATATTACATATACACTATATACTTTGGTTAAAGCCATAACTCCTATGTTTTCACCATAAGTAGTAGTTGGAACTGATCCAAACATACCTGAAATCATAGTTGATAATCCATCTCCCAAAAGTGATCTATGAAGACCTGGATTTTTTGATAAATCTTTTCCTACTATGCTACTAGTAACCTTTAAGTGTCCTATATGCTCTGCTATTACTACAAATGTAGCAGGAACTATAGTTAATATAGCTGTCATATCAAATTTAGCTATTTTGAATTGTGGTACTGTAAAGAAAGCTGCATTGCTTATAGAATTAAAATCCACAAGTCCCATAAAGCAAGCTGTTATATAACCAACAACTACTCCTATTAATATCGGTATTACCTTTAAGAAACCTCTTAATAATACATTGCTTAATATAACTGTTACAAGAGTAACCATAGATACTATAACCCAAGTTGTGTTAAGTTCTGGTGAATTTGAACCTCCAACTGGAAAACCTGCCATATCAGCTGCTGTACTAGCAAGTTCTAGTCCTATAATGGTAACTATTGCTCCCATTGCTGCTGGTGGAAATAATTTATTAATCCATCCTGTCCCTGTATAACCTACAATAATTGCTACTATTGAAAAAACAAGACCTGAAGCTACAAAGCCTCCTTGTACAGTTTGAAAGCTATAGCCTTCACTAAATAATAAAAATGTTGGTGCTAAAAAGGCAAAACTTGATCCTAAATAGGCTGGTATACTTTTCTTTGTTATTATTGCATAAAGCAAAGTGCCTATTCCATTAAAAAACAATACTGTTGTTGGATCAATTTTAAATAAGATAGGAACTAAAACAGATGAACCAAACATTGCAAATAAATGTTGTATGCTTAATGGAATTGCCCTCCCCATTGGAACTTTTTCGTTGACATCTACCATTAATACTTCATTTTCAGAATTTTTTTTCATATTATTATCTCCCTTCTTAGTCTCTCTGAACTAAATTAAAAGTATTTTTTTGTTGATATTAAATCTACATTATATATTACACTTTTTTCAATAAAATACAAGTTTTTTTTATTAAATGTGCTTAAATATATTATAATTTTATTTTTTATTCCCATTAAATCACTTTATAAATATATATTAAATCAATTTAAATTATCTAAAATAATTAATTAATATTATATTTTAACAGAAAAATTCCTTATTGGTAATAATCTATATAATAAATTATTATCAATAAGGAGCTTATTTGATTTTATTTAGTTTGCACATTTTTTATAACACTTTATTTAAGTAAAAATTATACTATTTAGTATTGTAGATGTTTGTATCCAATTACTTTTATTCTATTATATTATAAACCTCTAAATTATGTGTTCCATTATAATTTCCATCATATATAGTTGATTTTATATAAAACGTTTCTCCATCATTTGCCCAGCCAGCAAATCCTTTATAATGTCTTTCTTCTGTATTAGTAACTATATTAGTTATGTTTGTAAGCTCTAACTTATCATTAATATTTGCAATAATTAAAGTATTATTTTGTTTTTCATCACTTTTTGAAGCTGCTTTCATACTGCTTATAACAACTTTATCTTTATTTTCATTTATATGAAATTCAAAGAATGTACCACTATCTACATCAACAATTTTTGTAAGCTTCTTGTTATCTATATCATAATTCCAGATTCCATTTTTACCTTCTGCTAAACCTGAAAATAATATTCTACCATTTTCATAAATCATTTCTCCACCGTGATTAATTTTAATACCATCATCCTCTGATAATATTTTAGTGAATTTATTATTTTCGATATATCCAACAGTAATTTTCACTTCATTACTTATATCTACATCATCACCTTTATTTACCTCATGACTTATAGAATTATCTATATCTGCGTACACATAGCTTACATACATTCTATCTCCGTCTATCCCTAAGACTTCACTTAATGCTCCTTCTTTATCATTACGTTTTAATTCTTTTGGAATAACATAATATTTTTCATTTTGGTTATCTATTATAGCTAAATTGGGATCTTGATCACTTCCAAAGAATACTTCATCTATAGTACCATTTCTATAGGAATAATGATAATTAAGCAGATTTCCATGTTCTTCAATAAATTTAGTATATCCAGCTAATTCTTCTAAATCCCCTTCCTTATTAACAGTGTATACTTTGCTATCTTTTTTTATTTTAGTTGGGTAAATCCCATTATAAATGAAGTTTTTATATATTTCACAATCAGCATTCTTATTAGTCCAATTTATTTTATTATCGCTATCTAATTTACCAATTCTTACTTCACCAATACCATTACCTGAATATTGATAAATAAGCTGAATAATATTTTCATTTACGTAAAGCATGGAATTATTAGGTCCAGGTTCTAGATTCTCTATTTCTGCAACCTTTTTAATTTGAAAATCTTCATTTTTCTTGTCTTTTGTGTTATCATCAATAACAACTTTTTCTGTTCCAAGTACTACATTTTCACTACTTACCTTTGAACATCCTACTGGCACCATTGTTGTTGATATAACAATTAATAATGCTAAATACTTTTTTTTCATATTAACTCCTCCAATCACTTAATATACTTAGTATAATAATTAGTTGTTATTGGAATAATATTAAGATGTTTCCAAAGTATTAAAATTTTCAAATTTGACAATGAATTTAGATTTATTTTCATCTATCTCTACTTCGATTGTTGCATTATGTGCTTCTGCAATATTTTTGCAAATATATAAGCCTAATCCATGAGAATTTTTTTTGTTTTTCCTACTATCATCAACTTTAACAAAGGGCTCAAATATTCTTTCCTTCTTCTCAATTGGAATAACCTTTCCTTCTGATAAAATTGAAAAAATCGTATGTTCATTAAGATTCTTTAATTCAATCACAATTTTACTATTATCATTTGAATACTTTATTGCATTTTCTACTAAGTTATTTACTAATATATATAAATATTGTTTATTCCCCTTTATACTAATATCATTAGTTTCATCAATTATTTCTAATGATTTTTCTTTTATATTCACTAAATTAGCTTGAATTATATCATTTAATATATATTTTAAATTAGCATTTTCAAATGAGTAATCTTCTAAATCACTTATTTGTTTTGAAATATCTAAAAGTGTTCCAACTAAATCATTGATTCTTTTACATTCAATAACAATTCTTTTTATAGCAAGAGCTTTAAATTCCTCATCTTGAAAGTTATCTTCACTTAATATTTGTGCATATCCTGAAATACTAGTAATTGGTGATTTTAATTCATGAGTTATATTTCTAAATATATTTTTTTCTTGTTCATCTTTCTTTTTTAGCTTTTCACTCATTGAATTAAATGCATCTACTAAAATTCCCACTTCATCATTTGAAGTGATATCAATTTTGGAAGGATAACTACCTTTTCCTACTTCTGAAACTTTATTTTTAAGAAGTATTAAAGGATTAACCATCTTTGATGATAAAAAATATATAGAAATTAATATAATCAAGAAAAGTCCAGTAAAAATATAATTAACTAACTTATTGATATTTTGATTTCTTATATACTCCTTTTCATAGTTGTTGGCTAACATCATAACCCCTATAGCTTGTTTATTCTTACCATATACTAAGTAACTTACTTTTCCAATAATACTATTAGACCTTCTTTCAATATCTATAATAGCCTTATTATCTTTAACTATATTCAATGTTTCTTCTGTTATCCCATATACATTTAAATCTAACTCGTTTTCATCAATCGTTCCTTTTAATAATAAGTTACCATTTAAATCATATAATGCTCCTTGACAATAAACTCTGTTTAAAATAAAGTTAATTACATTATTATTTAAATCACTTGCTGTCATTTCATTTTTATCAATATTATTTATGGCTAAGTAATCATTTAAACTGCTAAATGAAACCTCATAATTTTTCTCCATATCATTTGTAATATACTCTTTAAAATTTCTATAAAAAAATTTATTTAATATTATATTGGATATAACTATGAATACAATAAAAATTAGGGATAGTACTATTCCATATTTACGCCTTATCGTTAGCATTGCTTTCTTTTAACATATAGCCAACTCCAAAAATGGTTTCTATGTTAACTTCCTTTTTTATCTTTTGTCGTAATCTTGTTATATGTACATCTATAGTTCTTGTATCTCCAATAAAATCATATCCCCAAACTAAGTTTAATAACTCATCTCTTGAATAAACTCTATTTTTGTTTTTAACTAAAAATAATAAAATATCAAATTCTTTTGGTTTAAGTTTTATTTCTTCGCCATTGCATTTTACAATTCTACTGTATTCAGAAATATTAATATTGCCGATATAAATATCTTTTTTAGTATTAACTTGTTTTTCTTGATTTGCAACTTCTTTTTTTCTTCTTAAAGCTACTCTAATCCTTGTTATTACTTCCCTAATATCAAAAGGCTTTGTAATATAATCATCAGCACCTAATTCAAGGCCGAGAATCTTATCTGTAATATCAATTCTTGCTGTAAGCATAATTATAGGTATTTTATAATTTGAAATTTCTTTGCAAATAGAAAATCCATCTATATCACCTAACATAATATCCAGAAGTATTAAATCTGGTCTAAAGTTTTGTATATCATCTACTACTTTTAATCCATTATCATTTATCTTAACTGTGTACCCCTCTTTAGTTAATGAAAACTTTAATATTTGGCTTATATCTTCATCATCTTCAATTATTAATATATTTTCTTTCAAAGTATCACCTCTTTTATTACCATTATATATTTTATGTAACTTTTTTACTAGTTTTCTATTTATTATAATTTCTAATGTTCTTAAATAAATTTTCAGCACTTCAATTTCTAATTTTCATTCGATTATAATTCAACGATTCTTTGGTAGTTTTTAAAATTTTTTAGACTTCTAAATATGCAACTAATATGTATGATTTCAAATTTAATTAGCCTGTATCCCAGTAAAATCAATGGCTTAAAAGGGGCTCGCGAAACGCGACCCCCTTTGCTCTTGATTTAAATAGAATTACTTTCTTTATATAGATATTATTTTTAAAATACAAAATTAAAGCTTCTTCTCCTTTTTTTATGTTCTCCTTTTAAGTAAGACTTATCGATATTTAAGCTTAATTTTATAGAGGAGGACGATACTAAAAATGCTATTTAATGTTTAATATTTAACACAAAATATTAAGGATACTATAGATTGAAATAACCAAATTTATTATTAAACTTAATTTATTATAGCAAAAGACTAAGGCGTTAGAGCTTTTATAATATTAGCTTTGGCCTCTTTATTTTTATATATAGGTTTTTACTTATCATTAATATATAATTCTCGTATTTCATTTATATAAAAATTAGTACTATAATTTAAGCATAGAGATTGTTAAAAACAAAACAATATTTTGGAGGTATTTTATGGGATATAATCTATCACTACAAGAAGTAAATGCTTTATTTGAAGAGTTAAAGAAAGAATATAAGATTTATGCACCAAAGAGATTTGAAAAACAAGGTAGATATTCTGATACAGATATAATTAAATATAGTGAAGTTTCTAATGTAGAAGAAATTGAGTTTATAGAAAAATCTGATTATCCAGTTAAGGAGGTTATAACTCCTATCACTCAAACTCTGTATTATTTCACTGAAAATGAATTTAGAGAAAGTTCTGTAGGTCATAACAAGAAAATATTAATTTTTGCCAGACCTTGTGATATTAATGCTCAAAGAAGACAGGATATGATTTATTTACATAATGGTAACTTTGAAGATACTTTCTATAAAAGAATAAGAGACAGAGTTAAATTTGTTTGCATTGAATGTGTTGAAGGTTTTGATACTTGTTTCTGTGTATCAATGAATAGTAATAAAACTGATGATTATTCATTAGCTGTAAGATTTAATGGCTCCTCTTTACTTTTCAATGTAAAAGATACTGAATTCACTAAATATTTTGAAGGTAAAACTGAAGAAAAATTTGAACTTAAGTTTATTGAAGAAAATGAAGCTAAATTAACAATTCCTGAAATTAATGATAAGGAGACATTAATAAAACTTAAGAATCACCCAATGTGGGAAGAATATAATAAAAGATGTATTGGTTGTGGAAGCTGTACATTGGCTTGTAGTACATGCTCTTGCTACACTACTCGTGATATTGTATATGATCCTGCTGGAAAAATTGGTGAAAGAAAAAGAGTTCAAGCATCTTGTCATGTAGATGGTTTTGATGAAATGGCTGGTGGTCATAAATTTAGAACTACTAAAGCAGATAAAATGAGATATAAAGTTCTTCACAAAATACATGATTATAAAGCTCAATTTGGAGATGAACATATGTGTGTTGGTTGCGGTAGATGTACTGATAGATGTCCAGAACATATTTCAATTACAGCTACAATAAATAAAGTAAATAATGCAGTAAATGAAATTATGGAGGGAAAATAATATGGGAAACAATATATTAACACCTAAGTCATATGAAATTATTAGTATTACTCATGAAACTAATTTAGAATATACTTTTAGAGTTGCAACAGATATAGTTCCAGAGCATGGACAATTCTTACAACTATCACTTCCTAAGATTGGTGAGGCTCCTATTTCTGTTAGTGGATTTGGATTAGGCTATATGGATTTTACAATAAGAGCTGTAGGAAAAGTAACAGATGAAATTTTTAAATTAAAACCTGGAGATAGTATCTTTTTAAGAGGAGCTTATGGTAAAGGTTGGCCAGTTGAAAAATTTAAAAATAAAAATTTAATTATAGTTGCTGGTGGTACAGGAGTTGCCCCTGTAAGAAGTATGATTAACAAATTTTATTCTGAAGATAATTATGTAAAATCCTTAAATCTAGTATTTGGATTTAAAAATACAGATGGAATATTATTTAAAAATGAATTAGATAAATGGAAAGATAAATTTAATACTATATATACATTAGATAGTGAAGAAAAAGAAGGCTGGGAACAAGGACTTGTAACAAAACATCTATCTAAACTACCTTTAAATTCTTTCGATGATAACTATGAAGTTGTTATAGTTGGACCACCAATAATGATGCATTTTACTGCTCTTGAAATGCTTAAGCTTGGAGTTCCTGAAGAAAAGATTTGGGTATCCTTCGAAAGAAAAATGTCCTGTGCAGTTGGTAAATGTGGACATTGTAGAATAGATGAAACTTATGTTTGTTTAGAAGGACCTGTATTCAACTATACTAAGGCTAAATCATTATTAGACTAGGAGGATATTTTTTATGAATCATGATATAGATATTAAAAAGGTTAGATTAAATTGTTATCGTCAATCAAAAGTTCCTGGAGAATTTATGCTTCAATTACGTGTACCAGGTGGTCTTATTAATGCTAAATATCTAAGTGATGTTCAATATATTGCAGAAACTTATGGTAATGGTACTTTCCACATGGGAACAAGACAAATGTTTTGCATACCAGGAATTAAATATGAAAATATTCCTTCTGTTAATAAGTATATTGCTAATTACCTAAAAGAAGTTGAAATTGATGAATGTAATTGTGATATGACTGTTGATGAAAATGGATATCCAACTATAGGTGCTAGAAATGTTATGGCATGTATTGGTAACTCTCATTGTATAAAGGGAAATGCTAACACTAAAGAATTAGCAAATAAAATAGAAAAATTAATTTTCCCTTCACATTATCACATTAAAGTATCAGTTGCAGGATGTCCAAATGATTGTGCTAAAGCTCATTTCCAAGACTTTGGTGTAATTGCTCAATCAAGAATGGAATATCACCCTGAAAGATGTATTGGATGTGGGGCATGTGTAAAAGCTTGCGAGCACCACGCAACTAGAGTTCTAAGCTTAAATAAAAATGGTCTTGTAGATAAAGATCCTTGTTGCTGTGTTGGATGTGGTGAATGTGTATTAGCTTGTCCTGCAAGCGCTTGGACAAGAAGTCCTAAAAAATTCTACAGAGTTGTTATTGGCGGAAGAACTGGTAAGCAAACTCCTAGAATGGGTAAAACTTTCTTAAACTTCGTTACTGAAGATGTTGTATTAGGAATGTTTGCAAACTGGCAAAAATTCTCTGCTTGGGCATTAGATTATAAACCAGAATACTTACATGGAGGACACTTAATAGATAGAGCTGGATATCATAAATTTAAAGAAATCATTTTAGATGGTGTTGAACTTAACCCTGAAGCTTTAGTTGCAGAAAATATCTTCTGGGCTGAAACAGAATATAGATCAAACTTTAATGTTAAACCAATTGAAAAACATAAAACTATAGAATTAAATAGAGAAATTAAAAACTATTAGAAAAAAGAAAATCTTCCTAAAATTTTTAGGGAGATTTTCTTTTTTAGCAATTTAAATATCTCTTACCTTTTGCTCTATTTCCTCTGAAGTAGTATTTAATAAAAATGCTAGTTTAGAAAATAGTATATTTTAACCCTTATAATTATACATAACTTTTAATTTATAGTCTATCTAATTAAATGATGAATTATAATAAGCTCTTGCAAGTGTAGGTGAAGGCTCATAATATGCACTACAATTATAATCATCAATAATATCACAAATTTCATTATTATATACTCGTATTAAACCCTGAATATAATCTTCATTTGGTTCTAGGGTATTTAGAATTAATCTTTTATATACCTTTCCCATTTGAATTTCCGTTGGTGGCTTATCAACTAAATCTTTATCTACATCCAATATATCAAAATCACCCTTTTTAAGATTATATTCATTAATCCAATCATCTACAACCTTAAGAGGATTTTCACAATGCAACACGCTTGCAAGACTTATCTTCTTTACAAGTTCATCATATCCAATAGAATTAATAACATCTCTGTTTCTCACATGCAAAGTTCTAGCTATTTTTTCAATTATATAACACATAAAATATAAATCATCTTCTTTAATCTCTTCATCTTCGAAAAATATATTTATCATAATGAATAGCTCCTTTCGAATTTTAAAGTCTTTAATGCCTTATCATTACAAAAAACTATTTGATGTGTAGGATATCTAAATTTAACTAACACCCAAAAGGCTTCTTTTGTTCTACAGTCTCTTCTTATTCAAACAATTTAACATCAAATCCATCCACTTTATTATCTTTAACCTTCATCACTTCAAAATATAACTTGTCACAATTTAAATTATCCAATTCATATAGATATTCATTTTCTGGATTCTTACTTATAACTTTAGTAAATTTCATATCTCCATTATCTGATAATATATTATGATCATTAAGAACAACATTACCTTCTGGTACATTTAATACTACTGTATTTTCTTCTATATTCTTTAATGTGATTCCTAAATTATTGTCTTCAACTAATTTATTTACTAAATCTACTGTTATATAGCTATCTTCATTTTTCACATAACTTATTTTATCACATATTAGTTTTATATTTTCAATATTTGATATACCACCATATAACTCTGCTACAATGGTGTTTTTTCCATTTTCTAGATTATATATTACTTCATCGAAAATTGACTTATCTGATGCTTCAAAGTATATATTATTATCATTATCCATAAGTCTTAAATTTTTAAAGGATATTTTTGCAAGGTTATTATTATTTTCTACATTTAAATATACCTTTGTTCTTGAAAGAGAAGCTTCTATTTTTTCTACTTTTATATTAGCAATATCAGAATTAATATTTTTTTCAACTTTATACTCTTTAGTTAGTGAATCATTAAAAATATTTTTATCTAGTTCAACTAATAAATCTAAACTTGTTATCTTAGCTTTATCCATTTCTTCTAAATACTTTGGAAAGTCTTCCTCTGTTATTTCATTTCCTCTTTTATGGAACATTTCATTATTTTTATAAAGTGTTATTACCATTTTAAAATCTTCTAATTTTTCATTTAGATCTATTTCTGCATACCTTTTATCCCTATTGCCATTGTCTATCCAATTTAATGGTTTATTATTAGTATTGTAAAACTCTATATTCCACAATATATTAGGATCTTCTTTTACATCATATGATATCCACATCTTAGAATCATCAGCAACAATTGCATTTACTGTGAATTCAGTATTGCCGTATTTTACAGTTTTATTTATTTCTTGATATTTATCATTTTCTATTAAGTTTTCAAAACCTTTATCATACTTATATGCTTTATCCATCTTAACGATTTGTACTAATTTATTAATAATAGGTACTTTTTCTAATGCATATGCTACACTTGGAAAAAAGTTTATTATAAGGCTAAAAATTAATATGGCTGCAACTATTCCACTTACTCCTTTTATCCATCTATTTTTCCTTATATTATTAATTTCTTTATTATTTCTACCTTCATTTTCAATTTTTATATTTAACTTCTTTCTTATTTTTTCTTTAATCTCATTATCAACAAAATCCTCATTAATATTTTCAATATATAAATCATTCATTAATATTTCTAGGTCATCATCATTAATATTATCTACGATATTAAAAATATCCTTATCATCCATATTAAATCACTTCCTTTTTTAATATCTTCTTTAATTTTAATCTGCATCTATAAAGCTTATTTTCCACTGCACTTGCAGTTGTATTAAATATTTTTGCTATATCCTTAATTTCATAGTTCATAAAATATCTTAAATAAAAATAACTTCTATTAGGTTCTTTAAACTTTTTTATTTCTTGTATTATTTTTTGCTTTTCAAACTTATCAATCACATAATTTTCAGTTATTAAAATATCCTTCTCTGGAATAGAGTTATAATCAATATCTTCAACTTTAATTTGCTTTGTTATAAGCTTTTTTCTATAATTAAGTGCTATAGATCTTGTTTTGACATTTACGAAGGTATCATAGCTTCCTCTTGAAATATTATATTTATCACTATCTTTCCATAAGGCTAAAAATACATCGCTTACACAATCTTCAACATCTTCATTATTTCCAACATCTTTAAGAATTCTTTTTACATAGAAAAATACTCTATTAAAATATTTTTCATAGATTTCGTCAATATTTTTATCCACTCTTTTTCCCTCCTCATATAGTAATACAAATAATATTTCAAATCCTCGCGTTTTTTTCTTAATTTTACCATAAATATGAATATGTATTGAGCTTTTTAATTCACATACTGATATGCTTAATTTACGAATTCTTAATATTTTGATATACGTAAAATCCCTATTCATTTGTTTTAAAATGTTTAAAAGAAAGTAAGCTACAGCCTTTATACTTAGTATATTTGAAACAATGTCTGCTTGCAGAGCATCAAGAGTATAAGGAGAATTACAAAAAGTCACGTATCACAAACTAAATTTGTTACACATGACTTTTATAATATCTACTTATTCCTATAATAATTAAAAATGTTCACGATTTTAATAGTGTTCACTCTTATCTAGAACACAAAAGATGATATCACATTTTTTATATCCTACTGAATTAACATATTTGGTGATTATTTTTTCAGTCTTCTCCTGAATATCTTGTAATCTGTCAAACCATGAAACTTATACTATATCTTTACCTTTTACAATTTCTCTATTCTTTACATGTACATATGTCAATGTTTTATATTATTTTCCTGAAAACAAAATGGAAGTTCTAGATTGTTAGCTTCTAAAAGTTTTTTATCAGTAAGAATATCTTTTGTATTTCCATCTTTAATAATTTTCCCATCTGACATAAGAATAGTACGATTGCAGGTATCTAAAATCATGTCTAAATCGTGAGAAGCAATAATCTTTAAGTGCTGAAATTCATTTAGTATATTAATTAAATTTCTTCTATTCTTAGGATCTAAAGCAATAGAGGGTTCATCCATTAAAATAATATCTGGTGTCATAGAAAATATTGTTGCTATAGATACAAGTTTTTTTTCACCACCAGAAAGTTTATGTATCTTTTTATTCTTAAGATTATTAATATGAACCATATTCAAGGCATTTTCTACTCTCTTTTTAACTTCCTCTTCTGAAAGTCCATAATTACGTGGTGCAAAGGCTATATCTTCATATACATTAGACATAAATAGTTGATTATCAGAATCTTGAAATACATATCCTATTCTTTCTCTAATTATACTTAAAGTATTCTTCTCTACTGGAATATTTTCTACTCTAATGCTACCTTCATAATTTAAATTTAATCCTACTAATAACTTCAATAAAGTTGATTTTCCAACTCCATTAGATCCAATAATACCTATAGAGTCATTTTCCTTTGCAGTAAAGGTAATATTCTTAAGTATTGGTTGTTCTTTTTCATAAGAAAAACATAGATTTTCTACATTTATATGAATATGGCTCATATCTTCCTCCTAAATAAATATATTTCCTACTATCTGTAATATAGGGAAAAACCTCATAGTACCAAGTATAACTATCCATATAATAAAATAAATATAATCTTTTTCATTATATCTAATTTTATAAGAATAATAAAACTTACCAGAATATCCACGTAAACACATACTTTCGTATATATTTTCTGCTTTATCTATACTTCTAAGTAATAGTTGTCCTATAAGGGAACCCCAAACCTTATAATTTATCCCTTTCTGATTAGGGGCACGTAAGCTATATGATTCTGTAATTTTATTTGCTTCCTTAAGTAATACTGTCACATATCGATAAATAAACAAAATTTCAGTTATGAATATCTTTGGTATATGAATTTTATCCATTGCATAGCAGATTTTTTCAATAGTTGTTGTAGCAATTAATAGATAAGATGCTAAGATAGTTAAGATTCCTTTGATTATCATTGTAATCATAGAGATTATTCCTCCAGAAATACTAATACCATTTATATTAATTAGTATTTTACTATCAAAAAATGGATTGAGTATCCCCATAAGGAATACAAATGATAATACTATTTTCAATTTCCTTAAGCTATCTTTTAACGATATATCACAAGTTATTAAAAGGAATATTGGATAAATACTCATTCCTATAACTCCACCTAGGTTATATTTATCAATAGATACAACTAAAGAAATATAAGTAACTGTTAAAATAAATTTAATTGATGGATGAATCTTATTTACCAAGTAATCTCTATTTGCTAAATCCTCTATACCTTGGATTTCATAAAGTGCTTTATTTAATTTATTCAATTTATGAATTCTTTTCTAAAAAATTTAAATAAATAACATCCACCTATACAGATAAAGGCAACTACTACTCCTCCAATAATTCCTGATAAAGATGTACCTATAGCTAAATCAGAATCTTTAAAATTATAATCAGGTAACACTGAAGTAGTTTCTTGTACTTTTTCAAAACTATCATATACTTCACCTGATACTTCTATTTCAGTAGAATTTGTAATCTTTTCAATAGACCATTCTAATCCATCTGGATACTCAGAAGCTACAAGTGAAACTCCTCCTGCTATTAAAATTGTAAGTAATGAGAATATAACCATCACTTTTCTAAATGAAATTCTTCCTATTTTTTTGTTTAAGGATTTATCTATGCTCCATAGTAATTCTGGTCTAGCTTCATATATAAAACATAGAACAGCTGCAGTAATGAGCCCTTCTATAAGTCCAATTACTAAGTGTATTGGTTGCAAAACTGAAATAAAAGTTAAAAATGGTAAATCACTAGTTCCTGATCCTAGTGTTTCAATTGCAACAGAAAAAGCACCTATTTGTAATGTAAGTATAGACCCAATTATTGATGCTAAAATAATTTTACCTTTGGAAGCTCCGTTCTTCATAATAGGCTTCCATATTAATAAACATCCAATAAAACATCCATAAAATGCTATATTCCATATATTGCAACCTAATGCCAGTATCCCCCCATCAGCAAACATTAAGCATTGTATAGCTAAAACCCCAATCATTGTAATAAATCCTGCAAATGGTCCTAATATGGCAGATAGTAAAATACCTCCACAAAGATGTCCAGAAGAGCCTGTTCCTGGAACTGTAAAATTAATCATCTGGGTTGCAAATACAAATGCTCCCATAACTCCCATTACAGGGATTTTTTTAGGCTCATTTTCTATTCGTATCTTTTTTATTGAATAACCTGCTGCTATTGCAGAACATCCATACATTAATCCAGCCACAGTAGGATTAACAAGTGCATCCGCCATATGCATAAATAAACCTCCTCTTTATAAAATTAACTTCGATTTAATAAGGATATCAATTATTTTGATATCCTTATTAAACTAAGAATTATTCTGCCAGTACGTTTACTTCCTTATATTTCTTTAAGTCTATATAAAGTTCATCCTTATATGGATTACGCTTTGTTTTTTTAGCTTTATAAATCATATATATAGCAACACCAATATTAGAAAGAAGTGCTAATAAACTGAAAATAAATAAATAGTTTTCATTATAGGTAGATGAAACAGCAAATTTACCTTTATCAATAAATGCTGGAAATGTCTGTGCAAACATACACCATAATGCTAATGTTTGTGCACGGTGTTGAAGCCATGCACCTTTTCCTATAGTAAAAGCACATACTGTTGGTGCAAGTAATAGTGCAAACCCACAATACCATGAATGTCCTGGTAAAGCATTATAAGTATAAGCAAAATTCCATAAATCATAAGCTATTATCCAAAACCAAAGCATATCGGGCCATAGCATATCCTGACTTCTATCTTTATTAGTTTTTTTACGAATACATATACCAAGCCATCCTGTAATTGTAATAATATTTAAAATCCCTGCAATTGCATTCATAAAGTTCCAAGGACCACCTAAGACATACATACTTCCATCTTCAAGAATTCCACCTCCAGCATATTGAAGTCCAACTTGAATATCACGTGTAACTGCTTCTAAAATATTAATTGCAAGAATTAGCGGTGGAAAGCATAATGCTAGCTTATTATCTGCCAATCTCCACTCTTTCCCTGTGCTTTTACTTTTACCATGTAAATGTCTTATGCACCAAAACCCAATACATCCTGCTACTGCTGAGTACACCTTAGCCAAATGAAACCAATCTGTATAAGTAGTATCTTTTAATACTGTAAACCATAATATAGATAGTCCAATTGGTAATACTACAAAACATAAAAAACCCCCAAATTTAGAACGCCTTGAAAATTCATTTAATATAAATAAAATTAAAAATACTGCAATCCAAACACCCCATACTGAAAATAAGGATGCTCCTCCTTCATAGTTAAAACTAAACATAATCTTTCCCCCTATTATAGTTATTCATTTTTAATAACAAACAATTTCTTTTATATAAAACTCTTTCCCGCTTAATATTTCACAGTTTTTACTTTTGCAATTAGGGCATATTCCTTTATCAAAGATTATATTAAATACATTATTGCAACTTTTACACAAAGCATTAGCTGGTAATATTTCAATTTCTAATTCTGAACCTTCTAATATAGTACCTACAATTGAAGCAGGATATAAACTCTTCATATATTTAGGAATCATTGAAGAGAGTTCTCCAATTTGCAAAACTAATGTATCTATTTTTTTAACATTATTGACTTTTGCAAATTTTTCTACGCTCTTAACAACTTCAATTAAAACCCCTATTTCATGCATATAGACTCTCCTCTATTTATAAATAGTAAAATATAATATTATTTGTTTGACTTGAATATATTTATAGCTTTTTTAATAGCTATTTTCCCCTTACGTTTAAGAACTTGCTTAACAATTACAGGTTTTAAATTTTCATATGCTACTCCTTCTCCATCATATTTTCTAACAAGTGATATAGCATCAAACTTACATCTTGTTACACATGCTCCACAGCCTACACATAAAAATTCATCTACAACAGTAGCACCACAGCTAAGACAACGTTCTGTTTCTTTCTTTATTTGATCTTCTGTAAAAGTTCCTCGTAAATCCTTAAATGTTTCTTTTGATTCTTTTCCATCGCTATGGCTTGCCTTTTGTCTTGGAAAATTATTATATCCCTTAAGTTCAATATTTTGTTTATCTAATGAGCGATATTCTTTTCTATCTCTTCCTATAATTAAACTTTGACCTTGATTAACATAACGGTGTATTGAAATAGCTCCTTCTTTACCTGCTGCAATGGCATCAATAGCGAATCTTGGTCCTGTAAATGCATCTCCACCAACAAATACATCTGACTCTCCTGTTTGATAGGTAAAAGAATCTGCCTTAATTGTATTATTAGGATTAATCTCTATATTGCTATCTGAAAGTAAATTTCCTAAATCAATTGATTGCCCTACAGAAAGCAATACTGTATCTGCTTTTACAAATAATATATCGTTTTCATCATAAATTGGATTAAATCTCTTATTTTTATCAAATACTGATATACATTTTTTAAATTCTACACCAACAACTTTCCCATCCTTTGTAATAATTCCTTTAGGACCCCAAGAATTATTTATATTAATTCCTTCTGATAAGGTTTCTTCAATTTCCTCATTAAGAGCTGGCATTTCATCTCTTGTTTCAAGACAAAATATATCAACTTTTTCTGATCCTACTCTTTCAGCAGTTCTTGCAACATCTATTGCAACATTACCACCACCTATAACAACTACATTTCCATTTAGTTTTACATCTTCACCTAAGTTAACACTGCGTAAGAAATCTACTCCAGCCATTACTCCATCAGCATTTTCTCCTTCGACACCTATTTTTCTACCTGACTGAGCTCCAACTGCAATATAGAAAGCTTCATACCCTTGCTTTCTCAATTCTTTTAAACTTATGTCTTTTCCAACTTCAATTCCATTCTTAAAGTCAACACCTAATTCTTTTAATATATCAATTTCTGCATTAACTACATCTTTTTCTAGTCTAAAGGATGGGATACCAAGTGTTAACATTCCACCAAGTACTTTTTGTTTTTCAAATACCGTTACATTATAACCCTCAACAGCTAAGAAAAATGCACAAGAAAGACCAGCAGGTCCTGCTCCTACTACAGCTATTTTCTTATTATAGTCATGCTTAATTTTAGGTACATAGCGATTTTCTTTATTTAAGTCTTGATCTGCAATAAATTTTTTAATTTCATCTATAGCTATTGGATCATCAATATCTCCCCTTGTGCACGCTGATTCACATTTCCTTGGGCATATACGTCCACATACTGCTGGAAATGGATTTTCATGCTTTATTAATTCAAGAGCTTCTTTATATCTTCCTTGGGAAGCTAGTTTTATATATCCTTGAATAGCAATATGAGCAGGACACTCTGTTTTACAAGGGCTTGTTCCACTTTCCACAACATTTTTTCTATTAATTCTATAATCTGTATTCCATTTATCTGCTCCCCATTCTGTATCTCGTGGAGTCTCAATTTTTTTAACAGGAAGTGGCTTTATTGAGCATAATTTTTGACCTAATTGTAGTGCGTTAACGGGACAATTTACAACACATTCTCCGCAAGCAACACATTTTTCTTTGTTTACACTTGAAACATAATTAGAACGCACCATATCAACATTTTTAAACATTCCAGCAGTTCTTAATGAAAGACAAGAACAACCACAACAATTGCAAATTGCATGAGTCTTTCCTGAACCATCAAGGTTTGGTATTTGATGCATTAAACCATTTTCTTCAGCTTTTTTAATTATTTCAAAAGCTTCCTCACGAGTAATTTCTCGTCCCCTTCCTGTACGAATATAATATTCTGCAGCATGTCCCATTTGAATACACATATCTTCTGCTAAATGACCGCATCCTTCTCCCATTACTTTTCTTGCTGTACGGCATGAGCAATCTGATACTGTGAAAATATCGTTTTCATTAAGATATTTAGAAACTTCCTCATAAGAAGCTTTTCTAGTTTCTCCATCTATAGCTTGCTCTATAGGTATAACACGCATTAAACCTACGCCTACTGGGAAAGCACCTGTAGTCTTTGGTCCTCTTACTCTTCCATATGCTTCAAAAGCTTCTGCAATTTGAGGATATTTGTTAACGTTTTCCTTGTTATTAACCATCATCTCCATAATTCCTGGAACCCATGTGTCATACCAGTAGGTATCAATCCCGTTAATAGTATTTACAAAACAGATACCTGCAACAGCTAAATCCCATAATAACTTTGCTGTTTCATCTACAGATTTACAACATAAAGGAGCAAGTTCTTCTGCCGTAGCTTTTTTACGTATCTTCATACAAAGTGCTACTTCTGCCATTTCCTCTGTAACAACAGGCTCTAAAATTAAATATTCCGGATCTTCTGGCCTTATTTCATTTTTTGACCCACGTTTTTTCCCACTAATATGATTAGCAAGATCCAACACCTTTTCTTTTACCATTTCTATCCTCCTAGTCTAATAATATTAATTTTCATTCCATTCTTTAATTTCTTTTCTAAGCCACTCTGCAAATTTATCAATACCTTCACCTGTTCTTGCAGATATAGGAATAATTTCAATATTAGGATTTAACTTTTTTACACGTTCAATGCAAACTTCCAAGTTGAAATCAAAATAATTAATAACATCCATTTTGTTAATTAGTAACACATCAGCAATTGAAAACATTAAAGGATATTTTAGTGGTTTATCATCTCCTTCGGGAACACTTAAAATCATGGCATTTTTTGATGCTCCGGTATCAAATTCTGCTGGACATACCAGATTACCTACATTTTCTAAAATAGCAAAATCAATATCTTCTGTTTCTAAACCTTCTAAGCCTTGTTTTGTCATATCTGCATCAAGATGACACATTCCCCCTGTATGTAATTGAATAACTTTTGCTCCAGTTTTAGAAATAGTATGAGCATCAACATCTGAATCAATATCTGCTTCCATAACTCCTATTTTTACTTCATTTTTTAATGTATTAATTGTTTTTGTAAGAGTAGATGTTTTACCTGAACCTGGTGATGACATTAAATTTAGTAAAAATATTTTCTTTTTTCTAAGTTCTTCTCTTAATAAATTAGCTTGATGGTCATTGTCTTCAAAAACACTTTGTTTAATTTCGAGAATTCTAAAATTCTCCATATGCTTATCCTCCTTCATTATAAAGAATATTTAATTTAAACTTTTAATTGTATTCTTAAATTCTTTTTTATTTCTAATATTAATTCTATGAAATACTCTTTATTTAATAAAAATTTTTAGATCATATTAATCTGGTATGACCAGATTAATAATCTTGATAAAATTTTAACATGATTATTAATGCAAAGTCAATATATTCCTTTAATGCTAATATATGTTTGAAACAATCTTAAGATATTTACTTTTTATTGATTTTGGAATAATATTGAAATAGAATTATAATCGGTATTTGGTTGAACCAGATTCAGCTTAGAGAGGTGCATTTTATGATAGAATTTTCAAAATTAAATTCTCCAACATTAAAAGATTTATTTATTAAAGAACTAGAAAATATGATTTTATCTGGAAAACTTCAAATTGGTGAAAAGCTTCCTTCGGAAAGAGAACTTGCTAAGTCTATGCAAGTAAGTAGAGCTGTTGTTAACTCTGGAATTTCAGAGTTATCTAGGAAAGGATTTTTAAATATAAAACCAAGGATCGGTGCTTTTGTAGCTGATTATCGTAGAAATGGAACTATGGAAACACTAATTTCTATTATGAAATATAATGGCGGAAGGTTAAGAGATGCAGAAATTCGTTCTATTCTTGAACTTCGTATAGCCTTAGATACATTAGCAGTAGAACTATGTATTCCAATAATTAAAGAAGATGAAATTGAGATATTAAAAGGATATGTTAATAAAATGAAAGAAACGGATTCTGTTGAAGCTGCATCTAAATTAGCATTTCAATTCCAACATGAATTGGCTTTTCTTTCTGGAAATACTCTTTTGCCATTAATTTTCCACTCATTTAAAGCGCCTATTTTATCGTTATGGGAACGTTTTTGTATATTATATGGTATAAATTCCTTAATAAATAATACATCTATTTTGTGTGATTACATAGAAAAGAAGGATGCTAAAAAAGCTATAGAATGTTTAACTACAAATATTAATGATACTATAAATGGTAATAGACAAATATATTATTAATTATAAATGTTTAGGATACACTAAAATCAACAACTTAAAAGGACGTCGCGAAACGCGACGCCCCTTTAATTTAATAAATATTTTGCTCAAATAATTGATTTTCTGGTTACAAATCTATTTCTTTGTAACTGTAAATACATCAATATCATAATATCCCCAGCTGTGTTGAAGCTTAATCTTATTTTGACCAGCATTTAAGTATACTGTGTCAAGATAAGCATCAGTAAAGCTGTATGATTGTTTTAATAACTTATCTCCACGATTGTTATTATTTATATAAAGTGTAGTATATTTATCACCGTATTCAGAAGCATATTGTACATTAATGTGATAATCACCTGATGATGGAACATTAACAGTTACTTCAATATAATCATTACTGTTATCAAATCCAGTTACGTATCCATTTCCTGAGTATCCAGAGCGTGCAGTGCTATTATAAATACCATTTTTGATTCCATTTTCTGCTTCTATTGTAAACTTAGTAGTTCCCCCAGGTTCTTCTCCATTTCCAGGATTTGATCCTGTATATACTGAACAAATCTTTGATGTATTTTTTATGCCATTTTTATGATTTAATAATATATTCCCCCACTCACTAAAAGATGTTCCAGACCAATCATTAGATATATCAAGGTACTTCCATTGATCACCATTACCATACCAAGACCAGCCTATATATCCTACTGATTTTTCCTTGGAATAATTCATAATAGTATCTTCGTCAACATCACCATCTGTATGTCTTAATCCAAATTCACCTATAACTAGTGCTAAATTTTGATTTATAACATTATCTATATTAGATTTAACTATGTTTGCATTTCCACCAGCATACTCATACATGTGTATTGAAAACATTGTATTTTTTTGAGAATCCGAATTAAACACTTCTTTTCCATAATCAGCTATAGATTTAGGATATTGTCCCCAACCTGCAGCATCAACCATAATAGTATTTTTGATTCCAGCAGCTCTTAATTTAGGAATTGCTTGTTTATATCCTTCTGCCCATTGCTTACCATCCCAAGTTCCATACCACTCATTTGCAATATTTAATATTACAGTAGATTCTTTTCCTATCAATGCATCTTTAATCCCTATCCAATAGTTAACTGCATTGTTTAACTTTGAAACATCATCAGCACCTGTAGCATCATGTACTTCTAAAACTGCTACAAGCTTGTTTTGTTCACATAAAGAAATTATATTTTTTACAGTATTTATATTATCATAACCCCACTGATCGCCATCACCAAGAGCAACTCTTACAGTGTTTGCACCAGTTTTTGCTATGGCAGGTATAGCTATTGATTCTTGTCCTTTGTACCATGCATGGGCATGATTTATTCCTCTCATAATAAATTCATTTCCATTTGCATCATAAAGTTTAGTACCATTTACATGAAACCCACTATTAGAAGTAGCTGCAAATGCTGATACCTGCATCATTGATGTCAATGAAATTGTTTGAGCTAATACTAATGCGCCAGCAATAATACACTTTTTAAATTTTCTTAAAAATCTACTCATTTTAATATCCTCCCTTATTTACATTTTAAATTTCAATAGACTTTAATTAATAAATCTTCATTTGTTTCTTAAAAGTATATTTCTAGCCTACATTTAGTTAATTTAATACTTTTGTTGATTACGTTTACAAAAGATATAAATATATTCACTCCCTTCAAATTTATTTATCATTTTTAGATTATCATAAATTTTTAATTAATAAATTTGTAATTGGTCACTGATTAATAATTGTTTCAAATTGGTAATATTTGTTTATTCGCAAATAAAAAACACGCTTACTTTAATGCAAGCGCGTTATAATTACACGTGTTTCATAATTGTCGGGTTCTTCCATTACAATCCTAGTATATTTAATCACTGTTCTCATAAAATCTAAATATTCCAATAATCATAAGAAAACTTAATCATTTTCTTTTTTCTCTATTAAATTTCCAATAATATTTCCTACAACTAGTCCTACTATTAATATTATTCCTGCCAGAATATTTTTATTAAAATATAAAAATATTCCTCCTATTACAGCACCTAATAAACTGCCAATTATACAACCTTGTGTTTTATAAGTTTTCATTGAGCACCTCTAATAAATTCTTTTTTATCCTTATTATACAAATAATTTTATATATTCACCATAAGTTTTTTACTTTTATTATTTCTTCTAATTCTAATTTCTCTTCATTTTTAGCATCATTCTTTGTTCTATCATCTTGTTCAAGTTTATTATCTTTTCTAGATTCATCTTCTTTCATTTTGGAAGTCTTTACCAATGGTAAGTTGTGCTTTTCTCTTATTGCATTTTCTACTTCAAGGGCTAAATCTTTATTTTCTTTTAAATATGCCTTTGAGTTTTCTCTACCTTGTCCTAATCTTATATCATTATAGGAAAACCATGTACCACTTTTGTTTATTATATCTTCATTAACAGCTATATCTAAAAGGTTTCCTTCTTTTGAGATACCTTCATTATACATAATATCAAATTCTGCTTGTTTAAATGGTGGTGCAACTTTGTTTTTTATTACTTTTATTCTAGCCCTGCTTCCTAAAATGTTTTCTCCTACCTTTATAGTATCAATTTTTCTTATATCTAATCTTATAGATGCATAGAATTTAAGTGCTCGTCCACCTGTTGTTGTTTCAGGATTTCCAAACATAATTCCAATTTTTTCTCTTAATTGATTTATAAATATTACAATACACTTAGATTTATTTATTGATGCTGTAAGTTTTCTTAATGCTTGTGACATTAATCTTGCTTGAAGACCTATATGTGAAGCTCCCATTTCTCCCTCTATTTCCGCTCTAGGAACAAGTGCTGCTACAGAGTCAACTACAAGTACATCCATAGCATTTGATCTTACAAGGGCTTCTGTTATTTCTAAAGCTTGCTCACCAGTATCTGGTTGACTCACTATTAAGTCATCAATATTTACTCCTAAGTTTTTTGCATAAGATGGATCTAAGGCATGTTCAGCATCAATAAATGCCGCCACGCCACCTATCTTTTGTGCCTCTGCTATTATATGAAGAGCAATAGTAGTTTTACCTGAACTTTCAGGTCCATATACTTCTATTATTCTACCACGGGGAACTCCACCAACTCCTAAGGCTATATCTAATGCTAAGCATCCTGTTGATATAGTTTCTATATCCATTGTTGGATTAGACCCAAGTTTAATAACTGAGCCCTTTCCAAATTGTTTATCTATTTGTTTCATAACTGAATCTATTACTAAAAGTTTTTCATCATTAATGTTCAAAAATTTTTCACCTCTAATTTAAATAATTTGTTTCCTTTAAATAGCTATTTACTATTTTAGCTATTTCTTCAGGGGTAGTATCTAGAGAAAATGCTAGTTCTGAAAAAAGAATACTTTGAATATCTGCTAAAATCTTTTTATCCTTTTCATGAAATTTCTTTCCGTTCTTTTCTAAATTACTTTTAGTTCTCATTAAAGTGGTAGCTATCCCTACGATTTTTTTTCGATTTCCACTTTTTATAATCTCGCTATATACTTCTCCTCTTTCTCTATCTACTTCTATCCAATCTATACCTGGCTTTTTAAATGATTCTAGAAGTTCTTCTGCTTCTTCCTTTGTAAGAAGATCTAACATTGCCACCTTATCATTATCCACTGGAGTACTTATACTCAAATTCTTATCATTCATAGGATGTAAGATATAATATTGCTTTTTTACATGAGAAATTGTCTTTTCACATATATCATCTACCTTACAAATACCATGAACTGAATATAGAATTAAATCACCTTTCTTAAACATTTAAATACCTCCTGTTAAAAAGAAGTTTAGTAAACGTTTACTTATGCACATTTACAAAACTCCTGAATTTATTAGTTGCTATTCCTTTTATTAAATAAAACACACTAGAGCCACTAATATTATTTTATCACAAAAAAAATGATGGATGTAAGCAAAATTTTCACAAAATTTAAAAAGATATTTTTTAGTAATTAGTAATTGAAAAATCTAATCTTTTGTTATACACTATTACCATAAAATTTATATACTCAGAATAATTCTGAGAGAGGTTCGTAACCATCCCTCTATAAAAAACTAGGACCCTAATTTAATGTATTTTAAATTAGATTAATTTTGTTGTTTAAATTTCAATAAAATAATAAGCTAGATTTTTGTAAAGGGCTATTAGTAATTAATAGCTCTTTTTATATTCTAGTGTTTTATAGGTTTACTCTGTTAATATCTTTTTATAAATTACGTCTTTCTATTTTTAAGTGGACATATGTAAGTTTGTGTTTACTTGAATGAAGGATGAAATAAGTAAACTTATTTATGTCCACTTTTTATTTGTGATGGAATGAACTTTATAGTTCGTTCCTTTTTATTTTTCTGAATATAAATTTTACATATTATTTAATAAAGGAGAAATGAAAATGAAAAGAAAAGTAATAATTGATTGTGATCCAGGTATTGATGATTCACTTGCTCTACTTCTAGCTTTGAATTCACCGGAACTAGATGTTATAGGAATTACTATTGTATCTGGAAATGTTTGTGCTAATCAAGGTGCTAAAAATGCTTTAAAGGTTTTAAAGCTTCTAAAAAGAGAAGATATTAAAGTTTATGTTGGGGAAAGTACTCCTTTAGTTAGAGATTTAGTTACTGCACAAGATACTCACGGGGAAGATGGACTTGGTGAAACTAACTATGAAGAAGCTAATGTTAAAATTAATCATAATGGTGTTGATTTTATATTAGATAGTGCTAAACAAGGTGATGTTAGCATCATTGCCTTAGGACCTTTAACTAACTTATCTAGAGCTTTAGAAAAAGATGAAGATGCATTTAATATGATTAATGAAATAGTATCTATGGGTGGCGCTTTTAAATCTCATGGTAATTGCTCTCAAGTTGCAGAATTTAACTATTGGGTTGATCCTCATAGTGTAAAAAAGGTATTTGATAAAAGCAAAGTTCCTTTTTCAATGGTAGGTTTAGACGTTACTCGTGAAATAGTTTTAACTCCTAACCTTATAGAAGTTATAAAGCAAATTAATAATGAAATAGGAAAATTTATTGTAGATATAACAAGATTTTATGTTGATTTCCATTGGAATCAAGAAAGAACTCTTGGATGTGTTATTAATGATCCTTTAGCTGTAGCATATTTTATAGATAGAAGTATTTGTGAAGGATTTACTTCTTACTTAGACATTGTTACAGATGGAGTAGCTATGGGACAAACCTTAGTTGATGTAGGCGAATTTTATAAAAAAGATCACAATGGATTAGTTTTAACTAAAGTTAATTCTAAAAAATTCATGGAGATGTTCTTATATAGATTGTTCCCAAACAATAAAAAAGATATAGAGTTAATTCTTAATAACAAAAGATATTACATAGGTTAAAGCACTGGAGGATATATGAAAAAAAATAATATTTTTAAAATAACACTTATGTCTGTAGCAATTGTTATAAACATTCTTGGAGGATTCATTGCTATTGCTCTTAAGCTTCCAATATTTATAGATACAATTGGAACTTTCTTAATTGCTTTTTTATTTGGTCCAATAAGTGGTGCAATAACTGGTTTGGCTACATCATTAATAAATGGCTTTACTTTTGATCCATATTCATTGTACTTTTTCCCAGTTCAAATAGTAATAGGATTAGTTGCTGGTTTATGCTATAAAAAAGGATTATTTAAGGGCAAATTCATAGTTTTAGGGATTTTAATTTCAACTATTGCAGGTTCACTAGTTGCATCACTTATTTCTGCATATGTTTTTAGTGGAATAACATCATCTGGAACCTCATTTGTAGTTATGTATTTGAAAAATGTTGGTGTAAATATAGTAGCTAGTGTTTTCTCAACTCAAATATTATTTGATTTACTAGATAAAGCTTCCACTATATTTATTGTATTAATGCTAATTAAATCCCTGCCAAATAATATGAAAGAAATTATAAATAATAGGTGTGTAAATGGATAGATATAATAAAATAACTAACAAAAATATTCGAGAAATTGTATTATTAAAATCATTCCCTTGTATTTGGGGTAAATGTAGTTTTTGTGATTATATAGATGATAATAGCTTAAATGAAGATGAAATAGTAAAGCTAAATAAAGAAGTATTAAAAAATATCACTGGAGAATTCAAAGTATTAGAAGTTATAAATTCAGGTAGCTGCTTTGAAATCCCCAAAGAAACACTAAATGATATAAAGAAAATAATACAAGAAAAAAACATAGAAAAGTTATTTCTAGAAAGTCATTGGTGCTATAAAAATAGATTACAAGAAATGAGAGACTTCTTTGGTATTCCAATTATATTTAAAATAGGCGTGGAAACCTTTGATAATAACTTTAGAAATTTAGTATTAAACAAAAATGCAAACTTCAAAACTCCAGATGACGTAAAAGCACACTTTGAATCAGTTTGCTTACTAATCGGAGTAAAAGGCCAAACTAAAGAAATGATAAATAAAGATATAGATATAGTCCTTAAAAACTTTAAATATGCAACATTAAATGTTTTTGTTAATAATACAACAGATATAAAAAGAGACGAAGAATTAGTAAAATGGTTCATTGAAGAATATAAATATTTAAATGACTACGATAATATCGAAGTGCTGTATAACAATACAGATTTTGGTGTAGGAAACTAGTTGATAATATAAAGGCTACGATAAATAGATATGCTTATTCCACAGTCTATTTATCGTAGCCAGATTATGTTTTCTCCACTAAAAAATTATTAATTGTGGAATTAACCTCATTAATGATATGTATTAAGTTGGGGATATTATATAAAAACGGAAAGTTAATACATATCATTAAGTGTAGTTATCAATTCACAATTATCTCCCACTAAGTAATTTATAGTATTTAGGTAGCTCATTTTCGCTGCATTTATCGCATTTTTTTGCATAACAATATGTCTTAGCTTTACCTAATTTACTATGCATCTTATCCCATACATCTTTTATTTCTTCATTTAATACATTTCCAAAGGATTCAGGAACAAAATCACAAGGCAAAAAGTTTCCTTCATTGTCTATATATGAGTGTTGTACCCCTGCTCCACATCCAAATTGGTCTTTTGATTCAACATATGGAAATACTGATGTTTTAGGATATGCTTTATCTCTGTTAAATTTTATATGGAGATTTATAAGCTCCTCTTTATCTTCTTTTGAGAATATTTCATTTGACTTTACTAAAAGTGATCCACATGGGATAGGTTCCAGTATTCTAACTTCATCTACACCTAAAGTTTTTAGGAATTTGCCTATCTTATATATTTCTCCACTTTTAAGCATTTCTTTTGTACATACAGTTTGAGCCATAGTATAAAGGCCTGCTTCTTTGCAATTTCTTATTGCTAAAATCGAGTTTTCATAGGCCCCATTATATCCTCTCTTTTTATCATGATTTTCCTTATATAAGCTATCTATACTTATTCCTACTCCAAAAAGGCCAGCTCTTTTTAATTTTTTTGCTTTATCAAGGCTTAGTGAATACCCATTCGTAAATAAATATGAAATACTTCTATTATCTATACTACTTATTATTTCTTCTAAATCACTTCTAAGAAGAGGCTCTCCACCTGTAAATCCAATTATTCCAACTCCTAAATCTTGAAGTGATTTTATTATTTTTTTTATTTCATCCGTTGTCATTTCTTTTGATTTATCGTCCTTATTTTTAATAAACCTTTTAGCACTGCAATGCCAACAGTTATACATACATCTTCCTGTGATAGCTATATATGTAGAAATTGGAGCTAGTCTTTTGCCAGTAGTATGATTGTAAAAGAATTCAGCATTTTCTCCAGGAACTGCATCTACGATACTTTTATAAGCTATGCTATTTAAAGGTGGCAAAAATGAATTAACTATAAAGTTACCATTATGAACTGCTAATCTATCATTTTTTATGACATTCATCCCACATTTTATAACATTTATAGGTTTATAATCTTTACTTTTCTTAAATCTACTATGTATATAAAAGAAGTTATTTCTTACATCTTTATTTAACATTGCTTTTATAATTGGCATTGTATTACTTATCATTTTTAAAAATCCCCCAAACATATTTATGAGTAATTGTTTTAATTCCTTTTTCATCAAATAACTTAATCATTGAATTTTTGACATCTTCATCTGTCATATCTATCATGGCATCAAACCCTGCTAAAGCACCTGTAGATGTTACAAAAGAAACTAAAGATTGTGTATCATCAAAAGTAAATACATGAGAGCCATCTTTTACTTCTATTTTTGAAAAACTTTCTTTTTCAAACCATCTTGTAAAGGTCTTATGATGAATTGGATTAGGAAGCTCTTTCATTATTTTATTTACCTTACTATAATTTTTTAAAATAAGCTTTGGATAAATCTTTCTAACTTCTGGCAATGTATATTTTAAATTAACTATTACTGCAAAATATCCACCTTTTTTTAAGACTCTAGAAACTTCTTTAATAATTTCATGAGGATTTTGATATTTTATTGCCCATGAACATACTACAATATCAAAACTATCAGTTTTTAAGCTTTTTAAGTAAGATACCATATCATTCTTTATAAATTCAGCATTAAAACTTAAATTTTTTTTAGCTTCATTTAACATTCCTTCTGATATATCTACTAAAGTAAAACTTGAGTTATTTATTTTAGAATTTATATACTTACTGTTAAAGCCTGTCCCGCAAGCAATATCTAGAACTTTAGGAGATGAATTAACTTTATTATCAATATATCTTATAATTAGTTTATCTAACATTTCTTTGTTGTACTTCTGCATTTCTTTTAAGAATAAATCATTATAACTTTTACTTACTCTTGTATAAGAATTTGCTATATCATTTAAATTTGTGTACTTTTTAGATAGGAATAATTTTATAATTTTAAATAACCCTTTTAAAATGCTCATTAATAACTCCTTTAATTTGAATTTTCTCCTAAATATATATATTCATAACTTGATATTTTAATTATTTCTCCATTATCAAAATACTGTGAAGCTAATTTCTTAATTTCATTTTTAGATAGCATTTTAACCTTTTCAAAACAAATTCTTTCAAAAAAATATATAAGCTTAGTTATTATATGAGTTCTATCAAATTCATAAATTAAAATTTTTCCATTATTGTTAAGTAATCTTTTACATTCTTTTAAAGTTTTTTCTTTATCTTGTATGTGATGAAATGAATCTCTCATTATAATTAAATCAAATAAATTATCATTTAAATCTATATTAGTTGCATATCCATTAATTATCTTGATTTTATTGTTTTTTTCTTTTGCTATATTGGTCATTTTAATTTCTGGGTCAAGAATAGTTACATTTGCACCTAAATTTATTAGTGCATCTGCAAGAGTCCCAGTTCCCCCACCAATATCTAAAATCTCTAAGTTGTTAAGCTCTTTAATCACTTTTATAATTTCTTTATTCTTGTCTAAATTAAATATTTTCATAAACTTATCATATTGCTTACTGTAATATTTAAATAAGTAACTCATATATATTTCCTCACAAATTACCTGTTAATTTTTACTAATTATATGATAACATAGAACTCTTACGAACTTTATATATATTTCTTAAATTTTTCTAAAATATATTTTTATTAATTCTAATAGCCTAAGTTAGAATAATAATAAATTTAGATAATACTAATTAGTATAATTGATATTTATAAAATAGTATCTTTATTTAATACTTCTATTATTTTATCTCATGGCCAATAAATGATTATACAAAATACCTATATAATGGTATAATTTGATATATAAGTAAAAATATAATTGAGTAATTTTTTTTTGAGGATTTAAAAATGGATGCCAATAATTCAAAAGAAAATGTTGAGTGCCCCTTTTGTAAAAGTAAAAATATAAAAATCATAATCGAAAAGAAAAATGAGAACTTTGATATAACAAGTGGAGTTATAGGAACTATATGTCTTGGCCCTATTGGATTATTATGTGGACTATGTTGTGCTGACGGTGAAAAAGAAAAAACAACTTGCATTTGTAATGATTGTGGAAAGAGATTTATAGATGAATAAAAAGGATAAAATTTGGTTATTTTTTATGAAGCTTTTTTCTAAAACTTGTCATCAAAAATCTGAAAGAAGCTTTTTCTTTTATAATTATCAGTTTCCTATATGTGCAAGATGTACAGGTTTGTTAATAGGATATCTTTTAGGTATACTAGCTTTATTTTTTAATCTTAAAATCTCCATTAGTTTAAGTTTAATTTTTGCAATAATTATGTTTATAGATTGGTTTATTCAACATAAAAAAATATATCCTTCAAATAATACAAGACGAGTTATTACTGGATTTCTTTGTGGATTTGGTATAATAAGTGCACTAGCTAATTTTTATTTAATACTAGTTAATTTATAACTATATATTTCTTTCAATAAAAAATAACATAGAAAGACCTATTTTATAAAATTTACTCATTTTAGATAGCTTAAATTTAGACTTATATCCTAAATTATATAAAAAAATAAAAAGTTAATTTATATTATTAATGAAAATAAAACTTCATTTGTTAGTTTAAAATGATAAATATAAGTGGCGAATATAAATAGCTTATAGAACATATCCATTTATACTCACATTTATATTCACCTTTATATTCGTAATAAAAATATTTGCTTTATTTTACTTAATAATTTTCTTTTATAATTTTTTATTATTTAAATTATCACCTTTAATATAAATTCTATCTAACATTAAGACATTTGCTTTTTCCTTCGTTAAAAATTAATTGCCATTCCAATGATAGATTAGTTGTACAACACCAGAAGAAAACGCTCTGGCATTAACCATTTTTAAATTCAATCTTTGTTTTATATCAGTAAACAACGCTTTTCCTTCTCCTAAAATAACAGGGTGAACAGATAATCTAAATTCATCAATAAGCCCCAAATTTATAAAAGTTGTAATAAGACTAGCCCCTCCATATAACCAAATATCTTTACCAGGCTTATTCTTCAGTTTTTTTACTTCTTCAAGAATATTTTCCTTTATAAATGTTGCTTGATTACCAGTACCTATTTTTGTTCTAGAAAACACATACTTCTCTTTACTATGAATCAATGCCCAAATTTCTTTTTCATTATCAGAATCTTCGTCCTTAGGAATGTATTGTCCCCATAAATCGTAACTTTTTCTACCATATAAAATAGTGTCAATTTCATTTAAGAAATTAGTGAATCCCATATCAGTGTCCATAATACACCAATCAACTTCTCCATTTTTCCCTTCAATAAAACCATCTAAAGTAGTTGCTAAATCTAAAATTATTTTTCTCTGTTTTGTATTATTTGCCATAACTCTTCCCCTCCTTATATCTTGATGTTATAATTTATAATTTCTAATTTTTTTGACTAATTCCTATATACTTGCTTATAGTTTCTGTTATCTTTTTATCGTGAATTCTATTTATAACATCTATATTCATAGTTTCAGATGCACTTTTAAAACAAGGTATATGTTCTATATCAGATTGGAATATAAGTTTAAATATAAATATATGTATTTCTTTTATTTCTTCAGTATTCAAATCTCTACATTCTTGAATAATTGATGTTACTATTTCATGAATATATTTTGATATTTTCTTATTATTTTCTAAAATTTCTTCCTCTGTATATCTAGTTTTTCTATCATCTCTAAATTCTTCGCACTTTAACATCTTTTCATGAAAATGAAAATTCGCCATAAACTTGGATCTAATCTCCTTTAATACTTTTTCCTCTCCAATTTCCAATACTGCCTTTTGTAGAGAAGGAATATTATTAATATAAGCATAAAAAACATCTTTAACATGATTTTCATGTAATCTTACTATATCTTCATGACTTAAGTTTTCAGTATATTTATGTGCTTTTTCAAAAAGCTTTTCCATTTTTTCTTCAATGCTTTTCTTTAGCTCATCAATATAATCTTTTCTTTTCATATCACACATAAAAAATCCCCCACCTTTTATAATTCTATTTACAATAATATACTATAAGTAAAAATTCTTCAAATATTAGCAACTAACCTTTATATTTACTTTAATAACTTCATCATGACATATACTAAAATTACTCTTATGGTTCAAAATATCTTTTTTAAGTTGTTCTAAAAACTATAAGTTGTTAAAATAATATTTACGTATAATATGATACTAAACAAATATTCTATAGTATTATTGTCTATATGTGTAAAAAAGAAATAAATTCATAAGTGATTTTGAAAATAATATTAATGATTATATAAAAATACTATATGGCTTATCCCTATTAGCATATTATCTAGGTTATATTATTCTGATTGATAAAATGTATTAACTTAAAAGTGGTGAAATATTAAATTTCACCACCTTTATTTGTATAAATTATCTTCAATTATTTTATTTGCAATAAGCCCTATATTAACTTCTCTAATGTCCATATATACATCAATAATTCTATCAGTAAGAGTAACTTCAACATATTCCACTTGCTTTCCATCTTCATCTTTGTAAGTTATTATGTCATAAGTTATTATTTCATCTTTAAGTTGTTTTTTAGAAATCATTTGATTTTCCTCCATCAGCTTTTATTCACTATATTTTAGCAAATAATTTACCTGATGTCTATTTACTCCTTCGCATAATCTCTAAGTCTAAAGCTTCCTGCCGTAAATAATACTGCTGACATTAGTATTATTACTATAATCGGCACTACTATTTTGCCTTCATTTATAATTTGTACCATCCATGAAAATGGTGAGATTATACTTAAACTGTTTATTATTTGAGGTACATTATCAAATTCTTGAAGTCCGCTTCCTAGCATTGCAACACCAAATGACAGTAAGCCAAAAACTACAATAGCTAAGCTTGATATTGTTTGATTTTTAAGCCATCTTGTGGCAGCTATAATTAATGAGGTTGTAACTAAGCTACTTAGAATAATAACTAGTATTCCTTCACCTAAATTATAATTTTCTATTTTAAATATATTAATTGCTAAAATTAATGTTATTGAGCTTATTACACTTTGAAGTATAAATGCTGATAAATATAGAGAACCTAAAATAACTTTATCTGAATTTCCAGTTGATATTGTTCTTCTTAAAACTTTTTGAGCTTTAAGTTTAATTATATCATCAGTTAATATAGATCCACCTATCATCATAAAATAGCATATCATTAGGACGGTAAGAACATAATCAGCTTTATTTACTTCAAATTTGTCTGTTATTACAGCTTTTACTGTATTAGTACTAAGGCCATCATTTATTCCTTCTTTAAGCAAATTATTAATGTAATTAGCTATAATATTTTCTGCAACAACAGATCCCATCCCAGCTTCATTAGTATAACTTTTTACCTTAGGAATTTCACCACTATCTATTTCTTTTTCGAAATTCTCGTCTATTACATATATAGCTCCAAGCTTTTTATCTCTTAAATCATTATAGCTATCTTCTGCTTCACCCTTTAGCTCTTCTATAGAGTACTTTTCTGATAAATCGCTTATTAAATCCTTTGAATATTTACCAGAAGATTTATCTAATATTCCTATCTTACCTAAGGATGATTCTTTTGAACTAGGTCCAACTACTCCAAATAAAACTACCATTGGAAGGAAAAATGTCATCATTAAAATTGCTGGATTTTTTAAACTTCTTCTTAAATTAATTATGGTTAATCTTATTAAGCGCATCTTCTTTCCTCCTTAGATAAACTTATTTTTAATATTGCAATTATAAATAGTATTATTGAAATTGAAAGAATTAATATTAAATCCTTATTATTAGCACTAAAGCTTCCATTTAAATTATATAAAGTAAATAACTTTGAAATATAATGTGTTGGTGATAAAACTTTTAATGCATTTCCTTCTCCAGTGAACATTTCCATTCCTATTATAGGAAGTGTAAATATTAATGCTCCCACAACCTTACCGTACTTCGCTCCAAAAAAAGTATAAACAAACTTACTTAATGATACTACTAGCATAGATGAAGTCAAAATTAATATTAATAAAGGAAAAATGCCTCCAGTAAAGCTTATTCCTGAAATTCTAAAGAAAAATACATATCCTGAAATAATAACAGTTGAATATACAAATAATGCAAAGGAATCATAGTAAAAGTATTGCTTTCTAGTTACAGGTGTTGATGCAACTCTTTTATCAAGATTTACACTTACCTCTGCATAATTGGATTGTATAAGAGTAAAAATCAACATACTTATTACAAATGCTATCATTGATGCAGCCATTTTTTCATAACTACTAGACGTTTTTTTAGAATCTATATCTATTTTTTCAATAACAGATTCTCCAGAAACTTTTGCTAAGTCTTCAGTAGATCCTCCAGATAAATTAACATAAAGACTTTCATGATATTTATCTAAAATAGTTTTTAAGGTGTTTGTGGAATTACTATATCCTTCTTCTAGCTTATTTATATTTATCTCTCCTCTTTTTAAAGATACAACATTATTTTCATATCCTTTTGGGATTGAAATTTCTACATTTGCTTTTTTATCAGTTAATTCAACAAGCTCTTTCATATCATTACTTTCTAAAAATGATACTAAATTTTTAGACATAGTGCTATTATCCATATCATTTATTTGAACTTTTAAAGTTGTTAATTTTAATGGACTATCCATAAGTGTTTTTTGGAAAAAGCCCATGAAAGCTGCTAACAAAACTGGAAATAGTATATAATATAAAAGTGTTACAGCTCCATTAGAAACCATTCCTTTTAAGGTTGTCTTTGTATAATATATCAATTTCATTTAACTCACCTCTAATCTCTTAACATTTTTCCTGTTAAAGCTAAGAAAACATCTTCAAGTCTTGCATCTTCATAACTTATTTTTTTAACATTAACTCCATATTGTTCTATTATACTTAGTACATTATGAAGTTTAAAATTTGAGTCTATAGTTAATGAAATAATATCATCTTGTTCCTTAACTTTTATTACTCCTGTTAATTTTTCTATATTTAAAAGAACTTCCGCTGTAATATCACTAGCTTCTATTATCACCTTATTATTAGGAAATACCGAAGATTTTATTTCTTCTTTTGTTCCATAAGATACTTCTTTGCCTAAATCTATAATGAATACTCGCTTGCATAGTTCTTCAACTTCTTCCATGTAATGAGAAGTATATATAACTGTTGTCCCCCATTCCTTACAAATATTTTTTGTAAAAGTGAATATATGATTTCTTGATTGAGGATCAACTCCAACAGTAGGCTCATCCATTATTAATACTTTTGGATGATGCATAATAGCTGCTGCAATATTAAGCCTTCTCTTCATTCCACCTGAAAACTTCTTAACTTTTTCTTTTTTCTTATCTTGAAGGCCTGTAACTTCTAAAGCTTCATTTATTCTTTCTTTAAGTTCTTTTCCTTTTAATCCATATAAAGCACCGAAAAACTCTAAATTGTCATAAGCATTTAACTCTTCTATTAAAGAAATATCTTGTGGTACATATCCTATACATTCTTTAGCTTTTATTGGCTCTTTTAAAATATCATAACCACAAATTTTAACTGTTCCACTATCTGGGGTTAAAAGACTAGTCATTATATTTATTAAAGTAGATTTTCCTGCTCCATTAGGTCCTATAAATCCAAATATTTCTCCCTTATTAACTTCATAGCTTACATTATCTAAAACTAACTTGTCATTGAATCTTTTTGTGACATTTTTTACTTCTATGATACTCATTAAAAATACCCCCTAGCTTTATCTTACTTATATAATAAGACAAAGCTAAGGGGCTTGCTATCACTCCAAGTCACTAGATGAATGACTTAAGTCACTATTCCATTTTTAAATGCAAAAATTGCAATTTGTGTTCTATCTCTAAGATTTAACTTAGATAAAACATTTGTAATATTATTCTTTATAGTTCCTTCTGATAAATAAAGCTTTTCTGAAATTTCTTTATTAGTTAATCCTTCAGCTATACATTTGATAATTTGTAATTCCTTATCTGAAAAATTATATTTATTTAATTCTTTATTATTTAAGTTATGACTATTATTACTAAGTATTTCATTTGCAACATCAGGATGAACAACCATATTTCCCATATAAGCTGTTTTTATTCCTTCATAAATAACTTGATGAGAACTATCCTTTAACAAATATCCAAAAGCTCCATATTTCAATGCATCTTGAATATATTCTTTATCTTTAAATGTAGTTAATATAATAACTTTAATCTTAGTAAATTGCTCCTTAATAAGCCTAGTACCCATTACTCCGTCACAATCTTTCATTCTTATATCCATAAGTACTACATCAACATCTTTATTTTTACATACTTCTAAAGCTTTATATCCATTTTCAGCAGTATCAACAACTTCTATATCATCAAAAGTTGAAAGCATAATTTTTAAGCCTTCTCTAATTAGTTTTTCATCATCCACAATTAATATTTTAATTTTCCCCATCCTAATTCTCCTTATCTCTCGGAATTACAAGCTTTATAAAAAATCCCTTTCCAACTTCTGAGCTAACGTCAATTATTCCATCTATTTCTTCAGCTCTTTCTCTTATATTCTTAAGTCCAAAACCACTTTCTTTTATAATATCAGTTCCTATACCATCATCTTTAAATGATATTACAAAATCATTTTCTGTAAAATTCATAATTACTTTAACTTTAGATGCTTTTCCATGTCTTAAAGCATTTGACAAAACTTCTTGAGTTATTCTATATAAGTGAGTACTTTGTTTAATAGAAAGAGTCCAATCACCTTTTGATAAAATAATATTTACTTCTACACCTGACATCTTTTCAAAATTCTTACATAACTCTTGAATTCTAATTAATCCTCTGTAATTATCATAATCATCAGATTTAAGTTCACTTACAGCCTTTTTAACATCTTGAAAACTCTCATTTATAAAATCTCTTAAGTTACTTGCCATATCTTTTAGCATGCTTCCTTCTTTATCAGCTATACTTTCCATTGCAGATAGCTGAATCATAGCTGTTGATAAAGAATGACCAACGCTATCATGTATTTCTCTTGATATTCTATTTCTTTCCTTAATAACTGTTAATTCCTCTATTGAAGTAAGACATTCTTCAAGATGATTTTTGGTTTCAATTAATTGTTCTTCCGATATTCTAAGCTTATCGTATAACCTTTGAGCTTCTTTCTTTGTATTATACAGCCTAGATATATAATTTAAAAGAATTATAAAAATAAACATAATAACTAAATTGATAAAACCACTTTCTATATTTTTATTAAATTTACTAGATAATGATATTAAAGATATTATAAATAAAAATATATATTTCATTTTTTCATATTTTAGTGTAAAAGCATCTATAGTTATACCTATTAAATAAAATAAAATGCTTCCACCAAAGTTTAAATAAGCTATTGGTGATATTATTATTTCAACCATCATTGAAAAAATAGTTAATTTATCATTTCTAAAGTAAAATACCCTAAGATTATTGTTTATTATAAATAACAAAATAAACATTATGCTATAAATACTTGTATTTTTTTCTTCAATAAAAATTTGAGCTATTAAAATAATAAATGATATATATCGTATTAATAATAGTTCTTTACTTTTTCTCATAGTTCTCTCCAAACTTTTTTTATTATCTAAGATAATGATACAACATATTTTCATGTTGGTGAATAGATATAATTTTGAATTAGACATAATGATATGTATTAATGAGGCTAATTCTTCATTTAACAGTTAAAAGTAATGAAATATAAGCTTACAAATATAAATAGACTGTGAAATAAGCATACTCTATTTATATTTGCCAACTTATAATACGTCACTGAAAATTGAAAAATAAGGAAATGGATGAAACTTTTAGTTCAGAAAAAGAAAGTATTATAACTAAAAATTTGATAGTACATAGCAATATATCATATAGTTATATTAGAATGAAGTGATTCAAAACAAGATAACAAATATTTATATAAAATTTACCTATTTCATATAAATATTGGAATTATAATCCATAAATAATGTATAATAAGAATATATAATAATGAATAATTTTATTATATTGTTATTCAGTAAAAAGGAGGTAAGTATATGATAAACATAAAAAAAA
The DNA here is from genome assembly GCF_015555225.1 of Clostridium sp. D46t1_190503_E9. NCBI lineage: Bacteria > Bacillati > Bacillota > Clostridia > Eubacteriales > Clostridiaceae > Clostridium > Clostridium sp. D46t1_190503_E9. Next base: position 53,902 of record NZ_JADNKB010000011.1, read on the forward strand.
TAATAATTCCAACGATATGTATAGTAATTTTATCGTTTGTTATTGGTGCGACAGATAATAAAAATTCAACTAAAATTTTAGACGGGGTATATACATTAAGTCAAATAATAACACAGGAAGGTGAAGTCAGAAACTTTACTTATGGAGGAGAATTGACAGTTAATGATTTAAAAGCCACATTTAATACACCAACACAGAACTGTCAGTGGGAACTTGAAAAAAATAGTTATGAAGTAATTGAAAATGGATTTATTGAAACATCTTCAAATACAAATGAAAAATATGTATGGATGAAAATTAACAATTAAAGAATAACTATTAATAATAAAATAATTGATTCGCAAGTTTAAACTTATACGAACTAAAAAAATGGACAATTTAATTTTATCCACTTTTATAATACTCTAAATCAACATTAGTTTAAAACAGAGCCTATAAATAATAACTATAGTATGGTTTAGAATTATACTATAGTTATTTCTCATAGTTCTCTCCAAACTTTTTTATTATAGTTTCTTCACTCCAGAAAAGATTGACAGTATTAAATTTCACTTCTCCTTTGGTGATATCTCTGTTGTACTATTTCTTAATATTATCTTCATTAACCAATGCCATTACTATAGTATCGTGAAATTCTTTGCCGAATAAACATTTTCTTAAAAGACCTTCTTCAAGATATCCTACCTTTTTTAATACTACTAATGATGCTGTGTTTGTAGGCATAACCTTAGCTTGTATTCTATGCAATTTTAAATCAATAAATCCAAATCTAGTTACCTCTTTTACTGCCTCCGTTGCAAATCCTCTCCCCCAATACTCTGGCGAAAAATAATACGATAGCTCTGCTATTGATTTCTTTGAAAATCCACCTAAATCAATGCGACCTATAACTTTATTATCTATTTTACTCTCTATACACCACGTAAATGCTATCTTTGACTTGAGCAAACGTCCATTAATGTTGTTCAACCAATTTGATATATGTGGTTCTTCATTAAAAATACTTAGACCCCCACCTAAAAACCTTTGTACCTGGGGGAGATTTATAAAACTTAAATATTCTTCTATATCCGCACGTCAAAATGCACGTAAAATCAACTTGTCTGTTTCTAAGTAAGGTATTTCATTAAAATAATCATTAAATTTCATAATATACTTTTCTCACTTTATTACTTTTAATTATCAACAGGGATTCTAATCTTTTTATTTTGTTAAAATTATATCATTTTTGTAATTTAAAGTCATTAGAAAATCTATATATTTACATGATCCTATGGAAATGAACTTCATACTAATACTTAATCTATTTCTTTTTCTATCATTGCTACAATCCTAAAAATAAATTGTTTTTAATACCAAAGCCAATTAATATACAAAAAATAACTGTAACAAAGCTATAAACTTTATTACAGTTATTTTATTTATAAACTACATATCTAATTTATACTTTCCTTCCTTTTATACACTAAATAAATTCCAGCGCAAACTAGTATTAAAGCTATAAGTATCTTTATATCAAAGATATTTTCTTTAAGGACTATAGCTGAAAGTGTAGTTCCAAAGACTGGAATTAAAAAGTTGAAAACAGAAATCACTCCAACTTTATTGTATTTTAAAAGTTGTGACCATAATGCAAATGCTAATGAGGATAGTAATGCCATATATAACAATAAGGAAGTAGATTTAACATTAAAGTTTGTAAGATGCCCTCCTAATAAATACCCTATTATTATTAAAGCTAGTCCTCCTATAGCTAATTGATAACCAGTTATAGTATAGGCATCTTTATTTTGGCTTATCTTTTTACTGTATATTGATGAAATTGAAAGCATAAAAGCTGCAAGCATTATAAATCCTTCACCTTTAAAAGAAAAACCTCCTTCTAAAACTGAAGATCCTCCAAGGTTTACAATTATAACTCCAACAAATCCTACTATGCAGCCTAAAACCTTATTGAAATTTAACTTATCATTTTTATAAATAAAATGCGCTAATATTATACTAAAAAATGTACCTGTTCCATTTATAATTGAACCTCTCACACCAGTAGTATATGTCATTCCTAAATAGAAAAATATATATTGAAGAGTTGTTTGTCCAAGTCCTAATATTGTAATTTCCTTCATATCCTTAAAAGTTAAATCAAAGATACTTTGCTTCATCAATAGCTTTATTATTAATACAATAATTCCAGCCAAGAAAAATCTATATCCAGCAAATATAAGTTTTGCACCTACATCACTGCTTGCTATATTAAAAATTTCATATCCTACTTTGATAGCAGGAAAAGCACTTCCCCATAAAAATGTACAAATTACTGCTATTATAATTATATTTATTCTATTAGTGTAAAATTTTGATTTATCCAAATACCTTCATCCCTTCTAGTAACTCCTTATAATGTTTATAGAATTTATTATACACTTATTTATATAAAAAAAATGCCTTATCCTAAAAATATGTTTATTCAAATTTAAAAGACAGCCAAGTATTTTTAACTCAATAATTGAATTAAGTTCAATTATTACTTAAGTAATTGTATCTATCCTAAACACTATCTAGTAATTAATATAGAACTTTTATTAATTATAAATATAAAAATAGAGTAAAGATAACACTTCACCCTATTTTTATATATTATATAATCAAATTGATTAGTATATAAAATTTAATTTATGTGTTTTATAAGATTAAAAATTAATTCTATACTGTCTATTTCTATATTTAAAATCATATTCATCTTTATCACATAACTATAGTTTATTGATCAATTGCTAATGTAATTAAACAACTTCTCTTTTAAATATTACTGATCCATCATCAGGCTTTGGAATCCAACCTACTCCTTCATGAGGTTTTGTTAACCCTCCTACTAACTCCCAACCTAAATTTCCATAATTATTAAGTTCTTTTTGTAATTCTTCTTGATTTCCTAACCCTTTCAATGAGCCCATTTCGACAACTTTATATTCCCATTTCATAAAACATATAACCTCCTTTCTATTATTAATTTATTCAATATTATTCTTCCCACATATTTAACTCTATATCTCATTATTTTCAATTTTCTTAGTTAAATTCTTTATCTTTGATTCTATAGTTTTTGCTACTTTAATAAATTCTTCATCAGGTTTACCAGTAGGATCATCTAATCCCCAATCCTCAACATAACTAGCTGATATATTAGGACATACAACATTACATCCCATTTTTATTACAATATCCATATCTGGTATATCAGTAAGTAGTTTAGACTTTTGAGTTTTGCTCATATCTACATTATATAAATCCTTAATTATTCTTACTGCATCTTGATTTATTTGTGGTTTAGTTTCAGTTCCAACTGAATAACTTTCAAAAACTTCACTTCCATATAATTTCCCTAATGCCTCCGCCATTTGTGATCTACAAGAGTTATGAACACATATAAATGCTACTTTCTTTTTCATTTTTCAGGTTCTCCTTTTACTTATTATTTTTACAATTTGTTTCTTTTTCTTTGCAAATGCATTCTTCAGTATCAGTGATAATCTGCATTAAATTTAATATTAATCTGTTAGCATTGGCTATATGTAATTTATAATAATTCCATATTCCTTCTTTTCTAGACAATACTAATCCACATTCAGTTAAAACCTTTATATGATGTGATAATGTAGGTTGAGTAAACTTAAAACTTTCTAACAACTCACAAGCACATTTTTCTCCACAAGATAAAATATCTAATATTTTTAGCCTATTAGGATCTCCTAATGCTTTAAATATTTTAGCATTTTCTTCATAATCTCCATCCATACTCCCACTCCTTAAATAGATATTAATCTATCTATAAATATAGATTAATATCTATAAACTGTAAATTTCACTTTAATATCCGCCTCTAAAGAATAACACATAGATATATATCTATATGTTATGACTAAAAAAATAATTTGTTACTATAAAAATAAAAAATCTTAACAAATAAAAATATTGTTAAGATTTTTATATAATATAATTATTTAAAATAAAAGTTTAATTTGCGAGAAATTTTTCCTTCCATGTTTTATTAATTATATATTTATTATTCACTATCAATCACTAATT
>NZ_JADNKB010000011.1:58087-150324 GCF_015555225.1 Clostridium sp. D46t1_190503_E9
AAAGTTTAATTTGCGAGAAATTTTTCCTTCCATGTTTTATTAATTATATATTTATTATTCACTATCAATCACTAATTATATATTATCAATTGCTACAATATACTTCCCATCATAGGATAATCATCTTCTCCATTTCCACCATTTATGGCTTTTATACCAGAATGCAAGAATGTTGATCTAATTACTGAATAAATTCCTTTCTATATATTAATTAATTTTTTCTATCAACTTAGTAGATTCAAATTATTCTACTATTTCAGGCATTGAATTGCTATTTTTTTTATATCTGATAAACATTCATCAAAAAACATTTTATACGCTTCACAAAAATAATTAATCCCTTCTTCCTCACAAAACTGTTCTCTATTTCTGCGACACCCACCTCTACAAATTCCAAAATAAGCACATTTTTTGCAACTTTCTGCATGATTATAAGATTGTTCAACAAACCTGATTATTCTGCGTTGATGATTAATGTTATCAAAATTATCAACAAGTAAATTTCCTAGTTTATACGAATCCATAGCATAAAAATCACAAGGATATACACTACCATCAGCTTCCACTATAGTCTGAAAACTACAACTTCCTCTTTGCTCACATGATTCTATAGGCTCTCCCATAAGTATTCCTATATAATTTTCAAACTGCCTTATATATGGTTGCGTACCTTGATACAAATCCTTTTCCCATAGCCTAAATAGCTCTATCAAAAACTGTCCGTATACTTTTGGCGTAAGAGAATATTCTTTTTTTCCCTGAGCTACTCCTATTGGATCTAGGCAAGCTATATACTGCTGCCATATAAATCCTTTCTTTTTATAAAACTCATAAATCTTCTGAATTTCAGGAGCTGTTTTACTGTTAACTACTGTTAAAATATTAAATTCTATATTTGCATTCTTAAGTAAATTAGCTGCATTCATTGCATTTTCAAAGGTTCCCTGTCCTGAATGATCTTTCCTATATAAATCATGTGTTGACTTAATCCCATCAATAGATAATCCTACAAGGAATCTATTTTTAGATAAAAAATCACACCACTCCTTGTTCAATAAATAACCATTCGTCTGGATTGAATGACTGATTTTTACACTATTTATATTATAACGTTTCTCATATTCTAACCATTTTTCAAAGAAAGAAATTCCTGCTAATGTTGGTTCTCCACCTTGAAATAAATAATTACAATGCCCAGTTGCAAAAGACAGTGTTTTTTGTACTACCCGATCAATTACTTCATCATCCATAATTTCTAAGCATGGAGATTCTCTATTTTGTATTTCATCTGAATAAAAACAATAATCACATCTTATGTTACATAATCCTGAGGCTGGCTTAATCATAACAGTAATATTTGGCATACCTATCTCCTTCACTTTTTTCTATTTTCTTTATCAATTAATTATTTTCAAATTCCATTATAAAATCATACATAATAATTCTGATTATACAGGGCTTACACTTAACTAAATGAATACAAGTAATTTTGTAAAATATATCATTCATTAACGCACTTGAGCTTTTAAAATTAATAAAGGCTGATGAACAAATATCAACCTTTATCATAATACAAATTAGTTAATTATTTGAAAAACTAGGCCTCAATTTTTGCTCTTAAACGATCATTTGCTTTTTCAACATCTAATCCCATCAGCAGAATTGCAATAATAATATTGATGAACATAGGTATCCAAAGATACATAATATAAAGCATATCAATACATGCTTGACTTTGAGTTGCCAAGGAAGCATCAAAGCCACTATATGCAAGTAACCATCCTGCAATCGCTGTTCCAATTCCCCCTCCAATTTTCAATCCGAAAGAAGTACAAGAATACATAGAGCCGTCTATTCTCTTATGTGTTTTCAAATATGTATACTCTGAGCATTGTACGATAAGAGCATTTAAACCTCCCTGAAAAGCGCTCATACCAAAGGCAGCAAGTCCAGTAAATACCAACATCAATGGCAAGTTACCAATATATCCTACTACTACAACAAACATACGCCCAATAGCCGCAATTACATATCCTGCTGCATTTACTTTATACTGCCCCTTCATCTTTGCTACAATCATAGGAGTAATAGATAAACCAATAATAATAGGAATATTAATCGCCCAAGAAAACACTCCAAATAATTTTTCACTTCCCAAGACATATGTCATAAAGTAAATACCCATATTAATCATTGCAGAATAAATTTGTCGTAAGACATCAACAACTAAAATAATCAGATAGTATTTATTTGACACTAATAATTTAACAATTTCAATAAAACTATAGTGTTCTTCTTTTTTTTCTCCTGTTTGAAGAGTTGTATCATAAAGTTCTTCAGCAGGTAATTCCTTTACTGAAAAAACAGAAATTGTGTTTACAATTAATCCAATAATGGCATAAATAATTGCAATTGTACGCCAACCAGTAGCACCTCCGCCAAATACCTCCACCGCACTAACTGTAATTGTTTGAATTAAAAGGCTTGTAGCAAATGCAAATATAAATCTTATAGATCCCATTTGCACTCGTTCTTTACTATTTCTAGTTATTAAAGCTGTCAATGTAGAGTATGCAATATTATTTGCCGTATAAAAGACTGCGTGTAATAGGACATATGCAATAAAGAACCATGCGTATTTTGCAAACTCTCCTAACTCAACTGGAATTGCAAAAAGAGCAACTAACGTAATTGCACATCCTACAAACGCTCCTAACATCCACGGTCTTGCTTTTCCAATCTTACTGTTTGTCTTGTCAATCATAACTCCAAAAAATAAATCAGTTATTCCATCGAATAGTTTTGAAACAGCAATTAAACTACCAATAATACCCGCATTCAGCCCAATACTATTAGTCAGATAAATCATAATAAATGATGATACAAAAGCAAAAACCACATTTCCTGCAATGTCTCCCGAACCATAACCTACTTTATTATACCATTTTAAATATCTCTTCTCACCCATTTTCTCTTCCCCCTTAATTCTTTCTTCTTACTGCATTCTCCATTGGCAATCCTGTATCATAATCTAATTGCCTAGGCTCATACTCTTCATTTTCACGTTGTCTGGTATAACCTTCATTATCCCATATAGGAGTTATATTTCTTCTCCAAGGTCGCATAGACCATTGATATCCTCTATACAAATCACGTGTTTCATTCATATGATTAATTAAAATATCATGTAATTCATTTCGTTCTTTCTCATATGCTTCATCCATTATTAAATTATTTATCTCATAAGGATCCTTGTCCAAATCATAGAATTCGTCCGTATCTAATAAATGAATTACCAATTTATATTTTTTGCTAATTGCGGCTCTCATTATCTGTAAACCACCAAATCCGTCATGATCTACTTCGTAACGAGTAAATTCTGTAAAAACAACATCATTTATTTTTTCTGATGGATTATAGATTTGCTTCAACATACTATGTCCTTCAAGTAACTTTGGAATAGGTAATCCAAAGTAATCCATTATGGTAGGAGCTAAATCAATATGAGAGGCTGGTTCCTCGCATACGAATTCCTTTATTCCCCCTTTTATAATCAGCGGAATATTAGCAACTTCCTTGTAAGCTGTAGCATTTTTTGAAAATAGCCTATGCGCTCCAAGCATATCTCCATGATCAGAGGTAAATATAACTAAAGCATTTGGTACAAGTTCATTAATCACCTCTAAAACTCGTCCAATTTCATAATCTACAAAAGAATTAGAACCCAAAAATAAAGATAATCCCTTAGAAGGTTTATTAATTTCCTCTTCAGTTGCATTGAGATTATCTCCTGCCCATACTTGCTGCATGAAAGGCTTTTTAGATAGATCATCTTGGAAATTTGGACATCTATCAAATTTGAATCCATCATACATTGTATTGTATGGTGCTGGACACAAAGATGGGCCATGTGGTTCATCATAAGAAACAGTTAAAAAGAAATCTTGATCTTTAAATTCATTCAAAAATCTGATTGCTTTATCTGAACATCTGTGAGCATATGTAAAATTCTCAGAAAACCCTTCTTCATATGCTGTTTCTGGATTTCTAGATTTTACCCTTTCTTCTTTTGGTAACTCTTCCAAATAGCATTTCATATCATACCAATAATCTTGATTCCATCCTTCTGGACAAACTCCCAAGCCAAAATAATCCCCACCATCTAAATGCCATTTACCAATATAACCACATTCAATACCATTATCTGTTAGTCTCTGACCAATCGTCTTTACATTATCACCCATTGCAATACTGTTAGATACCATACCATTGGTATGTGGAAATGTTCCAGTAAAAATCGCACTTCTAGCTGGTCCACATACTGGTTGACACGAATATGCATTTTCATATCTTATACCTTCATATGCCAGCTTATCCAAATGTGGAGTTTTCATATCTAAATTACCATAACAACCTAACATATCTTTTCTTGTTGTGTCAGTCATCAAAAAAACTACTTGTCTTTTCAAACTTATTTCTCCTTTCATATTTAACAATATATATTTTTCTTTTTTTCAATTTTATTATACTTAGAGCACATAGATAATCCTATATCAGAAAATGTTTTCAATATGGACAATTCTGCTTTTCTATGTTATGGTATTCAAAGAAAAGGAGGGGATGACAATGATTAATATTTCTGGACACTTAAGAAATCAACGAAGAATTATTGGATATAATGATGATACTACTCAATTAATGGTGAATTGTTGTGGTGAACAAATTCTTAAAACTAAAGATTACCATCAAGATCGCTCCAATGGAAGGCTAGACTATCAAATTATATATGTATATAAAGGATCAGGGCATTATTTATTAGATAATGAATGGAAGTTATTATCTAGTGGTAATATCATCCTATTTAAACCACTGGAACCCCAAGTATATTCTTACTATGCTAACGAGCAGCCAGAAATATATTGGATTCATTTTACTGGAAAAGAATGTGAAACTCTTATTAATAAATTCGAAATAAAAAATTGTTATATAGGAGAAAATTTAATATTAAAACAATTATTCCAATCGATTATTACAGAGCTTCAGCTTAAAAAAAAACGTTATGAAGATATCGTAGTAAGTAATTTATATTTTATGCTTGCTATGATTTCTAGATTGTCCCAAGCCGACCTTCTATCTACCGAAAACGATTTTTCAATAGATAGACTTGTAATTCAACTTAATCAAAAATATATGGAACCATGGACTATTTCATCAATGTCTGACTATTGTAAATTGAGTGAAGGCTATTTTTCACATAAATTCAAAAAACAAATGGGCATTTCTCCGATGAGTTATTTAAATGAACTTCGAATAGAAAAATCGAAGGAACTTCTTGAAGAAGGAACTATGAATATTTCAACTATATCCTCTGTCGTAGGATTTCAAGATTCGCTTTATTTCAGTAAGGTTTTTAAAAAATCAACAGGAATGTCACCAAGCAAATTTAAAAAATATTTATTAGAATCACGTACACCTGAATGGTATTCTGTTACATGATTACTTAAAAAAGCAGAATTATACATATAAGAGTCATTAAAAGCTATAGCCTAAAAATTGTACATTGTTATACTCATAAGTATGTTTTAATTAATTAAAATAGAAAGTGAGGTAGCAAAATGGTATATATTATTATTATTTGTGTATGTATGTTGTCATCAATCATTGGTTCGATATGTGGAATTGGTGGAGGGGTTATAATAAAGCCAGTACTAGATGCAGTTGGAATTATGTCTGTGAAAGCAGTTTCCTTTTTATCAGGTTGTACAGTTTTATCTATGTCAATAGTTTCATTAAGTAAAAATATTAAAATCAAGAATGAATTTGTATTTAATAAATTACTCGCTACTGTCTTAGCATTGGGTAGTGTTATTGGCGGGCTAATCGGTAATTCATTATTTCAAGATATCTTGAAAATATTTCCAGACAGCAATAAAATTGGGGCAATCCAGGCAATCATTTTATTAATCATTACATTAGGAACACTAATATATACAATTCATAAATACAAGATTCACACCCTTAATATTAAAAGTAAACTAATAATATTCCTTATTGGTCTAATCTTGGGTATTATGTCTTCTTTCCTTGGGATTGGAGGGGGGCCGATTAATTTGGTAGTACTATTCTATTTCTTTTCAATGAGTACTCGTGAAGCCACTATGTATTCAATATATGTAATTATGTTTTCTCAAATATCGAATCTTGCATCCACAATAATAACTTGGAATATTCCCTACTTTGATATCACTATTTTATTACTGATGATATTCTGTGGGATATTAGGTGGAGTTATTGGTAATTTGTTGAACAAAAGAATGAATAATGAAAAGGTAGACAAATTATTTATTGTTGTGATGCTGTTAATCATATGTATTAATATTTATAATATTTTCAAATATATTTAAATCAGGACCTCCAGTCAAATGGAGCGGTCCTGATTATTTTATTATTTATAATAACTACAGGGTTGATCTGTGTATCATGGATGCTTCTAGTAATAATCAGAAATAAAAAAACTCCGTTTTAAAATTATAGGCATAGAACAAACCACCCGTTTGACGGGTGGTCTTGATTACTTATTTCTATATTAAAAAGTATTACTTTTATTCAAATCTTAAATAAAATGTAAAGTTTATCTCTTTTTCGTTTAGTCTATATTTATTATCTAGTTCTGGCCCACAGCTATTTGAACCTATTCCACTTTGCTTATAATCAACTATCAAGTAAGTTGCATCATCTTCGATTAACTCATAATTATGATTTTTATTTGTTAACTCTTCAGTTGAAAAATGGGATGCATTAAAACTAAAATCATCACTAGATACAACATAAATACTTGAGTCTTTATTATAAATTTTAACTTCCTTACATAGGCTTCTACTTCCATTTTCTTGAGGACGAATATAATCTTCATGCATTTTTGAAACACTTGTATTAAATCTTCCTAAATAGCTAGCATAATGCTTATCTTGATAATTTTCATAAGGCCCTAATCCAAAATAACTTATGCTTTCATAAGATTTATCCAATTTTATTTCGACTCCAAACCTAGGCAAAAAAGGTAAATTAACGTTCTTAATTGCATTAATTTCACACTTTATTAATCCATTTGGTAGTATAAACCATTTAACTATAATATCTAATATCTTTTCACGGTATATAGGTATTAGGCTTAAATGACTTGTAATTATTATACAATTTGTCATCTTTTCTATTGTTGTTTTATATACTCTTGTTTCTACCCTATCAAAACCAGCTTCCATCCACTCAATCTTTATTTTCCTATCATTGTCAGTGGGAGCACGCCATATTTTAAAATTCATATAATCTTTAATGAATTTGAAATTTTGATTTTCTATTGATTTGAATAATGCAGTGCTTTTATCATAAACATAATTAAAATTTCCATTAGTTATCTTTATTTCTTTTGATGTCTCATTTATTATAAACTCTTCTTCATCACTATTTACTTTTATAATAGTTTTAAATGAGTTAAGACTTTTTATATTGTTAGACCATATTACTTGGTCATGTCCTAATACCAAGTCTTCTTTATATAATAGGAAATCTAATTTTACAATGTATTCAAATAATATAGTTACAATTGTATTTGGTATTTCTGGTAAATCTAAACTATACCACTTTTCTTCTCTTGCCTTCAAGGTATTAAGTAACAATTCTTTTTCAGCAATAATATTACCATCTGAAAAAAGCTTGTACTTAACTTTCAAAAAATTACCTACATCTTTGAAATCCATCATGTTTTTTAACTTAACTTTTTTATTGATTTTATCTAAATCTACTACTCTTATAGGCCTATTAATATTTTGATATTCTAAAAGACCTGTATGAGGAATACGATCTGGATATACTAACCCATCAACGCAGAAATTTCCATCATGAGTACTTTCTCCGAAATCTCCACCATACCCATGCATTACCTTTCCTTCTTTATTTTTTCCTATGTATACGGCATGATCACACCATTCCCAAACATAAGCTCCTGCAAATTCGGGGTGCTCTTGGATTAATTCATCATACTCGTTTAAGCCCCCAGGACCATTCCCCATTGCATGTGCATATTCACATAATATTAATGGTTTATCTATTCCCTTATTAAAATAATCCTTTATTTCATCAATACTAGGATACATACGGCTAATAACATCTATATTGCTAAAATCATTCTCTCTATTTTTATCTGCATAATATGCTCCTTCATAGTGTAATAGCCTAGTATTATCTAGTTCCTTAGCCCTTATTAAACCATTCTCAAAATTGCACCCAAATCCTGATTCATTCCCAACTGACCACATGAAAATACAAGATCTATTCCTATAGGGAATAATAGAAGCTTCAATCCTATCTTTAATAACATTTTCATAAATAGGATCATTTGCTATCATATTATAGTTTTCAAGGTATCCTCGTCCATATAATTCAACAACTCCATGTGTTTCAATATCGGCTTCATTGATAACAAGAAATCCATATTCATCACACATCTCATAAAAAATAGGAGATTTTGGATAGTGGGCTGTCCTAATTGAATTAAAGTTATGCCATTTCATTAGTATTAAATCCAAAATTAAATCTTCCTTTGTCATTACATACCCTTTTAAAGGATGACTATCATGATGATTCACCCCCCTCAACTTAATGCTTACACCATTTAGCTTTATAATCTTATCTTCAATAGAAATTACTCTCATCCCAACTTTTTCTTTAATAACTTCATAATCTGTCTTAATTAATAAAGTATATAAATTAGGAGTTTCAGGATTCCAAAGTTCAACTTCTTCTATTTTTAGAGTAATATCATCATCTATCATGGATCCAGATAGAATAATTTCATTTTTAGGATTTAATAGAAAATAACTAATTTCAGGATTCTCTACCTTATCTATAATTTCAAATGATAAAAATCCTATTTGTTTTTCTAGATCAATATCTGTAGTTATTTTATAATCTATAATCCTTGATTTAGAACGTTCTAAAATATATACATCTCTAAAAATACCAGACATTCTAAATTTATCTTGATCTTCAAAATAAGTTCCATCACACCACTTTAAAACAAGTACTGCTATTTTATTTTTTCCTTCTAATATTTCTTCTGTTATATCAAACTCTGAAATACTATGAGAGACTTGGCTATATCCAATAAACTTACCATTTAACCATACATAAAAGCATGAATCTACTCCTTCAAAATTCAGATGATAATCCTTGTCTTTTGAAAAGTCATCTATTTCAAAATCCCTTGTATACAGCCCACAAGGATTATTCATTGGTACAAATGGTGGGTTAAATCCGATTGGATATTTAACGTTTGTATATTGATGAGTATCATACCCATCCATTTGCCAGACAGAAGGAACGCTTATTAAATCAACATTATTATTAGTTAATTCAATATTAATATCGAAAGGCTCCAAATTATCGAAAATTTTAAATTCCCATATTCCATTTAATGATTTAAATCTCTTTTGCTCTTCTCTATTTATATTTTTAAGTGATTCATTAATGCTTTCAAATGGAACATAATAACTTCTTCTAGGCATCATATTTACATGCAAAAAAGAAATATTTTCATGATACGAATTTAACAACACTTTTATTCCCCCTTCTTTAAAATAGATACATTATAATAATGAATCATAAACATATTTTTCGCTTCTAGAAAGCGTTTACTTAAGTATATTTATATTATAATTAATAATTGTTTACTTTAATATAGAATTATAGTGCTAAAACATGTTATAATGTTTCCAAAAAAATATTAGGAGGATGAAATGCAGATTTTATGGAAAAAATATAAAAATAATAATTTTGAAGCAAACTTAGATGAATGTGGAATTGAACAAAGTACACCAGGAATTGGTTATAATTATGAAGTAGTAAAAAATGCTGTTATACATTACATTTCAAAAGGTAGTGGAGTTTTTAAAATTAATAATAAAATATATACACTAAAGAAGGGAGATGGGTTCATTCTATTAAAAGGAATGCATGTAGAATATATACCTTCTATTGATGATCCATGGAAATATTATTGGGTAGGATTTAGTGGACAAAACATAAATGAATATCTTAAAAGAACTTCAATCATAGACACCTGCATTATTAACTTTAATAAAAAATCAAAAATTCCTAATACAATAATTGATATGTGCAATATTTCAAAGAAATATAATCAAACTTCTTCTGATGATATATTATTATTAAGTAAATTACATTTACTTTTATATTATATTTCATCCGAATTTCCTAAATCTTTTAAATACTCTAATAATCTAACTCATACTTATATTCAAGAATCTATTGACTTTATAAATAATAATTATATGAAAGCAATAACAGTACAAGAAGTAGCTAATCATGTAAGTCTAAGCAGAAGTTATTTATACAAGATGTTTATTAAACATCTTGGTCAATCTACTCAAAGTTATTTGATTAATATTAGGATGTATAAGTCTTCACTATTACTAAAAGAGACTAGTTTACCCATATCAGAAGTTGCAAATAAAGTTGGTTATAGTGATCCATTATTATTTTCTAAGGCTTTTTCTAAACATTTTTCTATGTCTGCTTCAAATTATAGAAAAACTCATCAAAAAAAATAAAGAATATTAAGTTGTATTTTAATTTAGAATCTTTTCAATTACTATGACATCATAATTTACTATTTTTATTTTTTGTAATTTAGGATATCTCAATTTAATATCGCACTATTAAATTTTCTTAATTAGTTTTCAGTACATAAACAATTATTTAAAATTTCATTAAAGCTTCACTAGATTTATAGAAAGAGTTACAACCATATGCAGCTCTTTCTTTATTAAAATTTGATTACTTTCATACTTATATTCTTTTAGTATTTATTGAACTATTTGAAGTTTCGCTAAATAAATGATTAAAAGAATCCTATCATATATAGCTGTATTAACGGAATACTTTATTATTAATGGAGTTTATATTCTTAAATAAAGAAAAGGAAATAGTTAATTGAAATTTCTCAATTAACTACTTCTTTTTAAACTTATATACTAAACTCTTATGACTCTAGTTATATCATAATTGTTTCCATAAGTCTTACTTGTAGAATCCTTTTTAACTGTTTGAACAGACGTCAATTCGGATGTTAATGTACCTTATTGTTAAATTTGTATATCATTAATTATTTAAAATGAAAGTTTAATTTGCGAGAAATTTTTCCTTCCATGTTTTATTAATTATATATTTATTATTCACTATCAATCACTAATTATATATTATCAATTGCTACAATATACTTCCCATCATAGGATAATCATCTTCTCCATTTCCACCATTTATGGCTTTTATACCAGAATGCAAGAATGTTGATCTAATTACTGAATAGTTCCCATATCTTTCTCTAATAGAATCTATGGTTTTATCTAAAGCGCGTTGTTTTTCTAATCTTTCATTATCAAATAGAGAACTTTGGAAAAATTCATTACTACAAAGATTCGTAACTCTTACGCCTAACTGTCTTATTGGTTCTCCTCTCCAGGATTCATTAAATGCTTTTACAATTTCTTTATATATTTCCTCTGTACAATCTGTATAATTTGATAATGTCCTTTGATGTATATATCTTTCAAAATTAAATCCTTTTATAGATATTGAAATTACCTTACATAAACTCTTATTGTTTCTTAATCTTATACAAACTGATTCTGTAAGTGATAAAATTATTTTTAAGGCTTCTTCTTTTGAAGTTACGTCCCAAGCTATAGTAGTAGAATTTCCTATTCCTTTGACATTTATATAATTATATTTTCTAACTGACGATTCTTCTATTCCGTTTGCATAGTTATAAATAACCTTACCATGGCTTTTAAAAATGCTTTCCAGAATCCCTATATCAAAATTTGCAAGTTCACCTATAGTATTTATATTTAACTTATCCAACTTGCTTTTTGTAGCTCTTCCAACCATGAATAAGTCATCTACAGGTAGAGGCCACATTTTATCTTTAATTTCTTCTTTAAATAATGTATGGATAGCATTTTTAGGATCAAAGTCACTTGCCATTTTTGCAAGTAATTTATTAGTACTTATTCCTACATTAACATTAAAACCAAGTTCACTTCTTATTTTACTTTGTATTTCAATTGCTTTTTCAATATAATTTTCTTTAAAATGACTCATATCCATAAATACTTCATCTACAGAGTATCTTTGAATTTTAGGTGAATATTCACAAAGCAAATTATACATAGCATTACTACAATCCATAAATAATCTATAATTAGGTTTAAATATTTTTAAATCAGGACATTTCTTTAATGCATCTACAACTGGCTCACCTGTTTTTATCTTATACTTTTTCGCAGGAATGGACTTAGCTAATACAATTCCATGCCTTTCATCAGTATTTCCACCTACTATTGATGGAATTTCTCTAATATCTTTTGTAGTTTCCCCTAGTTGTAACATCCTTACTGCTGTCCAAGAAAGATAAGCTGAATTAACATCTATATGAAAAACTATTCTTTCTTCCACAAAAGCACACTACCTTTCTAATACTTAAATAAAATCCACTTATAATTAGTTGCATCATATTTAATTTCAAATATTTTTTCTATACCATTTATACAGCTACTACATACAAACTTTTCCATTACCTTGCCTGATAGTTTTTCTTTCTCTCTCTTTAAAACCTTTTCTATCTTTATGACTTTACTTTCTTCTTCAAGTACTTTGAATCTAATGGGATTAATGGATCCATCTTCATTAAACCATGCTATCATTTGTATTGGTTTAGCTATAACCTTCAAGGATATCCCTCCTCTGGAAATTCTTAAATTAATTATATCGAACATATGTTCTTTTGTAAAGATAAATATATTATATGTTTTTATTGTATAAATTACTCATAATCTTATTAAAATACTAATTTAACTTATTAAGTATAGTACTTATTAGAATTTATAGAATTTTAATAATATATAATATGTATATACTATTTATATTACTTTTATATTTGTTAATATGATTTATTAATAAAATTACTTTGAAAATTTACATAATAGAAAAGTAGCTAACTATAAAATTATAATTAGCTACTTTGTATAAAACTTTATTTATATATTTTTTATTATTTTGGCAACTTTATAATTGTTTCCATAAAGTAGGAACTGTTCCTGGTAACCATCCCATATGTGATGTGTGAGCATATATACACTCATAAGTTTTTCCTTGATAAGTTACCTTATCTCCTAATTTGTAACTAACTCCTGATTGCCATTCTTGTACTGATGGTACTTCAACTTCTTTAACTTCTACTACGCAGTTTGCTGAAGTTACAGATACACCAGCTGCATCTTTTACTGTTACTGAGTAAGTATAAGTTCCATAAGCCTTATTCGTAAAATCCTTTTTAACTGTTTGAACAGATGTTAATCCTGATGTTAATGCACCTGTTGCTATAGATTTGCCATTTTCAAATAGCTCATATGATGTTGCAGTATTATAAGCTGGCACATTAATAGTTAATGAGTAGCTTTTATTAGCAACTGCTGATGCTTTAACTGATGCCGCTTTTAGTGATGGTTTTTCTGGAACTACTTCAGATAATGAATCAAAAAATGGTCTATAGCTCTTAACAAATTCTTTATTGTTTACGTTATCCCAATTTATTGACCAAGCCATTATTCCTCTAAGATTTGGATATTTCTCTCCTATCATTTTATAAGAACCACCATAGGATTGTCCTTTTATTAAATAATTTAAAGCTTTAAGCATTTCTGTTGGTGGGATATAGCCTGAATTTGGATTTAATGTTCCTTTTTGTGAAGCTGGAACACCAATTACTACTTGCTCTTGCTTTAATGGAGCAAAGAAGCTATTTTTTGATGCTCTTGTTTGGAATCCTTGTAATAGCATTTCTACCATAGCAACTTGAAAATCTGCTGTTCCTTGATTATAGGTAATTCCATCAAGGGCCATATTTCCTCCACAGTTATAGTGTTGAACTTGTAAATAATCAAGTTCATTTCTTACTGCATCTATAAGTGGAAGATATGCCCCCCAATTAGTTGCATAACCAGTATTACCACCTTGAACATATGATAATTCTGGAGCCATACTTATAATGAAATTGTCTCCATATTTTTTTACTAAGTCCTTGATAATCTTAATGAAGTTAACTATTTGAGGCGTAGTAGGATTTTTAAGATCTGTATCTCCAGGTTGAAGTATCATTCCACTTCCACCTTCAAGATCAATATCTATTCCATCAAATCCATACTTGTCTATTAAACCTGTAAGTGATGTCATAAATTTTTCTCTTGCTGCATCTGTTGGAACTTGAATTGTACCTTCTGCACCACCTAAAGATAAAACTACTTTCTTACCTTTACTTTGTACATAATCGATATCGGCTATGAATTCCTTTTCATTATAAACTGGATGTAGCTCTACAACTGCTCTATCTGTATATGTCTCTCCAAATGAAACATTTATTATATCCCATGCTGGATCTACATCTCTTATTTTAACAATCCCAGCTCCGTTATCAAAATTATGCCAATATCCAACAAGTAATCTTCCATTACCAGCTATATTGGTATCAGCTTTAAATTTTGAACTTGGCGTAATAGTCATTATTATTAGTGTAGCAATAAACAGTGATAAGATTTTCTTGAAATTTTTATACATATTATCCCTTCCCCTTATACATACCTTTTAAAATTATTTATCTTCTGTCTATCACGATTAATATTTATCTTTTAGATATATATCTTAAGATTCTATAAATATCACCTCCAAAATAAATAAAATAACTAAGCGCCCTTAATTATATTTTACATTATTTTGATATCATGTAAATATAATACACAATATATTTTTTAGTATATATTATAAAAAATAATGAACTAGCCCCAAGCAAGTAGGCTAGTTCATTTTAATTATCTATATGTTAAATTTTTGAACCATTTCATTTAGTTTTTGAGCAAGTTCTGCTTGATTTTGAGCTGTTTGTGCAACTTGCTCAATTGCCTTTGTAGTTTCTCTCATGCTTTCTCTAATATCTTCTGCCTTTTCGCTAGATTCTTGTGAAGATGCAGCCATGTTTTGTACAGCATCACTAACTTGTCCAACTGTAGCTGTTATTTCTTCAGACATAGCAGCAATTTCATCAGACATTTGGCTTACAAATTCAGAATCGTCATGATACTTATTACCTGTTTCACCATATGCATCTAATTGTAAATTTACATTAGTGTTAACAAACTCTAGTATATCATTTCCTGCTTCAATGCTACTTTTAAATGCATGTTGTACTTTTAAAATAGTTTCTTTAATATTTTTCACTGATTCAGCTGACTGTTCAGCTAATTTTCTTACTTCATCTGCAACAACTGCAAAACCTTTTCCTTGTTCCCCTGCTCTTGCTGCTTCAATAGCTGCATTTAATGCAAGTAAATTAGTTTGCTCAGCTATACTTCCTATAGTATCTGCCATAACTTTTATACTTTCTACAACTTTACCATCTTCAATTGCTTTTTCCATCTTTTCTTTCTTTTGAGTATATACTTCTCTTGTTTCTTCAATTGCTTTTTTACTACTATCTTTAACTTCTATAGCCCTTTTCTTTGCAGCATTTGATATATTGCTTCCATCCATAGATTTAGCAGATAATATATTTATACTTGCATCAACTTCTTCAATTGATGCGCTTATTTCTTCTGTTACAGCTCCAGACTCCTGTATTCCAGAAGCAATAGTATCAACAGCTTCATCAATTATAACAATTTTAGAAAATAGTTCTTCTACTGTTGCTGAAAGTTCTTCTGACGAAGCTCCTATATTTTCAGAATCCTCAATAATTAATTTTACTAAGTTACTTACATTTTCCTGTGCTTTATTTAATGCATTTGCAGTTTCTCCAAATTCATCTTTACTTTTAAAGTCAATTGAATGGCTAAAATCATAAGAAGATAGTCTAATGGCAAAATCTTTTATTCTTATAAGTGGATTGGTTATTTGCTTACTTAAAATAAAAGCTAAAATTATAGCTATTAATAGTGAACCTGCTAGTAAAAATATATTAATAACTATACTATTTACTAAATCTTGTTTTACTATAGCTTCTCTAGCATCTATTATTTCATCAATATCATCTATGTAATTTCCTGTTCCTATTACCCAATTAAATGGCTTATAAAGCTTACTATAGCTTCTTTTAGGAGATGCCTCACTTTCTCCCGCTTTAGGAAACCAATATTCAGTATATCCTCCCTCTTCTTTTTTACCATTTTCAATTATATCTTTTATCATATAATTTCCTTTAGCATCTTTATCATTAAGTCTATTTTTCCCTTCAGTGTCAGTTCCTAAATATACAACATTTACTCCTTCTACAGTATCTGCCCAGAAATAACCCTCTTCACCAAATTTTAAATTTCTTAGTAACTCTGCACTTTGTTTTTTAGCTTCATCAACTGTAAGTACTCCAGTTTTAATTTTTTCATTAAGTCCATCTATCATGGAAATAGCAATTTCTACTTGCTCCTTTATTCTTTGATCATAATCTTCATTTAAACTTTCTTTTTGAATAGATAATAATTTGCTATTACTTTGGATGTTTTTAAAAGTCATAGTAGCTGTTATGATTAAAGCTGTTACTAGAGATATAAACATCGTAACAATAATTAGTTTGTACTTAACTTTATTCATGAATAGTCCTCCTTATTATAAATCTTTAGTATATAATTGTATTTAAAACACACATTAAAATTTCAAAAATTATCCTGTATTATGTTTAATGCTATTTTAAATAGAATTAAAGAAACATCATTTCATTTTGATATTGTATATACCTTAATGATATTATTCTATATGTTTCAGACGTTTTTGATTTTCTCATATATAAATATTCGTATGTTATAGATGAAACTGTACTATAAAATGTATTGTACTTATATATTTTTATTAATATAATAAAACTTAAATTTATAATTCTAAATTCCTTAAAATATAACTGTAGTTTTCTATATAAATATTAAAATAACTATGCAAAAATAATGAAGTGATTATTTTTGCATAGTTATTTTAATTAGTATAATTAATTTAGTTTTTTCTTCTTAAAAACTGTATTCCTGAAATAAAACCATAAACCATAAATATAGATGCTATTAGCTTTGCAAAAAAGCTAAAGTTATCATCACCATTTGAAACTAGAGATGAGATACTTATTCCTGTTAAAAAGGTAAAAATAGATATGAACATTAGTTTTTTATCTTCCATATCATGTTGCATAACTCTACATATAAGATATATTAATAATATTATAAAAAAAATTAAAGATATTAAAATATTACTCACCCCCATTTATTAAATATGTTATTTACAATATAAGTTTTTTTATATTGTAAGCTTATATAACTTATATCTTTAAAGTAGTTTCATCAATCCATTTATATTTAGGCTTAATTTCTCTTATATCATCAACTAATTTAAATAGAGCAACATCTTTTTCTTTACATTCTAACATTACATCTATATCTTTATCAAATATTTTTAAAATTTCCATAAATTCTATAAAATCATATGGATTTATAAAGTCTGAATGTTTCTTATCGACTTTATCAATTAAAGTCGTATCTTTAGGCGATGAAAAATGCATCTTAGGTGGCAAGCTTTCATTATCCCAAGTGCTTAATATATCACCTAAAATATTTACAATGTCATCTCCTTCATTATTACAATTATGATGATGAATATCTAAAACCATAGGTATATTTAATATTTTGCATAACTTTAATGTTTCTTTAGCTGTATATGTTTTATCATCATTTTCTATAATTAATTTGTCTCTTAGATTTTTAGGAAATTCATTAAAGTTATTAATAAATCTATCTATTGCTGCTTCTTTTCCTCCAGTTGCTCCACCTACATGAATTACCATTTTACCTTGCTTATAATTCATGTCTTCAAACCACTCTACTTGTCTCATTAAGTTTATTAATGTATTTTGAACAACTTTAGTATTACTGCTATTTATAACATTAAATTCATCTGGATGAGTATCGACTCTCATATTAGAATCCTTTATCAGTTTCCCAACATATTCAAAATCTTTTTTTAATATTTCTCTATGTCCCCAATATCCAACTTCAGGATGAGTTACTAAAGGAATTAATGCTGATGTTATTCTATAAAAATGTATATTATTTTTTATGTTATATTTTAATAATTCTTGTAATGCATTTAAATTTGATAAAGCCACAGTTTTTAACTTTTCTAATCTCTTTTCTTCTGATGTAATTTTATTATAATTTGCAAAAGTAACAGTACTAGAGCTTGTTACCTTTTTGCCTAATATGTTTGAAATAGCAACATATCCAAATCTTACTATCATAAATATTCTCCTATCTAAGCATTATTTAATAGTAGTATTCCCTGATAAAAAAATTACATTTATAAATTTAAAATATGCAAAATTCTATTCTCACTCGAACTATTATATTTAATTCTCTATTAGCTAATCTTTATTGAGATATAGATATTATTGTACCAGTTAAATAAACTATAGCTAATATAGTTACACATATACCTAATATAAATTGCTCCTTAAATGATACTCTAGAGTATTTTTTATATTTAAATTTACCATTTATAACAGAAGAAATTCCTGAAAATAAAAGTATTATTTGAGGTATTATATTGAAGATGTCTTTATTAATTGTTGTTAAGATAAACAATATTAATACTATGATAATAAAAATAGTATTTAAAACATTATATATTTTTTCACTCATACATTCTCCTTTATATTTGTGTAATATTACCTTACACCTTATTTTACTATGTTAGTATTTGGTATATAAGGGATTATCTTTATATAAAAATTTTGTTTTAATATAAAAATACACTAAGAAGTAAACTTAGTGCATTTAATTAATTAATATAAAATTAGATTTAATTTAAATATTTTTTATTTCTTTCATAAGGATATTAACACTTTCAATATCAAAACCTTCTTTATAATTTTGTTTACTTGCCCATAAGGCTACATTTTCATAATCAGGATGGTTTTTGTCATTAATTACTTCTAAAAATTCCATATATTCTTCTATTCCTCCGATATCTTCAGGTGGACAATTTCCTTCTGCTTCAATGCATTTAGGATAATCATTTATATAATCTTCAATTACTTCTTCTACAATAATATCATGTTTCCAGTAATCGCCAAAATCGTATACATATTCAATTTTTTTACTTTTAGTTAAATAATAATCTACATTAACTTCACTACTAAGTTTAGGTTTAATTTTAAGCATATTCTTTATAAATCCATTAGGATCATTTTTTTCATTTAACTTTAATTTAGAATAAAGTTCATATTCAGATATTGCTTCTTTATCACAAGTAACTCTTAAATTTTCTTCTTTAATATTAAAATCATATAAATAACTGTTTCTCCATCCCATGGAAATCTGAATTATATTATGTAATTTTTCAAAACTAATATTAGAAGGAACTATAACTCTTCTATATATCAATGGTTCACTATCTCTTAATTCTATTTTTATCTTATATGCTATCATAATCTATATCCTTTTCCTATATTTTAAAAGTATCTTGGTATTTGAATCATTTATTCCTATAATACTTATTATATTAATATTTTGAGTAATTAATAGTTGATTATATTTCCAATTACATAAGTGAACATTATTGATTTTAACTTCAAATCAAATTAATAATTTCCTTAGTCTAATAATAAATACCCAAGGGGTATATCCCCTTGGGCATTTATTATATTGCTAAAAGCATTGCTTTTGTTTCATCATCACAAAAAGCCGCATTAACACTATTTATATAAATTTCTTTGTATTCATCTAGATTTACTTTAAATGTTTCAATTAATTTGCTTGTTTCTTCATTTAAATTTATATTAGAAACTGTTCTATTATCCGTACTAAGGTTAACTTTAATATTATCTTTATGATATTTATATATAGGATGATCCTCATATGAATTTACAGCTTTTGTATCTACATTACTTTTGGGGCACATTTCTAATGTTATTCCATTTTCTTTTACTAGATTATATGCTTCTTCATCATTATATATAAATACTCCATGTCCTATTCTTTCCGCTCCTAAAAGATTTATGGAATCTCTTACATTTTTACCGAATCCAGTTTCTCCTGCATGGATTGTAATTCTAAATCCCTTTTCCTTTGCAATTTTCATTGCTTCTATATATTCATAAGCAAAATCTTCTTTTTCAGATGATGCTAAATCTATTGCTACAACACCTTTTCCAAGGTATTTTTCTCCTGCTCTTATAGATTCATATACATGATTTAAATCTAATCCTCTAATACAAGAAATTATTACATTACCTTTTATATCATACTTATTTTCAGCATCTTTTATGCCGTCTATAACACTTTCTATAATTTCTTCTAAAGCTAGTCCTTTTTTTGTATGAAATATTGGTGCAAACCTAACTTCTATATATTTAACATTTTCTTTTGCAGCATCTTCTAACAACTCATAAGATGCCCTTCTTAAATTTTCTTTTGTTTGCAGAACTTCATTAGGTAAATCAAACCTCTTTAAATATTCATCTAAAGAATCACAATCCTCTGCAATAGTTAATAAATTTTTAACGTAATCATAATCATAACTGTCTAATAGAATATTTTCTTTTTTAGCAAGCTCTATAACCGTTTCAACTCTTAAGCTACCATCTAAATGACAGTGAAGCTCTATTTTAGGTAAGTTATTAATATCCATAAAATTAGTCCTCCTTAAAATTCTTATATATGTAAAAAATAATCTTCTCAATATACAAACAAACTACTTTAGTTTTAGATTAAATCAACAATATATTATTAATTTAAATATATTTAGATATAAAAAAATTCTTGATTACGAAGAAATCACAAATAAAATGATTTCTTCGTAATCAAGAATTTTTGGCTCTTGGTAGAAACCCCTAAACCATATTATTAGGGTTATACGAAGGTATTTAATGTATCTTTATTTAAATTAATATTTATTTTAGCATATATACATGAATAGTCAACATAAAATTTTGATGTGTTATATCATAATATTGATATTGCTTATATTTAGTTAATAAATAAAAAAGAGCAGCCGCACAATTGAAAATACAAAATTTCACATTCTTCATTTTGCATTAGCTTGCTTTATGCGGCAGCCCCTTAATTAAGTAATTACTATTCTATATTTCCTCTATAAAGAATTCTTTCTGGAATGTTTATTTTAAAACTCTTTTCATGCATTTTAATTATTTTTTCTTCTTTATCATCAACTAAAGAAATTACTTCACCAGTTTCTCCTGCTCTTCCAACTCTACCTGCTCTATGTAGATAGTCTTTAGAATCTTCTGGGATATCAAAATTAACAACATGAGTTATTCCTTTTATATCTAAACCTCTAGCTGCTATATCAGAAGCAATTAAAACATTAATTTTACCTTTTCTAAAGTTCTCTAAAGCTCTTTTTCTATCTTCCATCTTTCCATTTCCACCAATAGCTGCTACTTTAACATTATTAAATGTCAAATATTCAACAGCAGTGTTAGTTGTATAGCTATCATTATTAAATACTAAAACCTTTGGAGATTTTAAGGCATTTAAAAGTTTTCTTAAAGTTTCAACTTTCTTTCTACTATCAGTCTTTATGTAATTATGATTTATATTCTCATTAACTTTGTTATTCTTAACTGAAACTACTTTTATGTCTTCTGCTAAAGTTTTAGCAATATCTAAAGTTTTACCATTTAATGTAGCTGAAAACATCATAACTTGAGTTAGCTTTGGTGTAACCTTTATTATATCTTTTACAGTTGGAAGATTATTTTTATCTAAAAGCTTATCTACTTCATCAATTACAATAGTTTTTATTGTATGAGCAGTTACTTTCTTTTTTCTTATTAATTCTAGAATTCTTCCTGATGATCCTACTAAAATATGTGGTTTTGCTTTTAAATTATCTATTTGTCTTTTTATATTAGCACTTCCAATTAAAGGTGTAGAGGTAATTTCTAAACCTGATGCCTTTTTTACTTCATTTATAGTATTATTTATTTGAATAGCTAATTCATGAGTTGGTGCTAATATTATACATTGCATTTCTTTTTTGCTTATATCTATGTTTTCAATTATAGGTAAAAGATATGCTAGGGTTTTTCCTGTACCTGTCTCTGATTGTCCAATTAAATTAACTTTTTCTAGGGCCAATGGAATAATTTTTTCTTGTATTTCAGTGGGTTCATTTATTCCCATAGCATTTAATCCACTAATTATTTTTTCATTTATTTTTAGATTTTCAAAACTCTTTTCCATAACTAGTACCTCTTTCATTAAATTATGTGCCTCTTAACTTTATCAATAGTTTAGAAGATTGTCAAAATATATTAATATTTATTACTTTTTTCTTTTAATTATCTTTCAATCATTATCTTTACCTATATATTAAACTTTATATTCTAAGGTAAATATAAAAAGAAAAGAGTGTAAAATATATATAATTTCATACTCTTTTTCTTATTTACATTTCTATTTTATTAAGTATCTAAATTAAAATTTACTTTTTCTATTAAAAATCAAAATTGTCTGGATCAGCCCCTGTTCTTAAATTTCTATTCATTCCATCTATTAATTTCATATCTTCATTTGTTAAGTTAAAATCAAATACATCTGCGTTTTCTTTTATTCTTGATTCATGCACTGATTTAGGGAATACTACTATTCCTTTTTGTAATAACCATCTAATAATAACTTGAGCTGCAGATTTGTTATATTTTTCACCTATTTCTATTATTCCTTTATCATCAAGGCAAGCTCCTGAGCCAAGTGGTGACCAAGCTTCAAATACAATCCCTTTTTCTCTACACATTTCTAAAATATCATTGTCTTGCATTTGAGGATTAAACTCCATTTGATTTACTGCTGGAACAATTTCTGTATTATCTAATAAATCTTGAAGATGATGAGTTTTAAAATTTGATACTCCAATAGCTTTTGCTCTGCCACTTTTATAAATTTCTTCCATTACTTTATATGATGAAATATATTCATTTTTAACTGGCCAATGTATTAAGTATAAATCTACATAATCTAAGCCAAGTTTCTTTAAACTTAATTCAAAAGCTTCCATTACTTTATGATCTCTCATATCTTGATTCCATAGCTTTGTTGTTATAAACAACTCTTCTCTTGGAATTCCACTTTCTCTTATCGCTTCTCCTACAGCTTCTTCATTTTTATATGCTGCTGCAGTATCAATATGCCTATATCCTGCTTTTAATGCATCAAGAACAGCTTCTTTAGTTTCAGGACCACTTTGCCAAACCCCTAATCCAAATTGATAAATTTCAGTGCCAGTATTCATTTTTATCTTACTATCTATATTCATTTTTGACCTCCTAGATACTTTTAATATTTATTTATTATATAACTAATTTTTAAGGTTAGAAACTTTATATGATTTTTTTATTTATTTTGCACATTTGAAAAATTAAATAAAATCTAATTATATAAAATAGTATTAGTAAATAGAGTTAAAAATATTAAATTTAATATTTCATTTTAATTTAAAAGATTTGAACAAATATAATAAATAACTCTTAAAGTATTCACTTATAAAGTAAAACTATATAAAAATCCAGAATAAATATATTTAAATATAAATAAAATATTTTAGACTTTTTTAAAATATAATGATAAAATATACATATACAAGTATATTTTAGAGGTGATATTCAATGATTGACTATTCTAATTCTAACGAAAATAAAATTAGTAAATTATTCAACTATATACATTTGTTTTTTCTATCAAGTATTTATTTTTCAATATGCAATATTTTGCTAATCCTATCAGTTTATTTATTTGAAATAAGATTTTATAATATACTTATATTCTTGATAGCCTCTATATTATCTGGACCAGCATTAGTTGCATTATGTGCTTTCATTAATAAAATAATATCTGATGATAATTTATCTATAACAAAAGAATTTTTTTATTGTTACAAAAAGAATTTTCTTATTTCTTTAAAGCTATGGATACCTTTATTAATTACAGCTTTTGTAATAATATTTGATCTCAAATTATGTCTTATTAATAGTAAGTTTCTATTTTTAATCATCCCACTATTTATTATGTTAACTGTTGATATAATTTTAATGTCATACTCATTAATAATTATATCTAAATACAATATTAATACTCTAGATACGCTAAAACTCTCATTTTATCTTTTGATAAAAAATCCTTTTACTTCAATAGTAAATTTAGTTATTATATTATTAAGTACATTTATTTTAATTAATTCTAAATCGATAATAACATTATTTATTGTAAGCATTAGTTCATTTTTAATAATAAAAAATATGAAGCATGTATTTTTCTTTATAGAAAATAAATATTTAAAATAAATTTAGTATTGTTTTAAATAAATATAAAATAATACTAAAACAAAGAAAGTATAATGAATATATTTAATAAAAGAAAGGAGTTTTTTTAGAGAATTATATTCTCTAAAAAGAAGTACTACAGATGATACATATAAAAGATTTAAAAGACGGAATTTCAATTTTTAAAGCTTTAAGCTCAGAAGTAAGAATAGATATATTGAATTTACTTTCTGAATATAAACAACTAAATATAAATGAATTATCTGAAAAACTTAATTTAACAAATGGTGCTTTAACTATGCATATAAAAAAATTAGAAGAATGCGGTCTTATTGTCACTAATAATTTAACTGCTAAGCATGGATTGCAAAAGATTTGTTCTTTACATGAGACTAAAATTATAGTTGACATGGAATTAGATAATCCTGAAAATTCTTACGATTTAGATTTAGCAATAGGTCATTATTCTTCTTATGAAATAGAGCCTACATGCGGCATTGCAACTAAAGACAAATTAATTGGTGAAGTTGATAATCCAAATTATTTTGCTGATCCAGAAAGAATAAATGCCTCTATACTTTGGTTTACTAAGGGGTTTATAGAATATAAAATCCCAAATTATTTGAAGCCAAACCAAAGAGTTTCAGAGATTCAACTATCCATGGAAATAAGTTCAGAAGCTCCTGGTATATGTAATGATTGGCCATCGGATATCAATTTTTCTATAAATGATATAAATCTTGGCTCATGGACTAGTCCTGGAGACTTTGGAGATAGCAAAGGGCTTCTTACACCTTCTTGGTGGTTTCCAAATTGGAACCAATATGGACTTTTAAAATTGCTATCAATAAATCAATATGGTACTTTTATAGATGGATTAAAATTATCAGATATAACATTAGAAGATTTAAATTTGAGTTATAGAAGTGATATTTCTTTAAAGATATCTGTGCCTGAAAATGCTAAACATATAGGTGGATTAACTATCTTTGGAAAAGACTTTGGAAATTATAATCAAGGAATTCACGTTCGTGTTATATATAACTAAGGATTTGTATAATAATTAAAATTACTAAAAAAAGTATTAGTAAATATTGAATTTTCTCATTTATAGATTATTATCTTAATACCACTATAATGAGATTATATCAAAGCTTACTAATACTTTTATATTTATTGATTTATTCTTTTTATAATTATATTTCAATATTATCCTTTAATACCTGTAATAGCAATAGATTCAATAATCCACTTTTGGAAAATTACAAATACTATTATTATTGGTAACATTGACATAATTGATGCTGCCATAATTAAAGGAAAATCTGTTTGTATTGCATATGTTGCATTAAATGATTGTATAACCGTTTGTATAGTCATTCTTTCAGGTGTATTTATATATATAGAAGGTGCTAAATAATCATTCCATATTCCCATAAACCATAAAATAACTTGAGCTGAAATTGCTGGTCCAGATAATGGTAATATTATTTTATAATATATTTTAAAGAATGAGCAGCCTTCTAATCTTGCCGCTTCAATAAAATCAGTTGGTATCCCCTGCATGTATTGTCTCAAGAAAAATATCATACTAACATTACCAAATAGACCAGGAATTATTAATGGTTTTAATGTGTCAACCCATCCTATTTTAGAGAATATTATAAATTGCGGTATCATAATTATAGCAAAAGGAATCATCATGGTTCCAAGCAACGCTAAGAAAATTGTATTTTTATGAGGATATCTTAATTTAGCAAATGAAAATGCTGCTAAACTTGATGTAAATGTACCTATAGTAGTTACTAGTACACATACTATTAAGCTGTTTTTCAATCCGCTTAGTAAAGGTCCTTTTGTCCATATTTCTGAGTATTTACCCCAGTTTATTTCTGTCGGTATCCATACTGGTGGCATTGCAAATACTTCTAATTTATTTTTTACTGATGTTGATAACATCCAAAGTAAAGGAATTATCATCACTAGTGATCCTGCTAAAAGAGCTAAAAATAAAATAAAATTAACTAATTTATGCTGTTTTTTTCGTCCAAGACTTTTTGTTTGTTTTGACTTTTTCTTTGTAACCATAGTTTTTTCAATATTTAGCATTTATCTCACCTCCTACTCTCCAAATACTTCGTCGCCTTTATATTTAAATTGGATTAAAGTTATTATAAATATAAAGATAGCTAATATCCAACCTACTGCACAAGCATAACCCATTTGATAATTCTTAAACGCCTTATCCCATAAGTAATAAACAACTGTTGCTGCACTATAGTTAACTCCACCATTATCAACCATAATTGAAGGTTCAATAAACATTTGAGAGCCTCCTATTATACCAGTAATAATTAAATAAAAGGTAACAGGTCTTAAAGTTGGAATCGTTATATATTTAAAAACTTGAAAAGTATTGGCACCATCTATTTCTGCGGCTTCTTTTAAATCTTTAGGGATACTTTGTAATCCAGCTAGATATAATAACATTGACATACCTAAACCCTTCCATATCGTCATAGCCATAATAGCAGGTTTAACTGTAGCCTCATTATTTAACCAATTAGGTCCATCTATTCCAAATACACTTAATACCTGATTTAATAATCCATAATCCCCATTATAAACCCATCTCCACAATATGGATACTGCTGCAATAGATGATATAACAGGAATATAATAAAGCACTCTAAAAGTATTTCTTCCTGGAATATCTCTATTCATTGCAAGAGCTAATAATAAAGATAATACAAGTCCTATCGGTATCCCTATCATCATAAATAAAGTATTCCATATAGATTTCCAGAAGTTTGTATCTGCAAATATTTCTTTGAAATTTTGTAATCCTATAAATTCAGCTTTCCCTATTGATGTCCAGTCTGTAAATCCAGCATAAAGTGAAAAAAGTAACGGTACAAATGCAAATAGGAAAAATTGTAATACAGGTGCAAGAACAAATAAATATCCTTCTCTTCTTTCTTTTGCATAATAACCTGATTTAAATTTTGATTTAGCCTTTAATTCCATGCCTTTCCTCCCACATATTCAATATAAGTGTTAGGGATGACCCTAACACCTATATAAAACTATTAATTCTTAGCCTTTTCTTTAGATTCCTTTTCTATAGCCTTATCTAAAAGAGCTTGCATTTCCGGTTGAACTTTTTCACAGTAATCTTTAGCTGAAATTTTTCCATCTAATACATCTTGAATACCTTCAAAAAATTTATTATACCATTCAGCATTATAAGTTCTTTCTCCTGGTAGTGGCTTACCGTACTTTTCTATTAAATTAATAAATACTTGCTTATTGTGAGGGTTATTATCTGTATTTAAGTAGTAGTCCTTAGCTAATGATTTTATATTAGGAACTTGTATTTGTTTATCTGCAACCATCTTATTTGCATCTACATCTGTAGATAAGAAAATTGCTAAGTTAACTGCTTCTTGAGGATATTTAGTATTTGCTGAAACCGCAAATCCAACTGAGCCTAGCCAACTTGCTGTTTGACCTGTAGAACCTGCTGGCCAAGGAATTATATCATATTCAAATGGAAGATCTTCAAATGCTGCTATATCCCATGGAGCAACAGCAAAGAAACCTAACTGACCTTTTAACCATCTTTGATAAGTATCTAAAGTTTGTGCTTGTTCTGCAGATGGTGTAATTTTATATTTTAATGTTTGATCTGCAAAGTATTGTAATGCTTCAACAAACTTTGTATCTGTTACTGTAACTTTAGTAGCATCTTCGTTTATCCAATCAGCTCCATTACTATATACAAAAGGTTGAAGTGACCAGTTAATATTTAAACCAGTACCCCATGAAGAATCATCTCCACCTGTATCATTAGTAAGCTTTTTACAAACATCCATGAATTCTTCCCATGTATATGGTTTTTCTTTGTCTGGTAATGGAATCCCTAACTTCTCAAATAATGTCTTGTTATACCCAAATCCAAATGGTCCTACATCTTTTGGCATTGCATATAAACTGCCTTCTCCGATTACTTCTCCATTATATTTATATTTCTTTAATGCAAGATCCCAAACATCATCTAGCTTAATAATTCCGTCAGATTCTGCTTTTTCTATATACTCATCTAAATTGAGCATTTTTCCAGAATTAACCCATGCCTTTACATCTCCAGGTCCCATATAAACAACATCCGCCATAGTATTAGAAGCCATAGCTGCTTGTATTTTTTGACCATATTGATCTTGAGTAGTTGAAACAAGTTTAACTTTAACATCTGGATACTTTTCTTCGAATTTCTTTATAACTTGCTCATAAACTTCTGTTTCTTGAGGTTGTCCATAACACATCCAAGTTATTTCTTTTTTTCCGTCAGCAGTTTTAGCACCTTCATCATTAGCACCACTACCACATCCAACTAACATAACAGCTGTAGCAATCATAGCAAAAAATCTTTTTGACCTTTTTAACATAAATAATCCTCCCACATAATTATTCTTTTATACCTCAAAGCTTAAACTAAATTTAAGGTTTAAACTTCAAATTCTTTACTATCCTTTGATGGAATTCCAAAGTTAGGTGTTCCATCATCATTCCAATGAATAATTTCAATTCTCGCATGTCTATTTGGGTCTGATAAAGGATCTCCCTTTAATTCTAAGTAATTTCTAGAATGATAAATTAATAAATCTAATTTTCCATCTTCTGATGTTGTAAAACTATTATGTCCTGGTCCATATTGCCTATTTTCATAAGATGATTTAAAAACAGGATTTTTTGACTTTTTCCATGAATTTTTATCTAATAAATTGCTATTTTCATCTGCTGTTAGCATTCCCATACAGTAATTTTCATCTGTAGCACTTGCCGAATATGTCATAAATATCTTACCATTCTTTTTAATAACTGCTGGTCCCTCATTTACCCAATATAATTTTGTTTCCCAACCATATTCTGGCTTAGATAATAAAACAGCTTTACTTTTTAAAGTCCATGGATTTTCCATTTCAGCTATATAGATATTAGAATTTGATTTAGATTCTGCTTCACAATCTTCTTGAGCCCACACATAATATAATTTACCATTATGTGAAAAAGTGGTAGCATCTAACGAAAATGAATCCCAACCTGTATTAATTCTTCCTTTTTCTATCCATTTACCCTTTAAGGGATTTTCGCTTTCACATTCAATTACATACATCCTATGATTAAATGTTTTTCCTGTAATATTCTTATCAGGAGCAGCTGCAAAATATATATACCATTTCTTATTGATATAATGAATTTCTGGAGCCCAAATTAATTGGCTCATTTCTCCACATTCATGCTTTTTCCATACTGTAATAGCTTCTGCATCTTGAAGATCATTTATTTTTTTGGCTCTTCTAAGTTCTATATAATCAAATGAAGGTACTGAAGCTGTAAAATAATAATAACCATCTGTATGCCTATATATACATGGATCTGCTCTTTGAATTACAATTGGATTATTGTAGACATCATTTCCCATAACTTTTCCTCCATACTCGTAATATCGTTTACAATTAAGTGTATTATAAACTCTCTCCCCCTTGATTAATTTTTACTAAATCTTACATTTATAATATACTATTTTTTGTTATAATAGTCAATAAATTATTTTAGATAAATCTAAAATAATTTTAGGTTTTTCTAGAGTAAATAAAATTCCGCTGTAATATATTTAGATTTATCTATGCTTATTTCCATTTTATTACCTTAGAAAAATAAAAATAGATATTATTTTAACAAAATATAAAATAATATCTATTATTAATACCTTTATGCACTTTTATTATATACTTTTGTATAATATCATTAAAATTACTTTTTTACTCCCCATAAAGCTATACCATTATTACTTCCCATTACGGTGAAAGTCATAGTATATGATTTATTATTTATGTCATATTGCTCAACAAATACACCTTTATATATTTCTCCATCTATATTTATATCTATTTTATTTCCGTCTTTAAATTTAAAAGTACCTTCAATATCTCCAGTTATTGTTCCATCTTTGTTTAATTTTATATTTACAAATTCCCTAACTAAATCAAATATTTCTCTTCCATGATTTATAAAACTATATTCTCCAAGAATTTCTTTTTCTTTATACTCACCAATACTTTCACCTATATATCTATATGGAGAAACTACAAACCAATCGTCTTCATTTAAATACATTTGATGAACTCTAACTTGATATGATTCTCCCGTATCTGGAAATCTTGTGTGGAATATTAAAAAATATCTTCCTGTTTCTTCATCATAATAAACAGAATTATGTCCTGGTGATACATATCCCAAATCTGATGGATCTAAAGATTCATCATTAATATTCTCACTTATGGGATATCTAAAATTTCCAAATAGCTTATTGCCATAATTCATTATATATTGATTTTGAGCTGCTAAAGCCTTTCCACTTACTCCTTTACAATCAATCATATCATTTCCCATAGCATCGTAATATGGTCCATCTGGATTTTTAGCTCTAGCTACTCTCATATTATATCCAGAATCCGATGTTAGTCCACCAAAAGATAAAAATAAATAATAATATCCTTTTTCTTTATTATAAGTAACATATGATGCTTCAATTTCAGAGTGGTACCCTCCTAATATCTTCTTTCCATAAGTTCCTTGTCCACCTAATATTGATCCATTATCAGGATTCATCTCTAATATATAAATCCCTCCTGAATATGAACCATACATCATCCAAAGCCTCCCATCTTCATCATAAAAAAGAGCAGGATCTATTGCATTTGGGTTAATATTTGCATCATATATTTTTTCTTCTTCATTTTCGTCTATATATTTTAACTCATCTTTTCCACTGGATTTAACTAACAGCCCTAAATTTTTAAATGGTCCATCTATACTATCTGCTACTGCATATCCTATAGCTCCTTGAGGCGAAGAACCTTCACATACACAATAATACAAATAATAATTCCCATCATTTAATTTTATCCAATCACTAGCCCAAAAAGTCGTAGTTTTTCCCCAGTCTAATGCTTCCTTTAATTCTACTTTTATATTCTCAAATAACTTTTGGTTTTTAACAGAATCCGAAATACTTGTCCAATTTATTAAGTCTGTTGATTTAGCCTCAGCCATATGGGATCCAGTTATATAAAATGTATCATCAACCTTTATAACTGCTGGGTCATGAACGGAAACATTTTGGAAAGTTATATCAACTTTCTCATCCTTTGAAGTACACGCTACACTACTTAATATAACTCCTGTAAGAACTACTGCTGAAGTACACTTTTTTACGAATTTACTCATAAAATCCCCCTTAGCTCACGTTTTTTATTTACTAGTCTGGCTGAAAATATCTTTCCCGTTGATAAATTTCCTCTTGCTTTTATTTTTATTTCTATTTTTTCTTTTATAATCTCCTTTGGAATATGGTAAAGGTAATATGATACACCATTCTTTTCTTCATTTTCAATAATTTCTTTTTCTAACAATTTATCTTCTAAATAAATATCAAATGACGTTTTATCTTGATTTAATTTATTTAAATATAAATATAGCTCATCTTCTAATCCTGCTTCTAATAAAAAGCTAAAATGTCCCTTATCTAGTGCTTCTCTATATCCCATGCTATATTCTAAAGAATAACCTGAAATTGAATTTTTAGTACTTAGTTTATGTTCTATTTCCATTTGCTGCTCGTTAAAATTAATTTTATCTATAGTTATACTTTCTAATAATTCATTATAGCTAAATAATCCTTTGTTTTCATATTCACTTTTAGTCATTTTAGTAAAGTAAATACTATATCTTTCATGGTGAATATCATAAAATGGCTTTAATTTCACAAAATTATTGATATTTCCATTATTAAAATTTAGTTTAAACTCTAAGCTTTGATCTTCTATTTTCGTAATATTTTCCAGAAGCTTATTATCTTCACTTATTATCATAGGTACATCTATACATTTATAGTGATTCAATTTTAAGTGATCTTCTAATATATCAGTTTCTGGGAAATTTTCTCTACCAAATGTTCCTGCTAAAACTAATGGTCCATACATAAAGCAAATTTTATTTTTATCTTCTCTTGATGTATAAATGTGCAAATTCATATTTAAATTAATATTTAAAACATCACCTTTTTTCCATAGCTTACTTATAGAAATGTATCCTTCCTCTTTTTTATAATTTATTTCATCATTATTAAGAGAAACTTTAATATCTCCATTTAACCAATAAGGAATTCTTATTTTTATTTCATACATTAAATCATTTGTTTCTTCTATTATAATCTTTGTTTTTTCTTCTTTCGGAAAATCTGTAATTTGCTTTATTTTTACATTTTTATCTTCTAATTCTATGTTAGAAGCAACAAATAAATTTATATATACGTTATTATCATCTACGTAATATATATTCCCTGTATACTTACCTGGGTTTTCCATGCCAGTTCCTGTACAACACCAAAAGGAGTTATCTGGTGAACAATAAACCTTAAAATGGCCTGGTTTTGTTGATACAAAGTATGTTTTCATTCCACTTATTGGATCTTGTGATGCAAGTATATGATTATATAATGCTTTTTCATAATAATCCATATATTTAGTGTCATGATTCCACTTATATAAATATTCTGTAAGTTTTAACATATTGTAAGTGTTACAAGTTTCAGCTGTTGTAACCCCTAAAGTTTCACTTCCTATTTTTCCAAAATGTTCATCTATGCTATTTCCTCCAATAACATATGACCTTTTACTTGTAACTATATTCCAAAAATATTCACTAGCTTTTCTATATTTTTCTTCTTTTGTAATATCATAAAGCTTTGCAATTCCAAGAATTTTAGGTATTTGAGTATTAGCATGTTTACCTTCAAGTTCATCTTTTTCATCTATGAGAGGATATATAATTTCCTTATCTATAAATCTTATTGCTAATTTTAAGTAATCCTCATTTTTAGTTATTTCATATAACTCTCCCATAACTTCGCACATTCCGCCATGCTCACAATAAAGCATTTTATCAAATTCTTCTTCTGTTAAATTGTCCAATCCTTTTTTTGCCCAATTTGATAACTTTATTAATATATCTAAGGCTTTTTTATTATTTGTTAGCTTATATGAATCTAAAAGACCTGCATAAATTTTATGGATACTATACCACGGAACCCAACTGCCACCTAAATCAAATCTTGTTACATTAAAATTCTTACTAAAAACCTTATCAAAGCAATCTTTCTTAAAACCACTTACATATCCACTCTTTTCTATATCTTGTAAATATCCTAGCTCATCTATTGCATAATCTAACTTTCTTTTAATTTTTTCATCTTCCGTTGCTACATACATATATGATAGTGCTGAAAGATAATGACCAAGTGAATGACCGCTTATTTCTCTTTCTTCCCAACCACCATATCTTTTATTTTTAGGCTCTAATCCAATTGCTTCATAACATGGTGCTAACAATCTATCAACATCTAAATAAAGTAAGTATTCCTTTCCCTTACTTTCTGATTCTTTAAATATTCCATTTAACAACTTTATTTTACTCATATATTAACCTCTCAACTTTTAATAGTTTTTAATATAAAAAATAATATCAATTCTTATACTTTTAGTACTTAAATTGATATTATTTTTTATTTCTAAAATATCTCTACTTTGCCTATTTCATATTTTTACAAGCCTACTATTTTACCAATATTTATTTTTGTTAGGACAATAATTCTTTTTAACAGCAGCTCTAATTTCAACGAAACATCCGCACAATTTACACATTCCATTTATTAATGAATCACATTCTTTGCATATATTTAATCTTCTTTTATACTCTTCTTCGCTAGCCTTAATATAATCATCTATTGCAGAAATATATTCTTTCATATGAACATATTCTTCTTTACTTAAAACTTCATCCATAAGACATCGTCTGCAAAATGTTTTACTCATATTATTCAATAATAAATCTCATAACGCTACATTTTGGAATTGTGAAGTTTAATCCTTTTTCTGTTACTATAAAATTATTAAATTCTTCAACATTAACTACATTTGGATTTTCAAATGTATTGCAAGCTGTCATTTCATTAGTTAATATATTTGCAGTAATATTTGTAGGTTTTTTACCTAATAATTCTGTTTCCACTTTATAATCATCAGTTATGGATAAGTTATTAATAGTAAATATTATTCTGCCATCTTTATCTATTGAAGCTGATTCATGTAAATTAGGTACTAAATTATCTTCTTCTAATCCTATTTCTTTAGTTTCAATATAACTTTCTAAAAGAGTTGCTTCTTGATGATCTTTATACATATTAAAGACGTGATATGTTGGTGTTAATACCATATTTTCGCCTTCTGTTAAAATAACAGATTGTAGTACATTTACAAGTTGAGCTATATTAGCCATTTTTACTCTTTTTGAATTTTTGTTGAAAATATTTAAGTTAATACCAGCAATAAGGGCATCTCTCATTGTATTTTGTTGATATAAAAATCCTGGATTAGTTCCTGGTTCAACATCATACCAACTCCCCCATTCATCTACAATTAAACCAACTCGTTCTTCTTTATCGTATTTATTCATTATATTTATATGATTTTTTATAAACTCATCTATTTTAAGAGTTTTTTTCAATGTTTTATACCAGGTTTCATTATCAAATTCTCTAGCGCTACCTTTATCAGACCATCCTCCAGGGAAAGTATAATAATGCAAACTTAAACCATCCATAAAATTGCCAGCTATTTTCATTACCTCTTCTGTCCAATTATAATTATTGTCATTTGGACCACAAGCTATTTTATATAATTTGTTTCCAGGATAATTTCTACAATAAGTTTGATATCTTCTATACATATTTGCATAGAAATCTGGCGTCATATTTCCACCGCAACCCCAATTTTCATTTCCTACTCCAAAATATTTAACCTTCCAAGCTTCCTCATGTCCATTTTCTTTTCTAATATCAGCCATTGGAGATACACCATTAAAAGTTAGGTATTCTATCCATTCTGACATTTCTTGAACTGTACCACTACCTAAATTTCCATTTATATAGGGTTCACATTCAAGTTGCCTACATAGCTCCATAAATTCATGTGTTCCAAAACTATTGTCTTCAATTGTTCCACCCCAGTGAGTATTTATAAGTTTTTTTCTTTTTTCTTTTGGCCCAATTCCGTCCTTCCAGTGATACTCATCTGCAAAACAACCACCCGGCCATCTTAAAACTGGTATTTTCATTTCTTTTAAAGCTTGTACAACATCTGTTCTCATACCATTTGTATTAGGTATATCAGAGTTTTCTCCAACATATATTCCTTCATAAATGCATCTTCCTAAATGCTCAGAAAAATGTCCATATATCTCCTTATTTATTTTTGAAATCTTTTTGTCAGTATTTATTATATATTTAGCCATTTCCTCACCTTTTAGTTACCCTTTCTTGAATCGTATATTTTTATATTTATATTAATCTTAGTTTTTACATTAACTTTAAATTCACCTTGATTTTGAATTGTTTCAACATCAATTCATTATTTATTTAACATCCAATAAATGCTATTCCATTTCAATTCATTTGAGAAATCTCTTATATTAGTATTTTCTCCTATTACAACTGCTTCTAAGCCATACATATCTGCAAGATAACATAATGATTCTGCATCAACTACATATGAAAATGAAGTATGATGAGCTCCACCAGCTAGTATCCAGGCTTCAGCTCCAACTTTTAATGATGGCTCTGGAGTCCATAAAACTCTTGCAACAGGAAGGTTTGGTAAATCTTTTTCTACTTCCTTAGCATTTACTTCATTTATTATTAATCTCATTCTTCCGCCTAAATCTATTAATGAAGCACATACAGCTTTTCCTGATTGGCCACTAAATATAAGTCTAGCTGGATCATTTTTATCTCCAATTGATAAAGGTTTTACATCTATTCTTGGCTTGTTTGCAGCAACCGTTGGACAAACTTCTAGCATATGAGCACCTAATATCATTTCATTTCCTGGCTCAAAATGATAAGTATAGTCTTCCATAAATGATGTTCCAATATTATTTGACATTATCTTCATTAACCTTACTAATCCAGCAGTTTTCCAGTCCCCTTCTCCTCCAAATCCATATCCATCTTCCATGAGTCTTTGTACTGCAAGTCCAGGTAATTGTTCCATTCCATGTAGTACTTGGAAGTTAGTAGTAAACGCTGTATAATCGCCTTTTTCTAGGAATCTTCTTAATGCAACTTCAACCTTAGCTTGATATTTTATAGCATTTCTAACACTGCCTTCTATTTTTCCTTCTTCACAAAAATCATATTTTTCTTCATAAATCTTAATTAATTCTTCTACTTCATTAGAAGTAACCTTTTCTATTTCCTCAACTAAATCACCAATCCCAAAGGCATCACAAGTCCATCCAAGTTTTATTGCAGCTTCAACCTTATCCCCTTCAGTTACAGCAACATTTCTCATATTATCATCAAATCTTGCTATTTTTATATTTTGGCCTTCAACAAATGCAGCAGCAACAGACATCCACTTATTTATATCTTTATGAACTTCTTCATCTTGCCAATGTCCAACTATAACCTTTCTCTTGTTTCCCATTCTCGCATTTATAAATCCAAATTCTCTATCTCCATGTGCAGATTGATTCAAATTCATAAAATCCATATCCATAGTATCCCATGGTATATCTCTGTTAAATTGTGTGTGGAAGTGAAGTTGTGGTTTATTTAAGATTGATAAACCTCTAATCCACATTTTAGCTGGTGAAAATGTATGCATCCATGTAATTATTCCTGCACAATTTTCATCATTATTTGCTGCTAAGCAAACATCATATATTTCCTTAGCATTTCTAACTGTTGGCTTATAAATTATATTGTATTTAATGCTATCAACTTCATTTAATCCTTCTACAATTTTTTGAGAATCTACAGCAACTTGCTTTAATGTTTCTTCGCCATACAAATCTTGACTTCCTGTTACAAACCAAAAACTATATTCTTTAACTCTTAACATATTAACCCCTCCTAAATTCTACTTTAAATTAATTATTTTATGTCCTATAAAATAGCTTAAAAACTTTTTAATTCAATCACTTGTTAATAAATACTTATCCATTTATCTATTGTGTTGACTACTTTTGTCCGTAGTATGCATTTTCACCATGTTTTCTAAAGTAATGCTTATCTTGAAGTTCCTTATTTATTGGAGTTACATGATTATTTAAGTTTTCAGTTATAAGTGCCATTTTAGCAATTTCCTCTAAGACTACTGAATTTGATACTGCTTTACTTGGAGTCTCCCCCCAAGAAAAAGGCCCATGACTTCCAACTATTATTCCTGGAATGCTTAAAACTTCAATATTTCTTGATTCTAAAGTTTCAATTATTACAAATCCTGTATTTCTTTCATATTCAGTTTTTATTTCGTTATTTGATAACATTCTAGTGCATGGAACTGATCCATAGAAAGTATCTGCATGAGTTGTTCCATATGAAGGAATATCTCTTTTTGCTTGTGCCCATGATGTTGCAAATGTGGAATGAGTATGAACTATCCCTCCTAAATTAGGAAACCTTTTATAAAGCTCTACATGAGTAATTGTATCTGATGAAGGTCTTAAATTTCCTTCAACTATATTTCCTTCTAAATCTACAACTACCATATCCTCTTCTTTCATTTTTTCATAGCTTACTCCACTTGGTTTTATAACAATTAATCCATTTTCTCTGTCAATTCCACTAACATTTCCCCATGTTAAAACAACTAAATTATTTTTAACTAAAGCTAAATTAGCTTCAAAAACTTCCTTTTTTAATGCTTCTAACATAGTTACCTCCTAAAGTTTTCTCATTTTCTTTAGATCTTTCATCACATCGTTTTCACCCCTGCCGAAGTAATCGTGTAATCTATCATAATGAGCATAAATTTTTGAATAAATTTCTACATTTTCTGGTATAGGAGTTATTACTTCATCTAGTAATCTTGGAATTACTTTTGCTGCTTCATGTATTGAGTCAAATCCGCCATTTTCTTTCCCAGCTACAACTGCTCCAAACATAGCTGAGCCTAATGCTGGTGTTTGAGTGGATTTAGAAATTCTAATTGGAAGATTTGTTACATCAGCATAAATTTGAACTAACATTCTATTTTTTTGTGGTAATCCCCCACAAGTATATAGTTCATTTATTTCAACACCATATTCATTAAAAGTATCTACTATTTTTTTATGTCCATAAGCTGTTGATTCAATTAAGGCTCTATAAATTTCTTCTGGCTTCGTATTTAAATTTAAGCCTAATATAAATCCAGTTAAATCTGTATCAACTAAAACTGTTCTATTACCATTTAACCAATCTAAAGCTAAAAGACCTGAATCTCCTGGATTTAACTTTTCTGCTTTCATAGTTAAATATTGATGTATATTTAATCCTAGCTTGTCCGCTTCCTCTATATATGATTTTGGCACACAACTATTAACAAACCATGCAAAGATATCTCCTACAGCTGATTGTCCAGCTTCATATCCATAAAGACCTGGTATTATTCCATCTTCTACATAACCACAAATTCCTGGTACAACTACTTCTTTATCTGATAAAACCATACTACATGTTGAAGTTCCCATAATCATAACCATTTTTCCTGGCTCTGTAACTCCCATAGCTGGCACAGCAACATGAGCATCTACATTAGCTATTGCTATTGGCATTCCAGTCTTTAGTTTAAGTTTTTTAGCCATTTCTTCAGTTAACTCTCCTGCTCTTTCTCCTAAACTAGTAACTTCACAATCATATTTATCTTCAAATAAATTTTCTAATCTTGGATCTAATGCTTTTAAAAACTCTTTTCTTGGAAATCCTTCTTGCTTATGCCAAACTGCTTTATATCCAGCTGTGCAACTATTTCTGGTTTCTTTACCTGTAAGTTGCATTATTACCCAATCTGTAGCTTCTATGAATTTATCTGTTTCTTCATAAACCTTTGAATCTTCATTTAGCACTTGCCATACCTTTGGAATAAACCATTCAGATGATATCTTTCCTCCATATCGACTTATAAATTTTTCACCCATATTATTTGCTATTTCATTTAACTTATTTGCTTCATCTTGAGCTGCATGATGCTTCCATAGCTTAACATAAGCATGAGGATTACTTTTGAATTCATCCAAATAACAAAGAGGAGTTCCATCCTTTTTCATAGGTAATATTGTACATGCTGTAAAATCAATTCCAAGACCTATAATATCTTCTGCTTTTACACCTGATTTCTCAATTATCTTTGGAATAATGTATTCCAATACATCCATATAATCCTTTGGATGTTGCAAAGCCCAAAAAGGCTCTAATTTTTTACCACAAGGAAGTTTTTCTGTCATAACAATATGAGGATAAGTCATCATTTCTGAAACAACTTCTTCTCCTGTACTAACATTAAGTAGTAATGCTCTTGCAGATTCACTACCATAGTCAACTCCTATAGAATATTTACTCATAAATTCCCCTCCATTTTACATACAAAATATAAAACATTTAAAACACTACCCATCAGTACGTACAATTATATATTTATTATAAATGTTACGTACAATTAAATGATAGCAAATAAAATTTATATTGTAAACATTTAAAAGTAACATATTTTTGCATTTTTCAGAAAATTATATTTTAAATAAAAAAAGTATGTTTAACACTTTGTTAATACATACTTCTATTTATGATTCAATATTTATATTTTTCTGACACTATCCTTTTTAACTATTTCTGGATCATATATATAATTTGCTTTATCTTTTTCCTTGTTTATTAATGAAACTAGAATTTCTGCTGCTTTTTTTCCCATTTTTTCTTTAGGATGGTTTATAGTAGTTATACCATAATCTAATATTTCAGAAATAGTTTCGTCATTATCGTAACCTACAATGGATAAATCTTCTGGTATTTTTAAGCCTAGTTCTTTAGCCACTTTAATTACTTTTATGGCTGTTTTATCATTATAACATACAACTGCTGTTGGTCTATCCCCTCTACTTAATAGGTTCTTTGCAAAAGCATATACATAAAAATCTTCTTCGTAAGTTTTAAAATTCCCTATTATTGTACTATCAATTTCTATTTTATTTTTTTCTAATGCTTTTAAATAACCCTTTTTACGCTCTAACCCCTGTATATCATCTTCTTTAAAAATTCCAGCTATTTTTTTATGACCTAAATTAATTAAATAATCACAAAGTGTATAAGTTCCCTTTTTATCATCCATTATAACATAAGATTGGTTTTCCTTATCATATGTTGCATTTATCATAAGATAAGGTATATTGTTTTTATCTATTTCTGCGTAGTAATCTTCA
The DNA here is from genome assembly GCF_015555225.1 of Clostridium sp. D46t1_190503_E9. Lineage (NCBI taxonomy): Bacteria > Bacillati > Bacillota > Clostridia > Eubacteriales > Clostridiaceae > Clostridium > Clostridium sp. D46t1_190503_E9. The sequence goes on from NZ_JADNKB010000011.1 coordinate 98,886, forward strand.
TTAGTATTTCCTAAGGCACTTGCTGTTGGTTCAATTATTGCTCCAGCAACATCATATTCTAATAGCTTTTTTAATTGCTCTCTTTCCTTAGCCTTTTCATTATTAGTATTTAACAATAATATATCATAACCATTTTCATTTAATGCTTCCTGAATACCTTTAATTAAATATGGGAATATATACTCAGATATATATGTAGTTATTACTATAACAAGCTTACTATGTGTCTTTTTTAATTTATCTAATTTTTTAGCATAAGCACCTTTGCTTTTTTCTCTATAAATATAGCCTTCTTTTTCTAGTTCTACTATAGATTGTCTTACTGTATGCCTACTTACAGAAAAAATTTGCCCAATTTCTTGTTCTGTTGGTAGCTTTTCATTTTCCTTTATTTCTCCTGATGATATTTTATCTTTATAAAATTCAAATATTTCAATGTATTTTATTTTTTTATCCATGCCTTAACTACCTTTCATATATTGTACATACAATTATATTATATTTTGAAAGTTAATTGCAATATATTATTTAATGTATAATTTTTTTGAATGAATATTTATTTATGTATTTAGTTTAAATAATATGAATTATTTTAGTTAATAATCAAAATAGATTTACCTAATTTATAAAGTTTATTACTAAATCTGTAATTTAAGTTTCTTCTTATATGTATGATCCAACTTTATAAACTCATATCGATTTAACAAAATTAGAAAAGTTCTATAAATAACCGTGGTTATTTTATAGAACTTTCTTCATTGTTACTTATAGTATATACTATTTAACTTCTATTTTCTTAATATTGGAAAGTTCTTTATTTAACTTATGTAAATTTATTTTAAGAACTCCATTATCAAAATTTTCTTCTATTTTATCATTTTCAATATTATCTACATAAAATCTTCTCTTGAATTCCTCTTATATTCTTTCTTATCTTACGTAATTATCTTTTTTATCTTTTACAAAGCTATTTCTTTTTACAATTTAATTATAGAAGTAAGGCAAAAAAAGTCAGGGTTGATTTTTATTTTTTTACTATTCCAAGCCAAACTTCTTGCTTATTTTCTTGTAAATAGCATTCAATAACTGGAAGATTAGCTAACTCATATCCTGAGCTAGGAAGCCATTCAGTATAAATTTGTTTGTAAACATCTTGTATTGTAGCTGGTAATTCTCCATTCACTTCAAAAATTGCCCAGGTTGCAGCTGGATAAGAAATTTCTTTCATGCCTTCAAGTACTGGAACATATTCGCAGTCTAATGTATCAACATGATTTGTCACTCCTATAATATATTCCATATATTCAGATTCTCCCCATTCTCCTCCTTGTGCAATTCCTAAAAAACCTGATGGTCTATACCCAGGAAAATTCTCTAAAAATTTATTCATAGTACCATCTTTCCAAGCATCTCCCCAAATATTAGGAACTACTTTGAAAGCTTCATCTGTTTTTACTTTCTTAGATATACCCATTACTTTAAATGCAGGCCATTGTTCAATTTGATAATTCATATGATTTTCTCCTTTAATTTTTATTTGAAAAGAAAGTTTAGGACAGGACTTTAATTGGACTGTTTCATTTCTAACCTTTGAAGGTAATACCCCATGAAAATTTTTAAAAGCTCTCGTAAAAGCATCTTGAGATTCGTATCCATACTTTAAAGAAATATCAATTATCCTTTCTGAATTGTTTAATAAGTCAAATGCTGCCATTGTTAACCTTCTATTTCTTATGTATTCAGATAATGGCTTGTCTGCTATATATGAAAACATTCTTTGAAAATTATAAACAGAGCATCCTGCAATTTTCGAAATAACTTCATATGATATTTCACCCGTAAGATTTTCTTCTATATAGTTTATTGATTCATTTAATTTATCTACCCACTCCATAACTTCTCACCTCAAATTAATAATAAACTTTTCAAAATTACTTTACTCGATATTTGATGCCGCATTTTGCAGACTAATTTTTATTATTTTAATCTACTAATTTCAATTAATTACATTTTGTATATATATAATATCACAATTATGTAAAAGTAATCCATTGACTATAAAATAAATACATAGTATTGTAAAAATAATAATTCGGAAACACGAACTGTTTGTTTATTTGAACATTTATATTAAAACATTAAAAAGGAGTTCTAAGTATGAGTAAATCTTCATTAAATTATACCGAAAAAATAATAAAACTTTATGAGTTACTTTGGGAAGACTTCCATAAAATTTCCTTTGAGCAATTTAAAGATTATAAATTTAATTCTCAGCAAGTTATGGTATTGCGACAATTATATAATACTCCTTATATTACTTTAAAGGAGTTATGTGAAAAGTTAAATTTATCTAAAAGTACTGCATCAGGCATTGTTACTCAACTTGAAAAGCAAGGTGTATTAGTAAGAGAAATACCTGAAGATAATCGTCGGATTGTTAACCTATCTCTTTCTGATGATTTTATGAAGGATTTTGATTTTGTATATATAAAAAAAGGTTACCTTTTTAATGCTATAAAAAATACTAAAATTGAAGATATAGAAAAAATCCTCTATGGATTGGAGAAATTCCATTCTATATTAGATTCAAGCATTAAATCTTTTAATGCTTCTGAAAATAAAAAATAAGGAGAATTGATATATGGAAAAACATCATTGTCATTCAAAAGAAATGAATGATTTCAAAAGAAAAATAGAATATTTAGAAAATGCTGATAGAAATAAGAATTTCACTGCAGAAGAATTATTACAAATGATACCTGTTAAAAAAAGTGATAGTATTTTAGACTTAGGGGCAGGTACAGGATATTTATCAATCCCAGCTGCTAAAATAGTAGATAACACAGTTTATGCATTAGATCTAGATTCAAAAATGTTAGATTTTATAGAATCCAAGGCTAGGGATAGAAAGATTACAAATATTAAATCACTTCAAGGAAGTATTGATAATATCCCTCTATCAGAGAATTCAATTGATATTATACTAGCTTCTTTAGTTTTACATGAAGTTAATCCTTTATCTAAATCACTTGAGCAAATTAAAAGAGTTCTTAAAGAAGGTGGATATTTTTTATGTCTTGAGTTTGAAAAAAAAGAATTGAATTCTGGTCATAAAGCGCCCCCAAGAATTCATTCATCAGAAATGGAACAAGAGCTAATAAATGCTGGATTTAGTATAGAAAAAAGACTATCTCTAGATGATTCCTTATACATCTTTATTGCTAAGAAATAATATATAAGGCTATATTAATTATGTTTTACTAATTAATATAGCCTTATGTATTATTTAAATTTATCTTCCTTCTTCTATTAAGAATAATTGTCTTAAATATCAGTATTCTTAAGTTATATATACATTTTTCTTTTCTTTTAATAGAAAGTAGCCCATTCATCTCCCAATTTCTTAATGTATCTATTGTAATATTTAGATATTCTGTATCCATTGGATAGTCTATTAGCTTTTGGTATTAATTCAAGGTCTTCATATAACCGTACCGTATTAGGATGAATTCCTATTATTTTAGCTACTTCTGATGTTTTATATATATTTTCCATATCTTTTTCACCTCCATTTTTATAATAACACCTATATAAAGTCTGGTGTTATAGTGGAGTGTTTATACATTTCATTTTATATAATTTAAAATAATTTTACTTATTATATAATTTCAAATTATCTCCTTGGCTATCAATCCAAATATGTAGAAGTTCCTTTAAATCATCAAGCGCTTCTTTTTCTGTAGAACCTTCCTTTTTCTTAAGCTTTTCTACAACTTTAAATTCAAATGCCTTTTCTCCATAATTATCCCAGTCCTCTTGTAGATCTTTAATTCTTATTTTACCTAAATTTAATTTAAACTTTATTGACTCAAACGGCTTATATAAATTTGAGCATATATCTACAAAAGAGCAACCATTAACTGTATTATATATTTGAATTATTCCCATTTCTACTTCTTGCTGTTTATAATTATTTATAAGTTCTTTTCTTTTCATATTTTCCATAGTGATTTCTCCTTCTACCTTACAATACTTTTCTCCATATTTATCTCTCTTCAAATAACCATAGTCCACTAAATATCGTCTTATTAATGCATCGTCATCATAAACTTTATTGATTATTACTTTAACTTCATTTTCTGTATATAACCTATTTGGCTCAAATAAACTAGCAAATCTAGGTAGTAAGGCTTTTCTTTTTTCTTCTTTAATAGGGAAATATCTAATTTTATGATTCATTGAATTTAATGTACCTTCATCCACTAACTCCATAATAGCTAAAAAGGCTCTTGCTTGCCTTGCCCTCTCTCTTAATGAAAACCTAATATTTCTAACCGTAGATTCTGAACAAGCAAGATTGATAGCTATTTCTTTATCACTAAATTTACTAGATACCATATCAAGCAATTCCTTTTGAATTTCAGTAAGTCCCGTATATTTCTTATCTAATATCAATAATCTTTCTACTGGAGACCCATGAGCTAACATATGGCCATTTAAAATTTCAGTATTTATTCCAATATTCTTCCCACATATTAAGCATATAAACTCGCCTTTTTTAGCATCCCATAAATATCCTCTTTTAAAATCTTCTATAGTTGCATTACGAATAATCTCTTTCATTTTTCCCTCACATCTATTAATTTTATAGACATAATAACATTTATTTATATTCATGTCAAATATACAATTACATAAACTTTCTAATTAATATCTTTATATTAATATTTATTAAAAATATATAGTAAAAGGTATTTTTTAGTTACTACCACTCCTCCATTTAATTAATTAACTAGACTAACATATTTATTAAGCTTTATTTGAACTGTAAGATTATTTGATACCATAATCCTTTTAAAAAGTTCGTATAACAAAATTATTTTATTCAATATCCCTTAATTTTATATTTTTTCATATAAATTACTCATTTTTTTTGATTAATCAATTCACTTATAAAGCTAATATTAGTATAATTAAATAAAAAGAACTATGGAGGAAAGATAAATGAGTAATATAAGAGTAATTATTATGGATGTTGATGGTACATTAACTAATAGTAAAAAAGTTGTAACCGAAAAAACTAAAAATGCTTTAATTAAAGCACAAGAAGAAGGATCTATATTAGTTTTAGCATCAGGGAGACCTACCTCTGGATTAATGGATCTTGCTAAAGAATTAAAAATGAATGAAAATAATGGGCTTTTAGTTGCTTTTAATGGATCTAAGGTAATAGATTGTGAAACTAATGAAGTTTTATTTAATGAAACTATGAGTATTGAAGAAGGACAAGCCGTTCTTGAACATATGAAGAAATTTGATGTTAAGCCTATGATTGACAAAGATAATTATATGTATGTAAATGATGTTTTCAATAATGAAATAAATTATAAGGGTGCACCTTTTAACATAATTCAATACGAAGCTCGTGGTGGTAAATTTAAACTTTGTGAAAAAGATGACTTAGCTGCTTTTGCTGATTATCCATTAAACAAAATTTTAACTGCTGGAGAACCTGAATATCTGAAATCTCATTATAAAGAAATGATGGAACCCTTCAAAAACACTTTAAATTGCATGTTTACAGCAGATTTCTATTTTGAATTTACTGCGAAAGGAATAGATAAAGCTAAAGCTTTAGATTCTGTTTTAATTCCTAGAGGCTATAAAAAGGAAGAAATGATTGCTTTTGGAGACGGTCATAATGATGCCTCAATGGTTAAATATGCAGGCATAGGAGTTGCTATGGCTAATGCTGTAGATGATTTAAAAGCTATAGCAGATGAAGTTACTTTATCTAATGAAGAAGATGGTATTGCTTACACACTAAATAAATATATTAAGGATATAGATATTTAAACTATAGAAAATTGAAATACTAAAACTAAAAAATATTCTATAATGTTCAGGAAGTGACTATATAAAATGGAGGTTTTGTATGAATATAAAAAAAGAGGTAAGCATAAGAAAAATATCAAAAGACGCTGAGGATCTATTTAGAGGAGGGTTTTTCTGCTCTGAAGCACTAATAAGTTCCATACGTTCTAACTTTGAGCTAGATATACCTGAAGAAGTAATTGCAATGGCTTCAGGATTTCCTGTTGGAATCGGACGTTCTAAATGTATATGCGGAGCAGTTTCTGGTGGGGTTATGGCTTTAGGTTTATTCTTTGGTCGTACTAAACAAGGAGATTCTAAAGTAGAGAAAAATTTAGAATTATCAAAGGAATTACATGATTGGTTCAAAGAATCTAACGGCAAAAATTCTCTTTGCTGCCGTATATTAACTAAAGAATTCGATATGTCATCTGGGGCTCATAAAGAACAATGTATACAGTTTACAGGTATGGTTGCTGGAAAAGTTGCAGAAATAATAGTAAGAGAACTAAATCTAGTTAATACAGATTCTTTAGTTACAGTATAGGGGATAAATTATGATAAAGAAAATACCACTCCCTATTTCAGGGGTAATGCTTGGTTTTGCGGCTTTAGGTAATTTACTTCAAAGCTATTCTGAATCTATTCGTTTAGTATGCGGAATTGTATCTTTAATTCTAGGACTACTACTAATATGTAAAATTGTAATGTATCCATTTATGATAAAAGAAGACATGAAAAATCCAATTATGGCTGGTGTATCTGCAACATTTCCAATGGCTATAATGCTTTTATCTACTTATATAAAACCTTTTATAGGGGACAAAGCTATTTATATTTGGTATTTAGGAATAATTATTCATCTATGTTTAATAGTGTACTTCTCGATAAAATTTATATTAAAGTTTGATATAAAAAAAGTTTTTACAACGTATTTTATAGTTTATGTTGGACTAGCTGTTGCAAGTGTTTCTGCCCCAGATTTTGAAAAAACAAATATAGGCACATTGGCATTTTGGTTTGCATTTATATTATGTATGATATTATTTGTAGTTGTAACATATAGATATGTTAAATATAAAGAAATTCCTAGTCCAGCTAAGCCATTATTCTGTATATATGCAGCTCCTGTAAATCTTTGTCTTGCTGGGTATATTCAATCAATGCAAACAAAGTCATTTTTAATGGTATCTTTTTTATCTATTTTAGCATTCATAACATTTATTATAGTTTTATTTAAGTTACCAAATTATTTAAAAATGCCATTTTCCCCAAGCTACTCTGCATTTACATTTCCATTTGTTATAAGTGGAATCGCAACAAAAATGACTATGAACTACTTAGCTAAAACAGGATATGATATGGGATTCTTAAAATATATCCTTTTATTTCAAACAATTATTGCTACAGTATTAGTAATTTATACTTTATTTAGGTTTATTCTTTTTTTAATTCCAGAAAAAAAGAATTATTCAATAACTCAATAATTTTTATCATAATTCACTTTTATAAGATAGAAAAATGAATTATACCAAGTATTATAATCTTTTAAGTAAATAAGAAACAACTTACTACATTAAAAACATTGTAAGTTGTTTCTTGTTATTTTATATCAATCACCTCAATAGAATCTTATTTATAAATCAATTCTTGAGCATTAACTTTATCATTTTCATTAATTTCTCTTAAAACCTTACACGGATTTCCTACTGCAACAACATTTGCAGGAATATCTTTAGTTACTACACTACCAGCTCCAATTACTGTATTATCCCCAATTGTAATTCCAGGTAATATAATAGCACCTGCTCCTATCCAACAATTTTTCCCAATATGAACTGGTTTATTATATTGTGTTACAGGCATACGAAAATTAGGATCTATTGGATGTGCTGCAGTAGCAACAGTAACATTAGGACCAAACATTGTATAATCCCCTACATAAATATGTGTATCATCTACTAATGTTAAATTAAAATTAGCATATACATTATTGCCAAAATGTACATGTTTCCCACCCCAGTTACTACGAAATGGAGGTTCAATATAACACCCCTCTCCCATTTCTGCTAACATTTCTTTTAACATACTTTGGCGTTTTTCAAATTCTGTTGGGCGTGTTGCATTAAAATCATATAACTTATCCAAACACTTAGTTTGCATTTCTAATAATTCTTCATCACCACAATTATAAATCTTTCCACTATGCATTTTTTCATAATCTCTCATTTTCAATTCTCCTTCTCTATATAACCTTTTTTATAAAAAATAGCTCAATTCTAATAAATTATCGCCATTTGTATTAATTTCTTTAAATCTATACTTTTCGTGTCCCTACCATTAGATAAGAATATAACATTAAAATGTATTTTATAATATTCTAATCTATATTTTAAAACTAATTATAAAAAGATATATTTATTTATACTCATTAAAGATATCTGCACTCAAAATTTGTGAACTCCGAATAATTGCGGCAACCATCCCCATATGCATATAATCCAATAATAACACCTGTAAAACCTCCAGCAACCTCTGAAGAAAGGTATCTAGTTTTAGCTGTTCCAAGATTAGTTTCTTCACTAGCTGATTTAACATAAAAACTATAGTCACTATTATTTGCACGGATAACTAGGGAAACCTTATTGATATCATTTAAAATTACAGTTTTTTCTACTGATTTAATGTCTCCAATATTAAGACGTTTAATTGCCTCATATCCATTTTCAGTTTTTCGTATTGCTAAATCATAATGATGATTTTCATCCATATATAAAGTTATTCCGCTTTCCCCTTCTGATATACATACCTCACAAGAAATAGTAGCATTGAAATCTCTTTGACGAAGTCCTATAAATGTTGGAGAATCAATATCATCAAGTGTAATATCTGTTCCTTTTAATACTAATTTATTCTCAGTGAATTTATAGTTTTCACTCTTAGGTGTACGTAAATAACACCAATCCTTATCCCAGTCAGTATTTTCAAAAGTATAGTATTTCTTGTCATTTTGAATAACATTATTAGTTATATTTGCAAGATTAAATGAATTAGTTGTTGTACAATTATCTCCTGCTATAAACCACCCATCTTCTCCAAAAGTAATTGGAGTTAAGAAAACCTCACGACCTAAATGATGATATTGCTCCCACTGTCCTATCTGACGGAAGCCAAGATGAATTATCCACCAATTACCATCATTATCTTCAATAAGATCTCCATGTCCTACTCCTTGTATTTCATAGCCACCTAAATTGCGATTTGTCAAAACTGGATTATAATTATACCCTTCAAAATCACCATATGGAGAATCACCACGAGCATATGTTACCATATGTCCATATTCAGTTCCTCCTTCTGCTACAACTAAATAGTATTTTCCATTTATTTTGTACATATGTGGACTTTCAATAAAACGTCCGCCTGAACCTGTCCAAATTGTACGACTAGGTGTTAGCTTTTTACCAGTTTCTATATCAATTTCACATTGAACTATTCCACTCATTCCATAATCATCTCTTCCATTGCTTATAAAATAAGTTTTATCATTTTCAAAATATAAAGAAGGATCAATTCCTCCTTGATCTACATATATAGGCTCAGACCACTCATCATAAATATTATCAGTCCATACATAAAAATTCTGATTTGTTGTATTATTATTAGTGGTCATATAAAACCTACCATTATTATATCTTATAGTTGGTGCAAAGACCCCACCTGAACTATTTACATTCTCAAGTTGAACTTGACTCTTTCTCGTTAAACAATGTCCTATTTGCTTCCAATTAATTAAATCCTTACTTTCAAAAAGAGGAACACCAGGAAAATATTGAAATGAACTACATACAAGATAATATATATCATCAACTTTACATACACTTGGATCAGGATAAAAACCTTTAATTATAGGATTATTGTATTTCACTTTATTTACCTCCAATTATAACATAGTAAAAATTACTTATTTACATATCAATATTCTTTAAGTTATTTTATTATCTATTGCAAGAATTTTCTAAATTATATCATGAAAGTAAAATCCTAAATACCTATATTTTTTCAGATGAAATACATAAAATTTTAAAATGAATTATTATTTATTTTCATCCATTTTTACGGCTATAGACATTCATTAATACTCTTCTACTACATAGTCTAATTTAAGTTCATGTAATAAAACCTTTAATTAATTTCGAAAAAATATTATACTAAAATAAGTGTACGAAGATTTAATTGCACTTCCCCAAGCTTACTTATTTATATACATATAATAGTAAATAATATAAATATAAAAACTAGATTGAGAGGTTTATATATGAGAAAAAAAGATATACTTGAGTTAAAAAGACGTTTAAAGAAGGATCACTGCACCTTTACTAAAATGTGTGGTTGTTATGTTAATGGAGAAAAACATGTTATTTTAAAATTTAGAGAAACCTTTTTAAATTTAGATGAAGATGAATACTTTAAATACTTGGAAATTGCTAAAAAAGTTCTGTCTGGTACTATTGGTAATAATATTTTAGAGCTTAACTTTCCAACTAATGAAGATCTTATAAATGAAAAACAAGTTTCTCTTATGAGACTTAAAAGTAGTCAATTGAGGGATGATGTTATTCTTGATGAATTTTATGACTCAATTATAGATAACTATGATTATACTGGTAACTTTTTAATACTTATTTTCCATGATGCTTATGATGTTATTACTAAAACTAGAGACAACGCTAAGTTAGATGAATCAGAAGAAGTATATGAATATGTATTATGCGCACTATGTCCTGTTTCACTTTCAGAGCCTGGACTTAGATACTTTGAGGAAGATAATAAAATAAAAGCTCGTATTAGGGATTGGGTAGTTGAAGCTCCAACTAATGGATTTGTTTTTCCTGCTTTTATTGATCGTAGTTCAGATGTAAATTCCATTATGTATTACACTAAAAATGCAAAAGATACACATCCTGAGTTAATGGAAAATGCTTTAGGTTGTTATTCAAAACAAACAGCTACTATACAAAAGGAAACCTTCCAATCAATCATTAAAGATACATTTAGCGCTGATGAAAAAAAAGCTGAAAAAATCTTTATGGAAGTACAAGAAAATTTAAATAATATGCTAGATGAGTACAATGCTATATATGATGATACAGATGCTGAACCTATAAGTTTAACAAAAGATGATATCCAAAGTCTATTAATAGAAAGTGGAATTCCTGAAGAAATTACTACAAAAATTGAAAAATCATATGTTGAAACCTTTGGTGATGAACTTCCTTTAGTAGAAAATTTAATAGATGCAAAAGTACTTAAAGCAAATGAACAAGTAAAAAAGGAAAAGCACCTTCAAAAACAAGTAGAAATACTTCAAACTAAACTTGAGCAAGTTAAGCAAGAAGCTGCGGTAGATAATGAAAATCCAACAGCTACAGAAAATAATGATGCTAAATCAGAAGATAACAATGATGATTTAGAAGGTAATTCTGATAAGCCTAAAAATAATGATGATATTTTAGAAAGTAGTGCTGATGATATTATATTAGATGAAGCTTCTGAAACTGACTCAAATGAAGATTCAGAAAGCAACATAGAAAATTTTGATGATACAAATTCAGAAAATAATAATGCTACAGCTGATTATGATGTTATTCTTCAAGTTAAACCTGAAAAAATACCTCAAATAAAATCTCAAATAATTGATGGTCAAAAATGTATAGTTATTCCTATTAATGAAGATGAGCAAACTACAGTTAATGGGTTAGATGACTTAATTTGATATAGCACTTCAAGTTTGGTATAATATTCTGAAAAATATTAGGAGGATATAAAATGTTTGAAGAAGATCAATATGAAGAAAATATAAAGTCATTTAACAAAATACTTTCTATAGAAGCAGATGACTTATTAAATAATGAAGATAAAGCTATTGTATATATAGGAAGATCAACCTGCCCTTACTGCCGTAAATTTGCTAAAAAATTAAGTGAATTAGCTAGTAAAGTTACTACACCAATTCATTATGTTGATAGTTCAAACCATTTAGATAATGAACTTAGAGAATTTAGAGATAAATATAATATTGTAACTGTGCCAGGCTTTATTGTTCATAAAAATGGAGAAATTGAAGTTCGTTGTGACTCCTCCACTCCAGAGGATGAAATATTAGATATGTTAAAATGAATATAATATATTTAATCCAATTTTTATTAACAGAACTTTTCAATTGTATATACTAAATAATAGATAAAAACCAGTAATTTAACTTTAAAGACGTCTTTAAGCAAGTAAAATCAATGGTTTAAAAGGGGCTCGCGAAACGCGACCCCCTTTGTAAAAATAAGAGATTAACTTTTTAATGCAATTCTTCAATAATCTTTTTGATTTTAAAACTAACTTCTAGAATTTTTTCTTTTTCTACCTTACACACTTTCCTATCATAAGTATATAAACCATTAGCTTCATATTCTACATCACTCTTTTCATGAGTAAACCATCCTGAAGTTGAATCTATAAAGCGAGTGCTATCAATATTCTTAACAAATTCATAAAGGTTATCACTTCGGAACTGCCCCCATCCTTCATTAAATATAGTCTATCCAATAATGCATGGGTGATTATAAAGGTGCTTTATTGTTTCTTCAGTATGCTTTATAAATATTTCTCTTTGTTCTTTATTACCTCTTCTTGTATCTTTAATATTAAGTACACCTATAGTAGGAAGGGCTGTATCTCTTATAAAAGAATATGAGCCGTTATTTACCATGCCTTGCATAATTAACATACCGTGTTTATCACAATAATAATAGAAATATTCTGGCTCCACTTTATTAAAGAAATAGCTTGATTTAAAGTAATGTATCTCATCCATATATAAAAGTAAAAGATTTTAAAATATAAAGTTAATGTCTATGTACATGGTATAAATTATAAATTACAGGAAAATAATTAAAATATTTACATTTTATTATGAGTTTAGTACACTTACTATATAGATGTAATTAATTTAGATTATATCTTTTTCTTAATTAATAATGTTAGGAGTTGATTTTATGAAAAGTTTTATAACTGTAAATTCTATGAGGTGGTTTACTACTTAAATTTATAGGTACTAATCCACCTTTAGTTCTATTAAGTCTTTTTAATATTGAAAGGTGGAAAATAAAGTGGATTTAAAAAATATACAAACAACAAGGTTAATATTAATACCAATAACATTAGAAATAACTAAATCTTTAATGGATGGAAGCAGTAACGAAGTTGAGAAACTTGGAATTAAAATAGATAAAAAATGGCCAACGAATGATACTAAGGATATATTGCCTATTATATATAAATCATTAGAAAATGATAAAGTACCAAGTGGTTTTGAAGTTTGGATGATTATAAAAAAAGACACTATGAAGGTAATTGGAGACATAGGTTTTCATGGAAAGCCTGATGAAAAAGGTGAAGTTGAAGTTGGTTATGGATTAGTAGAAAGCGAAAGAGGAAAAGGTATTGGTTTTGAAGCATTAAAGGCTATTACGAATTGGGCAATTTCTCAAAAGAATGTCAGAATTATTAAGGCAGAGTGTTTAATTGATAACAAGCCTTCTGCACGACTATTAGAAAAGGTTGGTATGAAGGAATTTAATCGAGACCAGAATTTGATTTACTGGGAACTTATTAAACCAGTAGACAAGTAATATTAAAAACTATAGGCGGATAACTCCACCTATAGTTTTATTATGGTATATTTAAATATTATGTTAAAACATAATAACTTTTAAAGATAACCTGAAATAATATTTAACTTTAAATAATTATTTTTATTTTATATTGATATAACCCTATTAATAAGCTTAGTAATTATAATAGTTAAAATTATAATTGCTACAATTATTAAAATACTTAGCGGATTAAAACTAAACAACTCTATTGAATATGATAATGTAAAAGCTGTAATTAATTTTGATATTATTGCTATAGTAATGAATTTATATCCATTAAATTTGCCAATACCTGCTCCAATACAAATAACCTCATCTGGTAAAATAGGTAAGATAAATAATAATAAAATGATTAAAGTTTCATTTTTCTTTATATATTCATTAAACTTTTCTATCTTCTTACTATTTACCATCTTTTTTATAAGCTTTTGACTAGCATATCTAGAAAAAAGAAACATACTTATTATCCCTAATATAGTTCCTAAAAAGCCTATTACAGCTCCCTTAGTTTCTCCCAATATTAAACTACCTACCATTATTGTAACTGGTTCTGGTAATGGTAAAATAATTGGTTGTAGAAAGCATACTAAAAAATATATAAGCATTGACTTCTCTTTATATTTAATCAATATATTTATCAATGTGCTTTTATCTAAGATATCACCTATTTTTGATAATATAAACGAAATTATTATAAATATTACTAATATCATAGAAAGTACTAAACATTTTTTTATATTAAAGCTTAATTTATTTTTTATCCTTAATTTATGTTCCATAACTAAACTCCTCCATATACATATCTTCTATTAAACCTATATACTAATTTCTTAATTTTTTAAAAAAGTGATATGCAAAAATACTTATTATTAAGACGAAAATGCCTAATAAATATTTATTTAATACAAAAATTATTTTTCCTAAAACACTCATTTTTTACACCATCCTAGCAATAATATAATTAAATATTAATTTTTTACTTTTAATAATTTGCTTATAAATATATTAATTTTTCTTAATAAATAAAGCATAGCTAAATTGCTATGCTTTATTTAAAATAATTTTAAATTCTATATTTTCATTTAATTTTTTTACTAATAACTCTCCATCGTGTAATTCTACTATTTTTTTTGCAATTGCTAATCCTAATCCTGCTCCCTCATTCTCACTACTTCTTGCTTCGTCTATCCTATAAAACTTTTCAAAAATTTTATCTAAGTCATCTTCTTGTATCTCCTCACATTTATTAATAAAAGATATTGTTATATTAGTATTATTTTCTTCAACAATTACTAGAAATAAAGAATTTGGATCACTATATTTCTGAGCATTTTTCATTAAATTTTCAAAAACTCTATAAATTAATTTTTTATCTATAAAAGAATTTAATTCTTTATATGGATTTTCTAATCTAACTTCAATATCTTTTTCTGAAAAATCTATAATACTTTCACCAACAATTTGATTTATTAAAGTTGATATATTAAACTTAACTTTTCGAATTTTAATATCAGTACTATTCAATTTTGTATACTCAAACAACTCATTTACTAATGTCCTTAGCCTCAAGCTTTTATTATATGCAATTTTTACATATTCATCTCTATTTTCTTCATCAACCTTTTTAGCATTCAACAACTCTAAATATCCTATAATAGAAGTTAAAGGGGTTTTTAAATCATGAGATATGTTTGTTATTAGTTCATTTTTATTTTTTTCTATTTTCTTCTCATTTTCAATTCTTTCTTTAAGCTCTAATGACATTTCATTTATGCTCATACAAAGCTCAGTTAACTCATCTTTTCCTCTTAGCTCAATAGTTCTTCCAAAACCTTCACTTTTAATTTTTTTTACTTCTTTTGATATATAATTTATATATTTTGCCTTTCTATTTATTAAAAATAAGAATGTAAAAATAAATACTGTTATCGAAGAAAATATTAAAATAATGCCAGTAACCTGAATCTTAATAAGATTTATATTTTCTTCCATCATAAACTTTTCCATTATAGGGGCTATAAACTTAATAAACTCAACACACACAAAAATAGAAACTACTAATGAAAAAAGCATATATATACTTAGTTTTTTAAAGCTAATTTTCATATCTTATAGCCTATTCCCCATACTGTTTTAAGATATTCTGGGTTTTTAGGATCTTTTTCTATTTTTTGCCTAAGTTTTGTTATATGAACCATTATTGATGTGTCTCCAACTGCATATTTATCTCTCCATATTTTTTCATATATTTGTTCAACACTAAATACCATATCTCTATTTCTGCATAGTAACTCTAATATTTTATATTCAGTAGGAGTTAATTTTACTTCTTTTCCTAAAATCATTACTCTATGCATTTTTGTGTCTAAAGTCAAATCACCTATTGTTATAATGTCTTTTTCTGAATTATTAAATACCGTATATCTTCTTAATTGAGCTTTAACTCTAGCTATTAACTCCATTGAACTAAAAGGTTTCGCTATATAATCATCTGCACCTAAAGCTAATCCTTTTATCATATCGATTTCTTCATTTTTAGCAGTTAAAAAAATTACAGGCATTGAATATTTTTTTCTAATTTCAATTAAAGCTTGCATTCCATCAACTTTTGGCATCATAACATCTAAGATAATTAAATCATAATTTTTTTCTTCAACCATTTTTAGAGCTTCTTCTCCATTGCAAGCTTTATCAACGTAAAATTCTTCTGTTTTCATATAAACAGCTACAAGTTCTCTAATATCTTTATCATCATCAACTACTAATATATTTTTATGCATTTTTTCCTCCTGTACATTTTAATACATAAGCTGGTGGTATATTTCTAATTACCTTTGTGTAATTAATTTCCCCAAAATACTCTTTAAAAAGTCTAATCTTCAAAAGTGAATATTGAAAAGTAATAAAATCTCCATTGCCACTTATTATTTTTGATGTCTTATTTAAAATGCAGTTTGAAACACTTTTAGGTAATGACGTAAATGGCAGTCCAGATATAATATAATCTACATTTGTTATTGAGTATTTTTTAAGTATTATATCAATATTTTCTACACTATCATTTACGATTATTACATTATTTTTGTGTCCATATATACTTTTTAAAATATTATAAAATTCTTCATTAATTTCAATTAATAATACTATAGTATCATCTTTAATTCTAGCAAGAATTTTTTCTGTAAAGACACCTGTACCAGGCCCATATTCTACAATGTATTTTGCTTTTTCAAAATTAATATTACTTATTATTTTATTAGCTAAATACTTTCCACTTGGTGCAATTGCCCCTATACTCTTAGGATCTTTTATATATTCTAATACAAACATCTATAGTTACCTCCTCCATTTATTTGGTTTATTATAGAAATAAATGTTTAAGCAATACTATATAAATGTTTTAAGATTTATTAATATTTAATCGTTATCTATACAAATTTTCTTATGCTGCGATTTTAAATACTCAATAATCTCAGTTTTATTTATAGGCGTTGAGTGTCCTGGAAAACAAATGTTAAACTCTAAATCTTCTAAGGTGTATATAAGTTCCTCTAACTTAAGTGAGTCATATTTGTAATTATTATAATAATCTACACCATATGCATCTCCTATAAATACTACTTTTTCTTCAGGGACATAAACTATTACTGAATCCTCTGAATGAGGAGCAATAATATTCTTTAAAATAACCGTTAATCCTCCTAAATCTATTTCCAAATCATTTTTAAACACTATATCTGCAGATATAACCTTTATATCTTGTAGCGATTTATATTCTTTACGAATATTAGTATCTGCAAACTCTATATCTTCTCCAGTTAAAAGACGTTTTTTCATCGCTTCGTCTGTCCATTGCCATTTTGACATAATCTCTAATTGTTCATTAGTTATTTCACACGCTATAGTTTTCCCTGTAACTGCATGCATCCCATAACTATGGTCCCAATGCCAATGAGTTATTGCTATATAATCAGGTAATTTTAAATTTAATTTTTTTATAGAATCGTTAAATTTTTTAACATGCTCTTTTGAGTTTCCTGCATCTACCATCAAAGAATACTTATCTCCTTTAATGTATCCAAGCACTGGTCTATCAGCTTCTCTGTCGTTTATAAGATAATAAATTCGTTCTGTAACCTTTGTTAAAGCCATAAAATTCCCAACCTTTCTTAATTTAAAATTAAAAATCCCCATAGACAAACAATATCGTCTATGAGGATTTTATTTATATAAAGATCTTTCATTATATTTAAACTAAATTAAATACAAATTCATATATATGTTTTGTATTTAAAGTTATTTTATTTTTATAAAAGAGTTTAAAGTAAGATATTGTTCTTAAAATGCACACTAATATAAAGTTCAACAATAGAACTTTTAAGCATCTTAAACTATTTAATTTTAATAGTTTAGTTAAGAACAACTAAAATCATCTCTTCAATTCTCCTTTTCATTAAATTAATCTTTTTAAGTATATAATATAGTATTTTAACTGTCAATATAATCTACTTTCCCAATCGTATACACATTATATTAATAGTAGTTACTTTATTCGTATTTAAAGTAACTAGGAAATTTATCTAAAGAAATTTAAAAATATAGTTGCCGATGCCGATTACAAAAGTGAGGAAAATTACGTATTTATAGAAAAAATAATCAAACATCTTATATAAAACCTCAATTTTATGAAAAGCAAAAAACAAAGAAATTTAAATCAGACATAAGTAAGCGAGAAAATATGGAATATAATTCTGAGAATGACGAATATATTTGTATTTTAGGTATACGTTAAAAAAATATTGGAGTAATTAAGGAAGATCCTAGCATAATATATTTTTATTATAACTCCTAAAATATCAATTTTAAAATACAAAAAAAGAGGTTGCTACAAAATGATTAAAAATAATTTTTTAGCAACCTTTTTCCAATTATGGATATATATTTATTTTTTAACTAAAGCATTTCACCACTATAAAAAGAACTTTCTAATTTTTTAAAATCATAATTTTTAAGTTCCTCTATAGTTATATTTGCATGAGCTCCTTCATGAACCATAAGATTACTATCTTTACCTACATGAACTAAAATAACAGGTTTATCAGTAGCATAAGCATAACCAAGTTCCCATGCTGTTCCACTATCTGAGTAATTTCCATGATAAATACCTACAACGATTTCAGCCCACTTAATATGTTTTAAGTCATTCATAAAAGTTTCAATTGACCATTGGCGAGAACCAACTTCAGCATTTTTATCCATTGGATTTCTCATAGGTGAAAATACCTCTAACCCCTTTTCTTCTAAGATTTTCTCAACCTTTTCTAAATATTCAACTTCTGTATCATTAAAAAATGGACTAGCTAAATAAACTCTCTTCATTTCCTTTTACCTCCGTAAATTTTTCTCATATTATTCCTTTGTTTCAACATTTCTAAAATAATGTAAATACACTAATCAAAATTAATAAATTTTATTTTACTTATTATTTCAGCAACATTTAAATTTTCGTTTATTATGCATATTTTATCTACAAACCATTAAAAATTCTACTATAAATGGAACAATCAGTCAATAATTATAAAGTGAGTTATATATAAAACTCACGTTAACCTTATAAAAGGAGGAAATATAATTGAATGATATTTTTGAAAAGGAATATACAATAAATATTTTTAATGTTGATTCTGAACATAAATGTACATTTTCATCCTTAGCAGATTTCTTATGGGATGTCATCATAACCCAATCTGATTACTTAGGAGAAACTAATGAAGGATTTGCTCAAAATAACTGTATTTGGGTACTTTTAAAGTATGATATAACTATATATGAATATCCTAAATTTAAAGATAAAATAACAGTTCAAACCAAGGTATTAGGTACAAAAAAGTTCTATGGCTATAGGCAAAACACTATAAAAAACTCTGAAGGGAAAATTGTAGGAGAGGTCTTTTCAACAGCTATATTAATAGATTTCGATAAAAGGCGTCCTATGAGGATATCTCCTAAACAAAGCGAAATATATGGTCTTAAAGAGGAATTAGTTGAAGTACCTGTTTTAGATGATATACCTAAACTTCAAAAACCAGACTATACGAAAGACTATCCTGTTAGATATAGTGACATAGATTCTAATGGGCATGTTAATAATGTAAAGTATATTGAAATGGCTATGGATACTTTGCCAAGATCTATTTTAAATGAATATAATTTATTCAACATTAAAGTACTATTTAAAAAGGAAACAACTGATGGAGATACACTACATATTTCATCTGAAGTAATTTATGATGAAAATAGCGATATTAATACAATTCACAATATTACAAGTGATAATGGAGTACTTCTTACAAAGTTACAAATTATATGGAAGAAAAAATTTTAGCCTTATAAAAAATTAGAAATGATCTTGTTATTAATATATAACATGATTATTTCTAATTTGTTAATTATTAATTTTTTAATCGAATTCTACTACGCCTTTACTTGTGATCAATTTAAAGATTCCCTATAACTAAGCTTTTTTTTAGATTAATGATATATTTTTTAATACTCAAAATACAAATTTATTTACATAATGTCTTTTCTATTATTAAATTATTTTTCACCTCATATATTGGGGAACAATATTTCAAAATTGTCTTTCTATGTGTAACAGCAATAATAGTTTTATCATTTAAGTATTGATATATATTTTTACAAATTATCTCTTCTGATTCAATGTCTAGAGCTGATGTAGGTTCATCTAATATAATAATGGAATAATCATTAACAAAGATACGAGCTAATGCTATTTTCTGTGCCTGTCCTCCAGATAAAGAAATACCATTATCTCCAATAACTGTATTTATACCATTAGGCATATTTTTTATATCATCTGTTAAGCAGACAAGAGAAATAATTTCGTTAACTTTTTCTTCTGTTAACTCCTTATTATTCAATAAAATATTATCAAGTATTGTACCATTAAGTATAAACGGTCTTTGGCTAATACAAATAATATTTTCCCTTAGATAATCTAATTTATAATCTTCAATATTACACCCATCTAAAAGTATTTCTCCTTGATAATCTTCCTGCAACCTCATAAGCAATCTTATCAATGTTGTTTTACCTGAACCATTACTTCCTATTAATGCAATTTTTGATCGATTTTCAATATTAATATTAGCTTTATTAAATATATTCTCTTTACCATAACTAAAACTGAAATCTTTTAGAATAATATCACCATATAATGGTTGCTCTGAAGACTTATAACCTTCTTGAATTACATACTTTTTATTATGCAATATATTAGATACTCTTTTTAGTGAAGCTTGTATCTTTTTTAATTCTACATATAAATTAGTAAGCACAGTTACTGGTGAAAATAATTGCTGAGTATAAACTGTTAATGAAAATAATATACCTACAGTCATTTCTTCATTTAACATCATATAACCACCTAAGCATAATGCTATAATTAAGGTTAAATTATTAAAAACAATTCCTACAATATTTGACCAAACTCCTAGATTTGTAATCCTCTTTTCCTTTTTAAAATATTCTATACACTTGTTCAAATAATTTTTTTTATACTGATGATGATAGTTTAACATTTTAATATCAGATATATTAAATACCAATTCTTGTGTATGTGAATATAGTTCACCCTTACTTTTACTTAACCCTAATGAGTAGCTCTTTAATTTTTTTCCATTGTTTTTTTGTAAATATGCATACAAAATTAATAAAGCAATACAAACTATAGATATATGATAATCTATTACAAATATTATAATTAATAATCCTATAATTGTAATTACTGAAACTAGAAACTCTGTTATTATATATATTCCTACTCTTTCAATCTGTTGTAGATCATTTTCAATTACTGATATAATCTGCGATCTTTTATATTCTCCAAAAAATATTTGAGAGTATTTACTTAACTGTTCCGTAATATCCTCTTTTATTTTTAGTATTATTTTCTGGCATATAGTTAAAGATTTATTTGCAACAAAATATCTAGAAAGCGACTGAATTATTACAATAAAAAACATACTAAAAGTATATATAAACAATTTATTTATACTTTTATTAACTAATGCATCATCAATAACTAATTCTATAATATAAGGATATATCAGATTAGCTGAGGTGAAAATCATTATAGATAATAAACAAATAAAGATGTCCAAAAGAAAAGGCTTAATATATTTATTAAACAGTTTAAAATAATTGTGATTATTTAAGAAATTATTTAATGCAAGGTAACTCTTTTTGTTCTTTAAATAATTCATCAATCTCCTCATCGCTTAATCTTAAATATATATTAATTGCCTCAGCTGTTGTCTTTCTTTTATATTCACAAAATGGCTCATAAGGTAAATTCATATTATCTGTTAAAGAAAAATTAGTATGAACACATCCACCAACACATAAATTTCTAGTCCAACAACTACTGCACTTATCAAAGTTATATATCTTAGTTTTTTCAGCAAATTCTTTTTGCTTATCATCGTCTTTAAAGATATTACCTAGAATTGCTTTTTTACTACCTACAAATCTTTGACATGGGTATATATCACCATTAATATCTATAGCATACATGTTTTTACCTGCACCGCAAGCAGTTGTACGTATTCCAGAATTGTGAATATAACTCAAAGTTTCCATAACCATTACATTATTTTTCACTTCGTCAATTTTCTTTTCCTTAATACGATTTTCAAAATTTGAATAAAGATTTATATGTGCATCAGCTACTGCATCATATTCCTCATCATTTAATAAATTGAATGCTGGAGATAATACAACCCTGTTAAATCCTGTTGAATTTAAAAAATCATATGTATGCACTAAATCTAGTTCTTTTGTAGTAATTGTACCTCTAGCACTTAATAAACCTTTTTCTCTTAAAGATTTTGTTTTTCTCAATACTGTATCAAATGAACCAACTTTACCACTAAAATATCTATTTGAATCATGAGTATTCTTATCACCATCAATACTGATTTGAATAGCAATTTTATTTTCTATAATGAATTCTTCAATCTCTTTATTTAACAAAGTACCATTTGAAGTCATGCTAAAGTTAAATTTTTTGTTTATTTCTTTTTCATGGCAATAAGAAACAATTTCTTTTATTAATACAAAATTTAAAAGCGGTTCTCCTCCAAAAAAACAAACTCCTAATTGTTCACTATCAGATTTATCTATTAAAAAATCTACTGCTCTTTTAGCGGTAGTAATATCCATTCTGCCACAATCGTTATATTTTCCCTCATCAGCATAGCAGTAAGAACATCTAAGATTACAATCTTGAGCAACTAAAAGAATGATTGCAGATAAGTTGTCAGTATTTATATCATAATTATTTTCAATGTTATCATCTTTATTTTCTATGATTCCGAACTCACGCATCGAGTTAATAAGTTCATCTAATTCCTCTTTACTAAATAATGAAGATAAATCTTTTTCGATCTCTTCATATGTTTTTCCTTCTTCGTTTAATAAAGCTAAAGTTCTGTCATCTATTTCAAATATCTTGCTATCGTTAACACAATACATATATTTATGGTCATCATTCTGAAATATTTTAAAATTTGAAAATTTAATATGTGTATCCATAAATCCCCCTTAAAGCTTTAATTTTTTCAATAAATATATTTTATATTAATAAAAAATAAGCTACCTATAAAATAATTATAAGTAAGTTATCTTATTAACAATTTATTCTTATTTAAACAAAATAACCAATCTTCTATTTCTATAAGAAATAGAAGATCAATTATTTGTATTTGTTATAAAAACTTATATTAGACTATAGTAATAATTACGTTTTACTAACGTTCAACACTCTTGTTTACGTCCCACCAGCCGCCATCACAGAAGATACAGTTAGCATCAAAACGACCACAACCTGCTTTAGCTTTAACGTTCATACTATTTGAATTCTTTAATTTTAACATTTTACATCCCCCTCTCATTATAAAGCAAATAATATACTTCTTATTTTATTTTTTTGACAAGCTTGTCTTCAAATTTATTATAACATAGAAAGTTTGTCAAATAAATACTAATATGTATTTTTTTTACACTTTTTTTTTTATGTGAGACTTAAAATCAATTTACCCTATAATAAGGTAAAAAAGGTTAGTATTTATCCTTTACATAGAAAAAATACTAACCTTTTTATATAAATTATTAAGCTTTAGGAAATGAAATAGATATAAAGAACCTACTATTATTATAATAAGCCTCTATTTTTCCATTCATCTGCATTGTAATTTCTTTAGCTATTGTCAAGCCTAACCCCGTAGTCTTTTTATTTCTAGATTGATCCTTTGTATAAAAACGGTCAAATATTTTATCTAAATCCTCTCCAGTCATTGGATCACTAATATTAGAAAACGTAAATATATAACTATCTTTTTCCTGGATTTGAAAACAATAATCTCCTTTACCATGAGTAATTGCATTAAATAAGATATTAGAAAATATTCTTTTTATCCCTTGTTCATCTCCTAGTATTATGCATGGCTTTTCTAATAAATGAATAGTAGGCTCTTCTCCGTTCTTATTAAAATCATCATAATACATAGCAAGCGTATCTATAAAAACTTTTTTTGCATCTATAGATACGTGTTCATAAATAATTTCTCCTGATTCAATACGTACATATTCAAATAATTGTTCCAGCAACATTTTAACCATATTTTGTCTTTCCAATATTATTCTTAAGTATTCTTGGCTTTCTTCTTCTGTAGCACTTGCCTGAAGCATTTGAACATATCCACTAGCAGTTGTAAGCGGTGTACGTAAATCATGTGCAATATTGGTTATACCCTTTCTAAACTTCATAGTTAACCTTTTAATTCGTATACGTGACAGTCTGATATCTTTAATTAGCTTATTTAGTATATTTACCAAATCTACGATATCACTTTGCCTTGCCAGTACTGTTAGAAGTTCATTAGTATCAGGTACATTCATTATTTCCAATAATTGTCTAGTAATATGCTTAATGTTCATACGATAATATAAATGATAAATAATTAGTATAATAAGCATAAACATAAGCAAAAAAGTTGTAACCACCCAAACATCCTTCATATTAACTCCTTTGCAACAATAAACTCGCAGCTATAATAAACATTAAATACTATACTAGTCCATCTTTCATTGCTTCTATAATATTACTTCTTTTAACAGACTTAGAAGAAAACCAATAAGCCAAAAGTATAGATATAAATACTAGTATAGCATAAACTAAAATTGATTTACCTGGGAAGACAGTTATAAATTCACTCCATGTTATTGATGTTAAATTTAGCATATACCAACATATAATAAATACTACAGGAATAGCAATAACAATTGGTTTTAATGCAAATAATAAGCCTTCTAATGTAAGCATTTTATTTAATCCTTTCGGAGTTAATCCTACTGACCTTAACATAGCAAATTCTTTTTTACGTAATCTCATATTATTTGAAACAATAGAAAATGCATTAAAAATACCAATCATACCAATCATTAATGCAACAGCAGAAACACCAATCTCAATAGCTCTCTGAACTAGTTCTTTATGATTTTTTTCTTCTAATAAAGTCCATATACTAAAATCTTCTGATCCTAAATAAGAGCTACAAGTCTGTGTTAATTCTTTCTTTGCATTTACACTAGCCTCATCCCCAACCAACAAATCAATTGACATTCTACTAGATTCAAGAATACGCTCTGGTGAAAAATCGTTAACTATTTTATCATAATTCTTCATTGGTATTATTAAAGCTAGACTATATCTGTTACTATTTATATCACTAGGATATTTATCTGTAACATCTCCTATTTTTATCTTAAAATTATTGGTTGTATCCATATCATCATCTACTTTTTCATATAAACTCATTTCACTTCCTTCTTTTGTATTTAAAAATGGAATTTCTTCTGCAACTTTTGAATCAACAGGTATATGATATGTTCTATTTATCAATATACCTGATACTGTACTTTCTGTATTATATTTTTCATAGTCAGTTCCAATATCATTGCAATATTTTTCAAATGATTCATCACTCAATCCTACTAGATTAACTATAATTCTATATTTATCATCTTCTTTTAATACATTGTATTTATTGCTGCTTATTTCAGTAAATCCACCTGATGCAGCAAAAACATCTGACTCGTCTTCTGAACTTACATATGTTGAAGTACGTACCTGCCTTCTAATAACACTATCTTTAACTTCTGGCATTGAAGTAATCCTATTAATCATTTCGTCGCTTGGTTCATCAACGACATTTAGAGAAACTGTAATATCATGACTAACTTCTTTACTATTTTGAGAATCAGCTAAATTATATATGGAAATAATATTGGTATAACCAGCTATCAAAATAAAGCACATTGAAAGAGAAAGAACTGCTACTCGTAAACTTTTCTTATTTGCTGAAAATTGTGAACCTGCAAGCTCACCTTCTATCCCAAATATTTTCTTAATTATTAAATTACGTTTTTGCTTTTTAATTTTTATTACCTGACTATTTTGAAGTATTCCAGAAATAGCTGGCACTTTTGCTGCTTTTCTTGCTGGAATATATGCTGAAACTAGAACTGTAATTAATGATATGAGTAATGAAAAAATAACAACTATCCAAGAAAAACAAACCCGAATATTCTTATAATCTTCTATAAGGCTCAAAATTCCATTAACCTTAGAAAATACAAGATAACTAAACATATATCCTATTATTAAACCAATTGGAAGCTGAACAATCCATAGCAAAAATCCCTCATAGAGGACAGAATACTTAATTTGTTTTGGTGTTGCTCCTAAGCTCTTTAAAATACTTAATTCCTTAATTCTACTATTAGCTGATAAAGCAAATGCATTATAAATGATAAGAATAAATGCTCCCATAATTAGTAAAAGCATGATTACTGCTATAGCTAGAATTAAAATAAATTGAGTGTTTGTATTATTTTTATCGCTTATTCCATATAAATTCAATAACTGTGTATTATACATAACTCTATATTGTCCATGTTCGTCCTTACTTAATCCAATAGATTCAGCAATATCTGGTAGTTCCTTATATATCCCTCGAACATTCTTAAAATTCATATAAACTGTAAGTTCATCACTTGGTTGAATATCTGAAACATCCAAATATCCCATTGCAATATATCCTGGAAATAAAGAAATTGCAGATATGTCTAACTCTCCAACTATTGTATAAGTCTTTGTTCCTGATACCTCAAAGGTTTCACCTTCTTGTTTATAAGCTTGTGTTTGAATTGCTACGTTATTTAACATACGGTACCCTATTGGGAGTGTTACCTTATCACCAACTTTATATTGTGGATTATCTATAAAGAATAGTTTCGATATAACAATTTCTCCCGATTCTTCTGGAAGTCTTCCTTCTATAACACTATTTTTAAAGTTCATGTTGTTCCAAAAATCCTTATTTGCATCTCTCAATAACAAATATTGGCGCTTTGTATCCTGAAGCTCTGCTGTAATCCAACTTCCTTTAATCATTGTAGTTTTAATAGCTGGATTTTCTGTAATATGTTTTAATTTATCACCAGAAATGGACTCAGTTATTTCTCCCTGCCAATAACCAGTTTGCTCAATTGCTGTATTTACCTTTGAGTCCCATATAGAATATAGAAAAATACATAATGAACACAATAATGATGAAGCAATTGTTATAGCTACTAATATAGAAATTGTATGCCGTTTATTCTTTTTTAACTGGTGATACGTGTATTCATTCATAATTTTCATGACTTATTCACCTCATCTGACACTATTTTCCCATCAATAATTGTAATCATTCTATGTGCTGATAATGCAATTTCTTCATCATGCGTTATCATTACAATTGTCTGATTATATTCCTCATTTGAACGCTTCAATAATTCAAGAGTTGCTTTAGTATTTTTCCTATCAAGATTTCCAGTAGGCTCATCAGCTAAAATAATTGATGGTTTATAAATTAGTGCTCTTCCTATAGCAACTCTTTGTTGTTGTCCACCTGATAGCTGATTGGGAAGATGATTAAGCCTTTTGCTTAATCCAAGCATTTCTATAACCTTATCAAATTCTTCTTTTTTAGGTTTTACTCCATCTAATAGCATTGGTAACAATATATTCTTTTCTACATTCAATGTAGGAATTAAATTATAAGACTGATAAATTATACCTATATTTTTTCGTCTAAATAAAGCTGACTCAGTTTCATTCATAGATGATATATCAGTATCCTCTATATATATTTTCCCTTCTGTTGGACGATCCACACCACCTAACATATGAAGCAGTGTAGATTTTCCAGAGCCACTAGGTCCAATTATTGAAACAAATTCACCTTTTCCTATTCTCAAATTTAAATTATCTAATGCATTAACCTTTGTATCACCCATACCATAAATTTTTGATAAATTTTCTGTTCTTAATATATTCAAAATCATCTTCTCCCTTCTCTTCCTATATATACCTTAAATAATTTATTACTTTTTTAAATCATCTTGTAATATCACTTACAAACTTTCTTTATTGATATAGTTACTCTACATCCCTTTTTGAAAATAATATACAAGATCCTAAAATTGCAGTTACACCAATTAACACTAAAACAAGACAACACTTCATAATATCCTCTGGTTTTGAAACAAAATTAATTATAATTTTACGCATATTACTAAGACCGTACATTAAAAAAGTATCATTATTTGTTAATAAGGCAAATATATTAACTATAAAATTACTTCCTACAGCCAATACTATAGACGCTATAATTGTAATACCTACATTTTTTAATAAATGAGATAAAAAAGTACCAACCCCTGTGCTTGCCCAAATTATACATAGCATTCCTAAATTCATGCGCATAAACACAGTAATGTCAATTTCACCTAATCCAGATAATATTGTAAATGACAATAAATTTATAAATCCAAAACCTAACACAACTATAGTAATAACCAAAGATATTGCTATATACTGACCAAGTACTAATCTCCATCTTTCTATTCCATGGCTAGCCATTTGACGTATGCTACCATTTGCATATTCAGCAGTAATTGAAAAAGCTACAAATATAAGAATTATATATATAATACCATCTGCTTCATATGATGCTTGATAAGTAGAAATTCCTGTTCCTAGCATTTCAGAAGAACCAGAAGATAACTTTTCTTTAAACCCAGAAACAAATGCAATGACATTCATCACTAAAAATACTATCAAGGTTCCATAAAAAATTTTGTTTTTAAATATTTTATAAATTTCACTTGAAATTACATTCATAATCACTAATCTTCTCCCATCATTTTTATGAAATAAGCCTCTACATCATTGCCTTCCAAAGTTAAACCTGACACCAAGACATTATTTTCAACTAAAGCTTTATTAATCTGTTCCGGAATATCTAAGCAGTCATAAATACAGATTTTTCCCTCTTCCAATACTTTATAATCGGTACTTTTTATAGTATTTTTTATGATATAAACTGCTTTCTCAGAATTATTTACCACTAATGAAATGCACTTTTTGCAACGTTTTTCTAATTCCTTAGCTGAAAATTCATCAATCAATACACCTTTCTTAATAATGCCATATTTCGTTGCAATTTTAGCAAGTTCTCCTAAAATATGAGATGAAATAAAAATAGTAATACCATTTTCACAATTTAATTTTAAAAGTAATTCTCTAATTTCTTTAATACCAGAAGGGTCTAATCCATTAATAGGTTCATCTAAAATAAGGAAATCTGGATTACCTATTAAAGAAATTGCAATTGATAAACGTTGTTTCATACCCATGGAAAAAGATTTGGTTTTCTTTTTGCCCGTATCTTCTAAACCAACTAAAGCTAAAACTTCCTCAACATTACCATAGTCTGTAATACCAAGAAGCTTATCATAATAAATCAAATTTTCTTTTGCTGTCATGTTAGGATAAAGTGCTGGCTGTTCAATGATAGTTCCTATCCTTTTCCTACCTTTTTTTAAATTACTACTTTCAAAAAGCTTAATATCTCCTTGATTTTGGCTAATCAACCCACAAACCATTTTCATAATTGTAGTTTTTCCTGCACCATTTTTTCCTATTAAACCATAAATATCACCTTTCTCAACATTGATATTAACCTTATTTACAGCTATTTGTTTTCCATATTTTTTTGTTAAACTATCAGTTTGTAATACTAATCCCATATACTTTACCCCTTAATTTCTTTACATAGAAGTATTATTTTTTCCATATTTAAATAATAAAATAAAAATATTAAAATAAGATTTTTAATTTATCAAGAAAGTATAAAGTTTTATAAATTAATTATCCTGCATTTTATATCCTATACCCCAAACTGTTTTTATATATGATTCTCCATTTTTTAATTTATTACGAAGATTACTAACATGTACTGTAACCACTCTTTCATCAAAAAGATATTCTTCAGACCAGACGCTTTCAAATATATTCTGTTTTGTAAATACTTTCTTTGGATTACTAATTAACAGTTCTAATATTCTATACTCTTTTACAGTAAGCTCAATAGCCTCATCTTTAATAGTCACTATATGATTTTCACTATCTAAAACTAAGTCTTTGAATTTGTATATATATGTTTTATCTGGTAATGAACCCTTGTTTATTCTTCTTAACACTGCTGATATTCTTACAATTAATTCCTCATTGTTGAATGGCTTTGTTATATAATCATCTGCTCCATTTCTCATTATCTCAAGTTTAGTATCCAAATCATCTTTTGCTGATACACATATAACAGGAATTTGCAATTTATTAATTTTAGTTAAAACCTCTTCTCCACTTAATCCTGGTAGCATTAAGTCTAATAACACTAAATAAAAGGACTCTTTTTCTAATAACAAAAGAGCCTCTGTACCAGAAAATGCAGCTACTGTTTCATATTTGTTCTTTTTTAATAAAGTTTGTATCATCTTATTAATTTGAGGATCATCCTCTACGATTAATATCTTATTCATTCATCTCCCTACCCTTCCATAAACAATCTAATTTTCATCCAAATTTTTATTTATTTATGTTTTTTTACAGTTAATAATTATTATGTAGCACTACATAACACATGCTCTATGAGTATATTGTATATTTTTATTGTATAATATACAATTATTTTCCATTTAGAATTTCCATGATACAAGATAAAATTTTGATTATTTTCTTTTGCTACATAAGTAATATTGAAAAACTCTTTTGATTAAATTAAAAATTATATTCACTCTGATTTATTATAGGGTATTTAGGTTATAAAAATAGCCTTAGGCAAGATATATAAATGCCTAAGGCTATCCTATAGTTTTAATCTTTAAATATTATGGATAGTCTTTTAAATCCTATCTCAATAACTTTTATCTCTTAATATGTGAATGTATTATAATTTCTATTTATTTTGTATTACATTCTACAGTATTACAAATCCAATAAACAAAGTCTCTAAATATATTAAATTACTTATTACAAGATTCTTTACTGCTAATACATATGTATATTGGCTGGATGTATCTTTTATTTTCTAAGTCATCTTCCATTTCATAAATACTATTAGCCAGCATTGTAGTTTCTATTCCTGTTACAGCTGGTAACTTAATTATAAAAATAGATATAATAAATCCTTTGTAAAAATATCCGCTAATTTTAAAAACACTGCTTCTATTTTAGGAAGTGCCTCTCTTCCTTTTTGTATTAAATACAGGCTATTAATACGATTATCCTTTTCATCTGTCTCTACCTTAAGTTTATTATATTTATTGATGTTTATATTGGACGTTGTACATATCTATACTGCTGTAAGTTTGCTAAAAATCAATCGTATTAACTGATAAAATTAGCATAGCAACTTATTATATCCATAGTAAAGTAAAAAAAAGTAGTATTAGGAATTTATATAACTTGCCTAATACTACTTTTTCATTTATTTAAAATGTTTATCAATTATATTAATATATAAAATATAAAAAATGTAGAGCCGACTGTAAATTCGAAGTTACTATTTTTATAACTTACTCTTAATTTACATTGCAGTTAATCCACCATCGATAACAAATTCTGATCCTGTTGAATAACTTGATTCATCTGAAGCAAGATAAAGTACTAGATTTGAAACTTCTTCAGATTTAGCCATTCTTCTAATTGGAATTTGTTTAGAAAGTTTCTCAATCACTTCATATGAATCTCCTTCAGTAACCATCGGTGTTTCTATTACACCTGGATGTACTGAATTAACTCTAATTCCAAGTGGTGACAATTGAATTGCTGCTGCCTTTGTCATTCCACGGACTGCAAATTTTGTATCTGTATAACCAATTGCCCCACCTACTAATCCATTCATAGATGAAATATTTACTATTGAACCATTTCCTGATTTCTTCATAGAAGCCGCTACTGCCTTAGTCCCAAGAAAAACAGATACTTGATTTATATCTACAATTTTTCTATATTCATCTTCAGTAATTTCTAATAAAGGTTTATTTATACTTATACCAGCATTATTCACTAAAATATTAACTTGTCCAAATATTTTTTCAGTATCCTCTACAACCTTTTCCCAACTAGCGGCATCTGTAACATCTTGTTTTATAAATTTCACATTAGCACCTATTTCTTTCTCTAGTATTCTACCTTGTTCTTCATTTAAGTCAGTAAAGACAACTTTTGCACCTTCACTTGCAAATAAACGTACATGAGATGCTCCCATACCTCTTGCTCCACCAGTAATAATTGCCACTTTATTTTTTAAACGTTCCATTTATAATTTCTCCTTAACTAATTTTTTTTATTTATATCATATTCATTAATTCATATCTATTTTTAGATATTACAATTTTTGAATTGAACCTACAGGATAATTGTTATTTATTAGCAAATATCATCCTGTAATTATATATATTTTCTTTCTTACTAACAAATAGTTAGTTCAGCTTAAAGTATCTATAAGCTTATAACTAACACCAATATAAAAGAAGATGAATAAACTGTAGATTGGTCAATCACATAAATGTGAACAACAAACCTAAGGTTTTTATTCTTTCTTTGAAAATTCTACAACTATTTTTTTCAATACATACTGCCACCAATGATTGATTATAATACCTAAAAGAAAACTTGGAATTTTTATTTTCTTTGCCTATCTTAGATTATAAAATGCTAATTATTTTTAGACTTTTAAGAAACAAATAGATTTGCTAAAAGAGCACCATATATAATAGATACATATTTATTAGAAGTTATTGGACATGTTCCACTGGCACATCCAATTTTTTTATAGTATATATATCCTAATAAAGCACCAATAATTGAAGCAATAATATATTTTCCCATAATTAAAAATCTCCTTATTATAAAAGTATTTGTTATATCTAATATTAAGATAAAAATAAATTTTTATATGTAACTTAGTCACTGAAATATATATTAAATTAAGTTATTATAATTTATATAATAAGCATGTATTTATTTTACTAAAAATAAACTATAACATTTCATTTAGTAAAGGAGACTATAAATGAATAATCATAAATTTGATGTAAAAAAATTAAATAAACTAAATGATCCTGAAAGATTAAGTTTAATTGATTTAGATAAAATTATAGAAGAATTACAATTATCTAAAGATAGTACAATTATAGATATTGGTATAGGTACTGGTATATTTTCCGAAGCCTTTTTAAGTAAATTACCAAATTCTAAGGGATTAGGATTTGATATTTCTGAAGATATGATTAAATGGGTAAAGGAAAATAGAAAGGATGCCTCAACTGGAAGGCTATCCGTAGCAATAATGAGTGAAAATGAAATACCTTTAGCTGAAAATACTGCTGACTTAGTTTTTATGATTACAGTTCATCATGAACTAAAAGATCCTGTAAGCTTATTAAAAGATGCAAAAAGAGTTTTAAAAAATGATGGTAAGCTTTTAATTTGTGATTGGAAAGAGGGAGTTCATAAGCACTTTGTAACAAAGGAAAGTATATTACAAGACTTGGACTTGTCAGGATTTAAAAACATTAAAGAATTAAATAACTCAAATAAATTAATTTCTTTAATTGCTACTAAGTAGTTTTATTATATTAGATCTGTGGAAATAGTATTTAAATATTATTTCCATAGCTTTATTTGTAAATTTAAGAGCGACTAGATAATTTTGTGTAGTTTTTATTTTTATTGTTTTTTATATTACTGGAAATTTTTATTTCCAGTAATATTTTTTTATCTAATTTAGTACATACAGTTTCATATTTTTTTATAATCTGTGGCTCAAGTTTTACATTTTTTAATTTCTTCATTGTAATCAAAGTTAGTATCAATTTTCTTTGTCATAATAATTCCTCCAAAATTTTTGTGGTATATTATTCTATAACTACCAACTGTTCATACAAAAAATAGTAGATAGTTTTGCTTTTACGCAAGACTATCTACTGCCCTAAATTTAATACATGTTAAATCAAAATTTTACCTCTTTTACTATTCTCATTTAATGCTTTTTCAACGATATCTAGACCTATCACTTCTATTTATTGATATCTTTAATCTCAAAATTCCATTACGTTATTTTCTCTTTACTGGAATCCAAACTTCACAATAGTAATTTTCATCTGAAATCCCTTTTTCATACTCACTTGGATCACTATACATTTCTACATTATAACCTGCAGCAATCTCATAATCTCTACAGTTTGGTAACCACTCTGAAAATATTTTCTTATTAGTTTCTTGAATTGATGTTTTTCCTTGTCCATAACAAGGGAAAACAGCCCAAGTAAACTTAGGAATTGTTTTAACTATATACCCTTCCATGCCTTCTTTCTCTTTAGAATAATCCTCTGCAATAAGGTACTCAAATTCATTGCCGCCCATTTCCTCATCAATGTTAATACCATACATTCCACATATATCCTTTAGTTTTCCTTGTGAAATATGCTCATTCCAGAATAAAGGTACCTCTGTAAATGCTGTATCATATTTAAATTTCTTAGATGCTCCTATAACCTTAAATGAATCCTTCTCAACTATTTTATAATCCATGATATATCCACCTTCCAATGAAAATTTAATTTTAAGGGCAACAAATGACTTTATCATAGCACCCTCTTTACGAACTGCAGATGGTGTAACCCCATGAAATCGTGTAAAAGCTTTAGTAAAGCTATCTGGAGAATCATATCCATACTTTATTGCAATATCTATTATTTTTTCATTACTAGATAAGACTTCACTGCCGGCAAGTGCAAGTCTTCTTCTCTTAATGTATTCACTTACAGAATAGCCACATAACATTCCAAATCCCTTTTGAAAATAAAAAGGAGAAATATTTACCTTATCTGCAATTTCTTTAATGGATAAATCCTCTGTAATATTTTCTTCAATATAAGAAATAGCTTCTCTAATACTTTCAATCCATTCCATAATTTTAACCCCTTTCAATTCGTTAATCTAATCTTATCATCATAAAAGATTGATATCCCGACTTTTTAAGCTTTCTTTTGTCCTATAATTATTATATCAAAAAGTGAATACGATAATTATCTTATAACAGGTATCTCATATAATATTGAATTAATTTTTCCAATTAAAATCTATTAATTAATTTATCTTTTTAGCTTACATAACGGTGTTTTTAATTATAAAAATAGTCTTAACCATTAATTTTTCTTGATTAAGACTACTTTTCTTATTTATTTATGATATTTTCCATCATTAGTAAAAAGCATTTATCGGTCTATACTAAACTTCTATATCTGAATTACATTCATACATATCTATATAGTAGCTTATATTATAGCTTGTAAAACTTCTATATTTTCTACTTCCTTCAAAACATGTATCTCCATCCCATCTCTTACTCTTGTATTTAATGAATTTTTAGAATCATCAATGAAGATTATTCCTTTTTTATGCATATCTTTTATCTTACTTCTTGGAAGCCCAAGTTTATCACTTAAGAGCTTATCAACTCTCATTTCTATTGGATACTTACAAATAATTTCAATAACTAGTTCATTTTCTTTTATATAATCCGCCTCTAATTTTCTTTGAATTAAGTTATAATTTACATCTTCAAAAATAACTCCAGCTTTATTTTTATTATATACACTTAAATTAAAGGCATATTCTCTAGCTAATCCCTTGTCATTAGAAAGAAATTTTTCATATTCATATTTATTAATATCATTAGGATTTATTCTTTCATATATTGTCATATTCCAAGTAGATTTACATTTTTCACATTGATAAATTAGCCAAATATCAATGTTATTTTTATTTGCATTTACTCTAAATTTTTCACTATTTATATAATGTGATTTTTGATTACATTTAGGACAATTCCTTTTAACTATTGGTAAATTCTCAGGAACTATTTCCCATTGGTATTTTTTTAAATAGCTCATTTTACTCCTCCTAGTCATTCAATTTTTAGGATTTGCAAAGGCTATTTCATTACATTTTTATAATAATGCAATAGCCTCTGCTATGCATTAAAAATATCTCTTGTCATAAAGAATTCCTCCAGTCTTTTGTAATGTATATTTATATTTTATCAGCACTACATAGTGCATAGAACCTCATTCTTATTTAGTAAATAAAAATGAGCCAATATGATAAGATCATAATGGCTCATTTTTTTATAGTAAAAGATTATTTATTCATGTTACTATCATGTAAATTTTTTAATAAATCTTCAAACCATTTAAGATTTACTAAATGATGAGAAAGTGAATTTTCCATCATCTTTCTAAAATACGTCTCAACAGTATTATCATTTCTAATAGATTCTTCTAATAAAAAAATTCTATCCTTAGTTTGTTCTATTTGAATTTCTATTATTTTTTCTAAGTCCTCTTTTTTATATTCATCAGCAAATAACATTGTCCCATAAAAAGGTAAATTTATATACTCAGTTTTACATCCATACTTATACATTAACTTTTCAAACTCTTTATTTCCCAATTCTGTTATTATATAATTTTGAGTTTCTCTAACATTATTTAACTTATCAACTCTTTTAATATATTCTTTTTCTTCCAATTTTTGAAGATTGTAATAAAAAGATCCTTTGGTAAAATTCACTATATATTTGTAGTGTCTCTCTTCCATTAATGATAGTAATTCGTATCCATAAGAACCTGGATTTTGTTTTATTAAACCTAATATTAATAATGGTATCAAAATATTATCCCCTTTATATTTTTCAATTTGTAATACACTATTTTTTAATTATATCATTAGTCATTATTAATTTTTGTAACTTGAGCTAAAAATTCATCATATGATATTTTCCCTAATGCAAAATTCATACTTTTCATATATATTTTCTCCGTCTTAGTATGTACTCTTGAACAAATTGAATTTACTAAATCACCTTCATTTGTTAATGGTTCTAATACATGCTTTCTATTATAAAAAGCCTCAAAATATCTTAATCCAAATTTTCTTTGAGAAATTGCATCAATATGAATTCCATCAGGATTAGAAGTTAAGCCTGATGCAGTAACAAAATAACATTTATCTTGTTCAATTGCAAACTTTTCTAATTCTTGATTGATAAGATTATATTCAGTGCAACCTTTTCCAAATCCTTCTTTTCCTAAAAAATCTGGTAATCCACCAATAATAACTGGAATGTTTTGAGCATTTAAATCTTTTCTAAGAGCTTCAATTATTAACAGTAACTTTTCATAGTATGTTTTGTAATTCCCATTATGACTATCACTTTCCCCTTGATGCCATATAACTCCAACCAATTCACTACTTTGCATAGCAAATTTGGCTTCATTTATTGCATGTCTAAAAAGTACTTTATCTACAGCCCACTCATCTATTGAACTTCCTCCTTCTGCGCAGGGAACTAAGCCAATAATATCATCTTCATTCTTACAACACCATGCCTCTGCAAATGAACTTGCTAGACTTACTCCTGCAACAGGTCTGTCATAATTAATTGGTTCAGTCATCATTTGCCATCTACCATTACGCAACATTTGTATCCTTTCATTATAAATTGGAGGCACTTCACTAATAAAACCTCTACCTGCCATATTTGACTGGCCTAACATTAAAACTGATTTAATCACTTTTTTCATCCTCTCTTTTATTGATGTAAAATTAATATAACTCATCAATAGTCTAATTAGACTATTTTTACATAATCATTATAGTCTAATTAGACTATTTGTCAACTATTCTCTTTATCATTAATACTCTCTAAAATATAAAAACTTCTATATGTAATATAATTACACATAGAAGTTTCTTGTAAATACTATCTTTATTTATTACAGTATTCTTAACTATAATATATATTTATATTTTAGATTTATTTTATTATAATAAATTAGTAAAAAAATTATATGCTAAGCTTCATTATAGCTTAGTGGTAATCTTATCTCAAAAATAGTTTTATTCTCATCACTACTTACTGAAATAAAACCGCTGTGTAATTCAATAATATTTTTTGTTATTGCTAATCCCAATCCTGTTCCTCCTATTTCTCTATTCCTAGATTTTTCAACTCTATAAAATCTATCGAAAATATGAGGCAAATCTATTTCAGGTATAGCCTCTCCATAATTAATAATTTGAACAATTGCCATAGAATCTTCAGCTTTTGTTATAATATCAACGTAATATCCCTGTTTTCCATATTTAATCGAATTAGATAATAGATTTTCAAATGCTCTTACTAACTTTCTTGCATCCGCATATACTATTAACTTATCCTCTGAAAAATTAATTCTTTCCTTCATATTTTCTTTTTTAAACTCATTTTTAAAATACACCACCAATTGTCCTAATAAATCTACTAAATTTATTTGTGATCTTTCTAAAACAATACTGCTATTTTGCATTTTTGTTAATTCAAACAAATCATTTATAAGTAAACTTAGATCTTTAGACTTTTGATATGCTATATTGATATAATATCTAAGTTCCACCTCATCTTTATACTTATCAGAATCAATAAACTCTAGATATCCTATTATTGATGTTAATGGAGTTCTTAAATCATGCGAGACATTAGTTATTAAATCATTTTTAGTTTTCTGAGCTTTTCTCTCCTCTATCATAATCTCTTTAAGTTGGGTTGATATATTATTTATATTATCTACTAAACTTTTCATATAACCAGATGCTTTAATATCTATTAATTTATCTAAATTTCCCTCTACCATTATCTCTGTTTCTTCTATAATTGTAGCTAAGTCCTTATTTTTTTTGTACGTTATTGCGTAATTTATAATTAAAAATAAAGGTAAAGCTACAATTATATAAAGATATCTGCCAATATCCTCATACTGTAGTGTGTTCCATAAACTCCATATAAAGTCAATAATCTTAATATTTGTATACCTATATAATAAAATTATTAATTCTCTAATTAGACTTGCTGTTATATATGTTAACACTACTGATATTGCTATTTCACCTATTGGTTTTATCCAACAATTAACAATTATTTTATTTTTCAATTTTGTATCCAACTCCCCATACAGTATGTATTATCTTATCTCCATATGAGTTCTGTTCCAATTTATCTCTTAATCTGCTCATATGAACCATAACTGTATTATTTGATTGATAATATTTCTCTTTCCATACTCTTTCAAAAATTTCCTCCGCGCTAAAAACTCTTCCCCTATTAGTAGCTAACAAATATAAAATGTCAAATTCTCTTGCTGTAAGTACTACTTCATTTTTATTTACCGTCACCCTATGCTGTCTCTTATCTATAATCATATTGTCAATAATTATTATATTATCTGAATTTGATATTTTAGAATTTAAAAAATATGTCCTTCTAATTAGTGCCTTTATTCTAACTATTAATTCTAAGCTATTAAAGGGTTTGCATATATAATCATCTGCCCCAGTCATTATTCCCTGTATTTTATCCATATCCTCAACTTTTGCACTTAACATTAAAATAGGAATATTGTTATTTATTCTTACTCTTTTACAAACCTCTAATCCATCTATATCTGGCATCATAATATCTAATACTATCAAATGAATTACTTCTTTATTTAATATTTCTAACGCCTCTTTGCCACAACTAGCTTTAAATACAAAATATCCTTCACTTTTAAGATTTATCTCTAATAAATCTCTAATTTCTTTTTCATCATCTACTACAAGAATATTATTATAACTCATATTTCCTCCACACTTTATTTTTTTAGGTATTCTTCTAATGTAATTCCATTAACATAAATATATTTTGCCACATCTTTTCCTACATATCTAATATGCCAAGGTTCATATTCTATTCCAGTGATTCTTTTTTTATTCTTAGGATACCTTATAATAAATCCAAATCTACTGCAATTTTTTTCAAGCCATTCAGCTTCTAGTGTTCCTTCAGCAAAATACTTATACTCATTAGTAATATCTATACATAATCCTGTTTGGTGTTCACTAAATCCAGGTTTAGCTACATATGCATCTGCACTTCTTTTACCTTCATCTCTTACCCTATCATTATATATAATCTCTTGAGATTCATAAGACCTATATCCAGAATTACCTTTTAAGATTATTCCATCTTTTTTAGCTTCATTTATTAATTCTTCTAATGGTTCTTTTATAATTCCTGCTACCTGTTTTTCTTCATTTGTTACTTCATCAGAAAATGGTATTTCAGGTATGGTTAATCCTATGGGTATATAGCTTTTATCTAACCCATTTTTTTTATTTACTAAAATTAAAATATCATTTACATTACTATTTCTTTTTTCTATTCTAGTATAGTTTATACTATTTACTCCATACCAACATAATAACAATATTATTATAAACACTAGAATTGATTTAAATACTCTTTTCATATCTTCTACTCCCCCTCGCGCATTATGACTTTATTGTAGAAGATAGAGTTTACATCAATTATAAAAAATTCTTACGAAACCTTAAGTTTTTAAATTCATTTATATTTTTGATAAATAATATACTATTAACCTTATAATATGCTACTTAACTTACAAAACTAGCCTTAACAAGTTATGCTCCTTGATTAAGACTAGTTTTATCATTTATTTATGGTACTGTTCACCATTTATTATTTTAAATCCTTCCCTTCCTAACCATAACCTCAAACCACTTCTCCCCACTACCAATTTCATTTCTATTCCCATCTACGGCTATAATTCTTAAGTTTGACGTATTATCTAGTCTCAACTTTTCTTTATATTCATTTATTGTTGTTCTTAAGTTGAAGTGGCTTCCATCTACATAATGAAGTATGCATATAGTTT
This sequence comes from Clostridium sp. D46t1_190503_E9, assembly GCF_015555225.1. Lineage (NCBI taxonomy): Bacteria > Bacillati > Bacillota > Clostridia > Eubacteriales > Clostridiaceae > Clostridium > Clostridium sp. D46t1_190503_E9. The sequence goes on from NZ_JADNKB010000011.1 coordinate 139,760, forward strand.
TATTATAATCTTCTATTAATTCTCTAAATAAGCCATTTATATGTCCATCATCACAATTGAAAGCAAATCCACACACGCAAATGATATCTGATTCTTTAAACTTATTAAACATATCTACGTATCTTTTAGACATCTTAACTGAGGTTAATGGTTTTATACCACTTTGAGTAAATAAGAAAGGTACTATTATATGCTTTTTCTCTTTGTTTTCATCAAAGGATATTATTTTATTTAAATATGGATCATAGTAATCATTTATCGATCCATTTAGGTAATAGACATCTTCCTTAGTTATATCTTCTATAAATGAATTGTAGTTTGTTGTTCCTATTGCATTTATATCTACAAATTCTTTTAGATATAAAACATCATGATAATATCCATTGCCTTCTTTTATTCTTTCTGTATTGCTTTTAGCTATTGATTCTATATATCTTTTTACTGTATATAAAAATATAACTATTTTGTTGAATTTACCCCAATCTGTTTTTGGACTATAAATGTATCTCCAGTTAGAATCAATTAATGTTTGATAATCTAATGCTTTTGAATATATATCTTCTAATATCTGCAATCCAAATTTAGTTATTTTCTCTTCATTACTGTAGTCTTCTCTTATATTTAAATCTTCATTTTCTATTAATAGTTCTAAGCCTTTCATGCCTGTATTTGTATAATCTAATGTAAATATTGCTCCAAGATCATCAAATAAATCTATGCTTTCTGGACTATCATAAAAAATTCCATCATTTAATCTATGTATTAAATCTTCACCTAAAGATCCTATTAATAGTTCAAGTATTGCTCTTGTTATATTTCTTATATTTAACTTAAATGGATAACTCACATTTTCTATTTCCAGAAGTTTTAAAAATGCTGAAAAATAGTTACTTCCAAAAATGGAGTTATCTCCTCCTAGCAATGGATTTAACTTTATTATGTGAGAATAATTATAGGCGCCTAATTCTAATCCTGTTATATCTAAAAATACTTTATCAATATCAAGTCCATTATCATACAACCTTTGTGATATTAAGTTAACCTTTTCATCAAAGTTATTTAAGTAATCTAAAATATTGTTTCTTTTGTTTTCTAAACTACCTTTTACGATTGATTCATATTGTGTCTTTGTAAAAGCAGTTAGTTTTTTATTATCAAAGCCTTCTGGTAACCACCTTGCATAATTTGATTGCTTATCAACATTATTTAATTGTTCTTTTAAATTTATCTTATCATCACTAGTATTCATTCTAAAAATATCAAGTGCGAACTTTCCACCTGATGGTAGTCCATATGAACATTCAGCACCAGCTCCAAAAAACAAAGAAACTTTAGTCATAATCCTCCCCCTTTAACAATACTCTTTATGTTAATTATAGCACATATTACATTTATTAACATAATATTACACTTATAAAATACATATTAATTTCTTACTATAATAATAAGCAAATTTTCATGTATCTCCACTGTTTAAATAGCTAATTAAATAGCTAAACAAATTCACTTATTTGATATGTTTAAGCAATTTATAAATGTTAACTTGCTAGTTCACTTTAACAAATCTCACTTAATCATCATAAACTTTTTCTTACCATAATTAAAATTCAAATTATACATATTATAAAAAATGTAGTTACCTTATTTATAAATAAAGTAACTACAAAATTTTTCTCTTTCCATATGAAGTAAATAATAATGGTATTTTTTCATTATATTTCTCACTTCTAAAAACAAAAACTCTTACCTGCATCCCTAAATACAAGTAAAAGTTTTTTCTTTTCTAAATTAATAATATATATTTGTATTAATTTTTATATACATCAATTTATGTTTCCGTAAAACTGGAATTTATAATTATAATTTTTCAAACACTAATGTCGCTTGAATTCTATCTCCGCCAAGCATCCCTTTACTTCCTGATGCCGCAGTAGTAATTGTATGTAATCGATATCCTTTTTCAGCTTGAGTATTTATGACTTTTTCTAATTCCGTCAAATTCCCCGACCCTGTTCCTATAAATTTTTCTTTTAACACTACTTGCATCACTACGTAATTCATAAAAGTTCCCCCTTAAGTTTTAAAGTTATTTCCAAATTAATATTCATCTTGATTATATATTATTGCATATAATTAGTCTATAATTACCAAAAGTAAATATAAGTTATCTATTAAATCTTGATTCTATATAGTGTGCAATAAATTGGAGCCCTATATAGAATCTTTCTAGCGATTTCTCCCCATGAAAATAGTGCTTATGTTCTTATATTTATAATCCTTGCAAAAACTTTTATAATATACTCAAAATCATTTAGGCTACGAATCAAAAATTTAATATCAACTAAAAATATCTTAATATAACCTCTTAGAGGAATCCTCTTAAATATATAATTAATAGATCTCAAATTCAAATTTTGGTTATAATTTTATATAAATATAGCTAGTAAAACTTTTATAATTTTACTAGCTACTTTTGAAAAATACTATCTGCCCAATTAGGTATTTTTTTATCTCTCCATATTATTTCATCATTTTTAAAATACATAATTTCTCTTAATACTTCTGTATTATCGTATATATTTACTTCATCACATATTCGAATTACATCATTTAAATTCTTTAGTGAATCATAATATCTTCTTTCTATATCTTTATCAGGTATTCCGTGCCCACCTTTACTTACTCTAATTTTAACTCTCTCTTTAGCAATTTCAGGACCTTCTACCCCTATATAATTCATAACTATATAAAAACCTTTTTCCTTTGCAAATCTCATATTCTTTATTATACTTTTGCCAGATAGTGTTGTTTCTTGGTTAAAAGATATGTCTTCCAAAATATATTGTTTTATTAACTTAACAGCTTCTCTTGCGCACTTAACTTGAAGATTATTATCTTTCCAAGATCCAATTCTAGCTACCATTTCATCAGTATTTATTCTTTTCTCATCTTTATTTTCATTATAATATATAGATTTGTATATTGAAGTTTTGCCTGCACCGTTAACTCCTGCAAAAATTGTATAAGTTGGCATACTATTCACCTATAACTTTCGCCTGTTCTTTTTGTAATACCAAATTAGATAATGTCATATAAAAGTCTTGTTCTTCTTTTGTCGTTGCCTTTTTAAATAATTCCTTTAATTGACTATATGAATATTTTATAAAAATATCATACAGATTAATATCCTTATTTTCCAATTAAATTACCTCCTTTATAAAACATCTATACAAATATTATATACCAACCTCAATGGATTATAAACCTAATACTTTATAATTTTAGTTCTCCACATATACGATTCTCATTATTCCTGCAAATGATGTTTTTTACATTTTCAAATATCTTGAATAGAATTTATAAAGACTTTTAATCATTAGATATTATCGCTATAGGCTTATTTTTTATCTAATATACTTATGAGCTCTTTATCATCTAATCTCATTTATTCATGATAAACTCCTTCTTAACATAAATAAAACTTCAAACTATAGATATTATAAAAATTCATCAATCATTGTTCCTCTTCCGATTTCTTCCCATAAAATAATCCATCACGTCTCATGCTTTTATCATTCTTACATAACTCCGGCAAAACTTTTATATTTAACTGAAATCTCCACTGATGGCATCAATAAATCCTAAAAAATATTCATAATCTTTTCCTCTAGATTACCATATAACAGAATAAATTGCTGAAATAAATTATGTTAATATGCCACATAAAGCTAAAGCAATGATTCATTTATTTTTTATACTTACCTATCTAAAATTTAAATAGTAAATTGCAATTTTAAGTTTTAATTATGTATTTTTATAAAAAAATAAGATAGGGTTTCACCTATCCTACTAACTTTTATCTCTTAATAATTTAATTTTTTCTATATTCAATCCAGTTTTCATAGCTATTGTTTCATTATCTAAAATATCTAATAAATTTTTAGCTATCTCTATTGCTTTTCTTTCTTCTGCTGAACTAATCATATTAGCTCTTTCATGCAGTGATCTTTCTCTCTCATAATAAATTCTCATAGCTTCTTCATCACTACTTAAGTATTCGATTTTTTGTTCAGCTTTTTCTATTGCTGTATCCAAACTCATCAACTCCTTTAATGTAGTTTCAGATATATCTTTTTCTAAAAACATAAGCCATCTTTCTATGTCGTTTTCTTTGTAATCTTTATTTTTCTTGTTTCTGAATTTAGGTAACTCTAAGAAATGGATTTCTACGACATCTGTTAACCTATAATCCTTCTCTATATCTTCCCATAAATGGAATGAAGATTGATAACTATCTGTTCCTAAAAATTCAAAATCTAATATATTTATAGTTATAACTTTTTCTAAACTAGTATAATCTTGTCCTTGCTTTATGTTTTCAAGATACATCTTTCCCCAATAAAATAATGTTCTTTTATCCATATTTCCTTGATTTGTAAGCTGTACTTCTATATCTATGTTTTCACCTTTAGAAGTTTTTGCTCTTACATCAATAATTCCTGTTTTATCTAAAATAAGTTCTTTAGTTAATTGTTTATTGTCAATAATTTCGACTTCTACAATAGGTTCCTTTTTAGTTCTCTTTAAAACTGCGTTTATAAATGATATTAGAATATCTTCATTACCTTTTTCACCAAATATTTTCTTAAATATAAAATCATTCAATGGTTTTACTTTTCTCATATATAATTTGCCTCTTTAATTTTAATCTTTAGTTAAATTATTATCCTGTACTTACTTTATTATAACATTAATTAAAAATTTGTTTACTATAAACTTGATATTTAAATTTATTTACAATTTTTATAATAGTTTCTACTGCTTTTTCTTCATCTCTTATTTATATTGCTAAAGATAGGTCTAATGAATATTTATGGTCTTCACAAAAATCAAATACTGCAGCAACTTTTTTAGCACGCTCTATGACTTCTTCTTGCCATAATTAAAATTCAAATTATACATATTATAAAAAATGTAGTTACCTTGTTTATAGATAAAACTTCTATTTTTTTGAATTCATGTTTATTTTGAATTCATGTTTATTTTGAATTCATGTTTGATTTTAAATTTGTTAAATATATTTTTTTATACTGTATATAAATATTTTCATATATCACATAATAAGTATTTGATTATATGTAATATAAGATATCTATATTTAACAGATTAAATGCAAATATATATAATAAAAATAGAAATTTATTAAATAGACAATGGAAGGAAATATATTATGAAAAAAGATAAATTGTTAATTAACAATAATAGAAAAAAATATTTAATAGTATTCATATGTATGTTTATGCAAGCTATTCCATTTGCAATTGCACAAAATATTCAACCATTATTTATACCATATGTAATTAATAAGTTTGATTTTTCATTAGCATCATTCTCATTAATTTTTACATTTGGAGCATTAGCATCTGCTACATTTTCACCCTTTTTAGGTAAATTATTTGGTAAGATAAATATAAAAATATTATTTATAGTAGGAACAGTATTATCATCATTAGGATTTTTAGGTTTTGGTTTTGCTCAAACATTACCTCAATTTTATATATTATCTGGAGTATGTCAAGTAGGATGTGTTCTATTGTCAAGCTTAGGAGTGCCATATGTAATAAACAATTGGTTTCCTAAAAAAGGTAGAGGTATAGCATTAGGTGTAGCATTTTCTGGGGGATCTATAGGTAATGTGTTTTTACAAGAAATCACATCACAAATGTTAGCATCAAAGGGATCAAGTTATAGTTATATAGTATTTGGGATAATTTCATTGCTATGCAGTTTACCAATAATACTATTATTTATGAGAATGCCTAAAGCTAATGAAGTAGAAGTAGTTGAGGAAAACTCTAATGAATCTAATATGGAAGATAATAGATTCAAAGGTTTAGGTGTAAAAGAAACAACTAAGAATAAGTATTTTTGGAGATGTTCAATAGGGTATGCAATAATAGCAATTGCTATATCTGCATTAAGTACTCAATATGCAACCTATTTTACAGGAGAACTTGGAATGAGTGCAACATTAGTTGGTACATTAGGTTCAGTATTTGCATTATTCGGTTTAATAGGAAATATAACTGGAGGAGTTTTATTTGATAAAATAGGTACATTAAAAACAATGTCTATGTCATTTGTACTTTCAATGGTAGCTGTAATAGGATTACTTATTTCAAGTAAAGTTCATAGTTTAGCATTTTTATTCTCGATAGCATATGGTTTAAATGTTTATTCATATATGTCAGCACCAGCATTTATGACTACAGATGTATTCGGTAAAAAAGACTCTAGTGTAATACTAGGTATTATAAATCTTATATTCGCATTAGGATATGCGTTAGGGTCAACCTTATTTGGGGTTATAGTAGATAATTTTGGCTTTAATATGGGATGGATAGTAATGATAGGATGTTTGCTTTTAGGATATATTTTATTACTTACATCAATAAAAAAAGTTAAAGATCAAAATAAAAAGTTTATATAAGGTAAATATTAGGATCTAAGAAAATGAGAAAAATATATTTCAATAGTAATATTATAACAATTAATGATAAAGAATCTAGAATATATGTAGTTTTAATTGAAAATGGAAGTATAATAAAAGACTAATTGTAAAATGAAATTCAAATTTAAATTTTAATTTTATATAAATATAGCTAGTAAAGCTTTTATAATTTTACTGGCTACTTTTGAAAAATCTCATTTGTCCAATCAGGTATTTTTTCTCTCCATATTATCTCGTTAATCTTGAATAGAATTTATAAAGACTTTTTATATTTCTTATAGTAATCTAAACTTAAAACAATATCAAAGGCACCTAAAATTATATATAGTAATGAAGAATATTTCTTCTCAATTAAATTTAAAATTCCTAACACCAAAAACATAACACCTGCAAATGCATATAATTTCCATGTAATTTTGTTATTTATTGCTTCACTTTTACATCTACCATTTCTTTTTATTTGCTTAATTCTAGAGTTATACGCTAAGTAAGGCATAAAATTAAAGACAAATATAAAAATATCAATTACTAATAACGCTAAGATAATCAGAAATATAGGTCTTATAGCTATTGCAGAAAAAACTGACAACCCTATCAATAATATAGCCATTATTAAAGAATAGATTGTTCCCCTTCTCGTTTGATTTCTTACACGTGTATATTTATCTATTTCCGATTTACTATCACTATAAATAGGCTTAGTCCCAGCTTGCGCTAAAAAAATATGCATTTGGTTATTGACAGAAAGAACAAGCTCCCATCCTGCTTCTTTGAATATGGTAAAATACTCTCCATCGACATCCAATTGATAATCTAAACTATACACTATATTTTGAGGTTTATCTTTTCTTAGCTTATAGAAAAAACCTCCTACTATATCTTCTAGTATCCAACCTTGACTCGCATAATTTTTTAGTTTTTCCATATCACTTTCTTCACTAAAAGCAAGACCATTAATAATTACATATTTACTTTTCAAGAATATCACCCTTTCCTAACCCAAAAATTTTTCAGCAAATTTAACCATCTGCTTTTTACGTTCAATCTCTTTTATAAGCATCTCTTACCCTTTATTGGTTATTTTATACACCTTTTTATTTTCATCTGTATCACAACTTAACTCAACTAAATCTGCTGCTAAAAGCTTTTTTAGTGTTGTATAAAGCGATGCAGGACCAATAGTAACTTCATTATCAGTAAACTTCTCAATAGTCTTCATAATTAGGTAACCATGCTTTTCATCAATAACACTAGATAAAATATAGAAAGCAGAATCTGTTAACTCCCCAATATCAATAGAATCTTTTCTTGGCATAAAATTCTCCTTCGTACTTTTTATATCATTTATCATCATAAGCGTTCTCTTATCATAAGTAAAAATTCAAACTATACCCATTATACAAAAATGTAGTTACCTTATTTATAAATAAAGTAACTACAAAATTTCTCTCTTCAAATGAAATATATAACTTCACTACTCATATGTAACTAAAATAAATATTATTAATTTTGAAACAATAAATATAGGTAATTTATTAAAATATTGATTCTATATAATCTGAAATAAATATTACTACCGTATAATAATTCTACTATTGCTATTATCCTAATTAAACCTCATTTAATCCCTTCATAATTTCATATATTTTACGGGTAGTATTAACATTTCTTGCTGTCATTTTTTTATATGCGTCAGTTCCTATAAATTTATTTAAGCCGCTTTTCGTAATATTTTCTTTATCTAATGTCCATAAAATTGCTCCTTGTACATACATAACTGTATCTATTTCTGGTTTAATTTTTAATTCATCAATCACTGTTTCTTTATCGATTTCTTCCCATAAAAATAATACATCACTTCTCATGTATTTATCATTTTTCCATGACTCTGGCAAAAGCTTCATCATATTCTCAAAATCATCTATACTACGAATCAAAACTTTAATATTTAACTGAAAATCTCTAAATATAGCCTCTTCTAAAAGTTCTATTATTTCTTTCTTTGTGTGCTTCATATCGATAAAAATTACATTCCCAGAATTTATATATGTAATAACAGATTCCATACCTATTCTTTCAAATGTTTTTTTTAGAAGTTTCATATCTATTTTGTTGTTTCCCCCAACATTTATTCCTCTTAGTAAAGCAACATAAATCATTGTTTTCCCCCTTAATTTTTTTGATTAATTCATTTTATATATTTCTACACTAGTTTTTAAAACGAAGTTATTTTTCTTATGTTCATCGCGCTGTAAGTAAAAAAGCATAAGTTTTCCATCCTACAACATAATTAAGCTCATTTCAATTTCAAGTTTCTATAATATTTTTTATATCATCATCTTCTTAGAAAATCCCTTAATAGATTGGATTTATCTATTAATATACTATCTTATTTTCCTAAAACAATAAGATCCCCTAGTATTTTAAATCCATTTTTTTGATAGAAATTACATGAAGGATAATCTCTTTCTGTGTTAAGTATCATTCCTTCAACTTTTTCATTAATTAGTAATTTTTCTATATCTTTTAAAAACAAGCTGCCAATACCTTTTCCTTGAAGATCATAGCTTATACAAAATTCATCTATATAATATTCCATACCACCTATCCAAGACTTTTTCATTCCTAAGCTTAATGCTACAATCTTTTCATCTAACAATCCTATATATCCTAAGAAATAATTATTTCCCATATGATTTATAAAAAAATCCTTTACCTGCTCTCTTGAATCATATTCATCATACCAAGGTTCTCTTGAAAATGTATCTATAAATAAGTCTATGCATTCTTCCAAATTCTCTTCTGTTAACTTAATTACTTTTAACTTCATTTTACCCCGCCCCCTTTAAAATTAATACCTAAATCCACCACCAATCAAAGCCATCTGCCACTAACTACTCTTTTTTCTAACAGAATTTTGTTCTTATATTTAATTATTGCAGATGTACCTATATGATTAGGTTAATTTCATTTAGGTGCATTTATATCTATATAATAAAATTTTGAATTTGACATATTTATTTCACCTCTAATTTATTAATTAATTTGTATGAGGATTAATTTTTTGAAACAATCTAAATGCATATTAAAATTTATCGCTTTATTATATATCCATTGTGTTCAAGAACTTTTATTGATTTTTCAAAATTTTCTTCTTTAGTTAAAATATAATCTGTATTATATGTAGATACTGCAAATATCCCAATTTTATTCTCTGATAACAAAGTTGATATTTTTGATAATATACCAATAAGTGAAAAATCTAATGCACCTTGTATTCTAAATGCTTTCCATCCATTATCACATTCAATTACATTTTTAGGCACCATATTTGTACTACATACTAATGATAATTCTTCATCTGTCTTTCCTATAAAACAAAATTCATCTGAATAATTTACTTCTGATAGATCTTGTATTTTACAAATTGAAAAATCCTGATTTATTATTTTTATTTCCATTTATTACTCTCCTTTTTAACTTCATATTTTCCTATGAGTAATATAATCGAACTTTAAATACTCATTTTTCTAATTGTTTCATCTAATGAAATACATTCTGCATATCTTCCATTCCACATAAATTCATTATGATATTTATAGCTTTGTTCTGCTGTCATAAATTCATTATCTATCGTTGTATTTGCATTTTGTGGAACTAAAATATGGAATCCATGTTCAAAACCCTCTGTTCCTTTGGCTAGATCTCCGCCCTCTCCATCATCATGACGTATATATATTACTTCAATGCTATTTTCCCTAGCCTTGTTTATTGTTTCTTTAACATTAGATACAAATGTGTCAAACCTATATAATTTTTCATTTGTTATTGACTTTTGTGTATCAATTACCAATAAAGCAATTTTAATCTCCTTATTAACTCTTTTTTGCTTAATCTAGTTATTAACCAAGATCATAATATAAATTGTTTTATAATTATTGTATATTACTTTGGTGCTTTGGTAAATCATTTGATACTATTACGAACTAATAGTCTTTGAAAATTGAATAATACGGTATGAAAATATATGATATAATTAAGTCAAGTAATATTG